>NZ_JBKBHK010000005.1:0-316208 GCF_046297735.1 Vogesella sp.
GTCGAGTCTGTTTGTCCTACCACCCCGCAGACCAGACCGACATTGCCCGCGAGTGGTGAAGAACAGGGCACACAAATATCCAACGAAAAATGCCAGTCAGCGTTAACTGACTGGCATTAGGCCCTGCCGGGGTTTTTGCATTCTGGCGCAGCTAGGTCGACGCTGTTGTTAAGCTAAATCTAAACAGTCAAAGCCGCATTTGCATGCTACATAATCAAATTGAGTGCCAAGCTTCAGTTTTTCCGATTTTCGTTCGATACTTAAGCGTCTTGTTAATCTTCATTACAAAATCAAAAGGGGGGCACACATGTCCGTACTGAAAGAATTCCGCGAATTTGCCATGCGCGGCAACGTGATCGACCTGGCGGTGGGCGTGGTGATTGGCGGCGCCTTCGGCGCCATCGTCAAGTCGCTAGTTGACGACGTGATCATGCCGCCCATCGGCTTGCTGATCGGCAATGTCGACTTCGCCAATATGTTCATCGTGCTGAAGGAAGGCGCCAAGGCAGCCGCCCCGTACGCGTCCGTTGCTGCCGCCAAGGAAGCCGGCGCCGTCACCATGAATATCGGCCTGTTCATCAACGCTCTGGTCAGCTTCACCATCGTGGCATTCGCCATCTTCATGCTGGTCAAAGTCATCAACCGTCTGAAGCGCGAAGAAAAAGTGGCCGAGGCCCCGGCAGAGGTCACCACCAAGGAATGCCGCTACTGTCTGTCCAGTATTCCGGTGAAAGCCACCCGCTGCCCGTGCTGCACCTCGCAGCTGGACTAAGCGCCACTGCGTGATACGCGACAAGGCCGCCCAAAGGGATAATGCCAGTCAGTTAGGCGAATGTGCTTGGTATTCACGTAGCAGGACGTGAGTGAAGCGCCCCATCCCGTTGGCGCGAGCCGGTCAAAATGGTGCGCCCCAGGTTTTAAGACGCCGATTTGTGTGAGCCCCGAGCCGTTAGCGAGGGGCGAGTTCGGCGGTGCCTGGGGCGTGCCATTTTGAACGGGGTTTCGAGCAGCCCCGGGTTGCGGGGGAATGAAAAGGGGGCGGCAATCCGCCCCCTTTCCCGTCTGCCGGGCGGAACCGGCATCTAATCATCGTCCGCAGAGCGGACACACTAGCCTACTTCAACGCAACAAACCCCTAACCAAAAAACGCCAGTCAGTGTTAACTGACTGGCATTAGCCCAAAGGGCGGCCTTGTCGTTTGGCGGTCCACCCTAGCGTGACTGTTGCACCGCCGGCAGCAAATCTGCCTGCAAGCCAGCCACCGTTGCCTGCGGCGGAATCGCCGCCCCCGCCACGCCGCAAGCCGCACTGCCGCTGGCCACGGCGGCGGCCAGATGCTGCGCCGGCGTCGCCTGCGGTGCCTGCCACAGGCTAGCCAGCAAGCCGGCCATGCTGGCGTCCCCCGCCCCTACCGTATCCACAACCGGCACGGCAGGCGGCGCCAGCTGCCAGACCGCGTCTTCCACATACAACTGCGCGCCGGCGGCACCACGGGTGTACAGCACCCAGGCCTGCGGGTTCCATTGCCGCAAGGTGGCCAGCGCGGCGGCCTGATCGTCGTGGCGGAACAGACCGGCCAGGTCTTCGTCCGATACTTTCACCACGTCGGCCAGCGCCACCATCTGGCGCAGCATGTCGTCGTAGCCGGCGTCCATCGCCACGCGGAAATTGGGGTCATACGCGATGCGTACGCCTGCGGCTTTCAATTGCCGCGCCTGCGCCAGCAAATGGCCGGCCAACGGGGCGCGCGCCAGGCTGATGCCGCCAAACAGCGCCCAGCGCGCCGCCTGCGGCCAACCCGGCGGCAGCTTGGCTGCATCGAAGTGCAAGTCAGCACTACGGTCGCCAACAAAAAAGTATTTCGGCGGCTGCGTGCTGTACACCATCGCCAGCAACGGCGAGGCCGCCACCTGCTGCAGATAGCGCACATCCAGCCCGGCGTCGCGGCTGGCCGCCAGCAAGGCATCGCCAAAACAGTCGCGGCTGATGGCGCCGGCAAACGCCGCCGACAACCCCCAGCCGGCCAGAATGCGCGCCACGTTCCACGGCGCGCCACCGGGGCGCGACAGCCAGCGCCCGTCGGGCTGGATGATCATGTCGGTCAAAGCCTCGCCAAAACAGAGCAAGGCTGCTAAGGGCTGTGTCATTGCGTCTCCTGCATGAAAAAAACCTGCCGCAGAGCGGCAGGCAAAGACCTCATCCGGAACCGGCAGCGTGCGCTGCCATGCACAGCAGCATCAGAAGCCGATGTGCACCCCGCCAAACAGGTAATTGTCACGCTGCTTGTTGTTCTTCTTGTCGGACTTGTACTCGACGAACAGGCTGGTCTGGAAGCGGCTTTCCTTGCCCGACAGATCGTAGTCGGCGCCCAGCAGACTCACCTTGTGCTTGCCACCGTTGGCGTAGCCGTAGTCCTTGGTATTGATATAACCGGCACGCACGCCCAGGCGCTGCGGCTTGTACTCGGCGTACACGCCCACGCTCTTTTGCGTCGGGCCGCTGACATTCTTGGAATTGTTGAACTCGGTCGCCAGCGTCAGGCCGGTCGCCGGCACTACCTTGAATGCCAGCAGCGTGTCCTTCAGCGTACCGCCGGCTGCCACTTTTTGCTGGCCAAACGACAGGCGGGCGCCAAACAAGCCTTGCTCGTAGGTACCGCTGGCGGCCCAGGCGTCGGTGGCGCGCTGCTGGGTGGTGGTCTTGTCTTCACCCGGCGAGTAGCTGAACGACAGCGCCAGGCCATTCAGGTTCGGCGCTTCGTATTTGAAGGCACCGCGTGCATTGCCCCCGCCGCTGGCGATGTCGCCGCGGTCCGGGCCCACGTCGTAGGCGTACAGGTTGGCTTTGAAGTAGCCGTCACCGTAGGCATTGATGCCACGGCCCAGTTTCACGGTACCAAACTCGCCCTGCAGGCCGACAAAAGTATCGCCATTGGCAAAGTGGTCGGTGCCTTTATTATTATCCAGTTTGATGTCGGTATTTACTTGCAGCAGCGCTTTCAGGCCATTGCCAATATCAGCACTGCCAACCACATTCAATTCGGAACCGCCGTCTTCTACCGCACGGTTACTGATACCGTTCTCTTTTTTGGACGCCATACCGACTTCCACCTTGCCGGTGAATTTGATATCGCCATCCAGGGCAAAAGCGTGGCCGGCCATCAGGGTGCCAGCGATCAGCAGGGCAATGTGTTTCTGGTTCATGCTTGTCTCCGTTTGTGTTTATTTTCCAGCGCGTGCCGGTAGACTTATTTAAAACGGTGGCCAACATGTAGCCAATCAATTACAAAACAAAACGAGCCATTTTCAGCAAGCAATTGGTTACCAGCAACAAAACATTATTCACAAATAAAACCTGCCATTAATAATTGAAATAATACACAAATAAATAAAGGCACCTACCGGTGCCTTTATTCGCGCTCCCGCTGGGGCTGCTAAGCCGCAGCCAGGCTGGCGGCCAACCTTGGCAGCGCCTCATCGGCGGCGTCGAACACGTGCACACGCTCTGCCGGCAGGGCAAAACGCAGGCTGTCGCCGATGGCGGCGCTGGCGCCGGCCAGCTTCACCACCAGCGGCGCCGGCGACAGGTCGGTGTCCAGGTAGGCATAGCTGTGCTCGCCCAGGTGCTCCAGGTGGGTGATACGGCCAAGCAGGCTGCCCTCGCCTACCTGCACGTGTTCGGGGCGCACGCCCAGCGTCACCATACTGCCCGCCAGCTGGCCGGCGGCGTTCACCGCCGCCAGCAAGGTGGCGGTACCCGCCTGGCACTGCAGGCCGTCGCTGCGCGCCATGCTGACCTCGGCCGGGAAAAAGTTCATCCCCGGCGAGCCGATAAAGCCGGCCACAAAACGGTTTTTCGGGTGGTGGTACAGCTCCAGCGGGTGGCCCACTTGCGCAATGCTGGGCATACCCTCCTGCCCGGCCAGCGGCTTCAGCAGCACGATCTTGTCGGCCAGCGTCATCGCTTCTACCTGGTCGTGCGTCACATACACCATGCTGGCGCGGCCCAGCTCGCGGTGCAGGCGGGCGATCTCCACCCGGGTTTTCACGCGCAGCGAGGCGTCCAGGTTGGACAGCGGCTCGTCAAACAGAAACACCTTGGGCTGACGCACGATGGCGCGGCCAATCGCCACGCGCTGGCGCTGGCCGCCGGACAGCGCGCCCGGCTTACGGTCCAGCAGCGCAGTAAGGTGCAGCGACTCGGCGGCGCTGCGCACGCGGCGCTCGATCTCGGTCTTACCCAGCTTCAGGTGGCGCAGGCCGAAGGCCATGTTGTCGTACACCGTCATATGCGGGTACAGCGCGTAGCTCTGGAACACCATCGCCACGTCACGCTGCGCCGGCGGTACCTCGTTGACACAGCGGCCGTCGATATACAGCTCGCCGCCGCTGGCGTCGTCCAGGCCGGCGATCAGCCGCAGCAGCGTGGATTTACCGCAGCCGGACGGGCCGATGAACACGCAGAACTCGCCCGGCGCGATGGTGAGGTTGATGTCGGCCAGGATGGGGTTGCCACCAAAGCGCTTTTGAATGCCCTGCAGTCGGATTTCGCTCATGATCAGCCCTCCACGGCCAGCTGGATGAAGGCAGCCGACATCGGCGCCAGTTCGATGACTTGTCCGGCAGCCTGGCCACCGTCGCTATGCAACAGTACGCGGGCGCCTGCCGGCAGCGGCAGGTTGGCCGCGGTACTTCCCAGGTTGAACACGCACTGCAGCTGCTGGCTATCAGCGCGGCGGCCAAAGCGCAGCAGGCTGTCGTCGGCTGCGTCCAGCACAAAGTCGCCACCGTGCAGGGCCGGTTGCTGACGGCGCCAGGCCAGCAGCTGCTGCCAGAACGCCAGCGTGCTGCCCGCCTGTGCGGCTTGCTGTGCCACCGCCGCAGCACGGTGCGCCGGCCACAGCGGCAGCCACGGCTGCGTACTGCCGAAGCCGCCGTCGGCGCTATCGTCCCACGCCATCGGCGTGCGGCAGCCGTCGCGGCCCTTGAACTCGGGCCACAGCACCTTGGCGTACGGGTCTTGCAGCTCTTCGTAGCGGATTTCGGCTTCCGGCCAGCCCAGCTCCTCGCCCTGGTAAAGGCACACCGGCCCCGGCAGCGCCAGCAGCAGCATGGCGAATACACGGGCGCGCGCCGCCTCACTGCCGCCCAGCGCCGCCCAGCGGCTGACCACGCGGATGTTGTCGTGGTTGGACAGTGCCCAGCACACGGTGGCGTTACCGGCCTCGGCCACGTACTCCTGCAGCACGCGGTGCAGGTAGCGCGGGTGGCATTCTTCGGTCAGCAGCGTGAACACGTAGGCCATGTGCAGCAGATCGCTACCGGCGGTGTAGTCGCGTAGCGTCTGGTACTGCAAATCGTCGCCGATCTCGCCCACGGTAATGGCGCCGAATTCGTCGCACAGGCGGCGCAGGCGGCGGATGAAAGCCAGGTTTTCCGGCTGCGTCTTGTCGTACAGATGGCGCTGGAAGGCGTACGGGTTGCTACGCGGCACGCCGCCGGCGTAGCTGCCGGCCGGCTGTGGCGGGTTGTCGCGCAGCTGCGCGTCGTGGGTGTAGAAGTTGACGGTATCCAGCCGGAAGCCGTCCACGCCCAGCTGCAGCCAGAAGCGCGCCACGTCCAGTACCGCGTCCTGCACCGCCGGCTGGTGGAAGTTGAGGTCCGGCTGGCTGGTGAGGAAGTTGTGCAGGTAGTACTGGCCGCGGCGGGCGTCCCACTGCCAGGCGCTGCCACCAAAAATGCTCAGCCAGTTATTGGGCGGCGTGCCGTCGGCGCGCGGGTCGGCCCACACGTACCAGTCGGCGCGGGCGTTGTCGCGGCTGGCGCGGCTTTCGGCAAACCACGGGTGCTGGTCGGAGGTATGGCTGAGCACCAGGTCGATCAGTACTTTCAGCCCCAGTTCGTGGGCGCGGCCAACCAGGGCGCGGAAATCGTCCAGCGTGCCGAACATCGGGTCTACGTTGCAATAATCGGAAACGTCGTAACCGAAATCGGCCATCGGCGAAGTAAAAAATGGGGAAATCCAGATCGCCTCGGCGCCCAGTTGCGCAATATGCGGCAGGCGGCAGGTAATACCCGGCAAATCGCCGATACCGTCGCCATTACTATCCTGATAACTGCGCGGGTAAATCTGGTAAATCACGGTGTTTTGCCACCAGTGTTGATTCTTTTGCATGCTTTTATTCCTTAGCCACGAAAATCACGAAAAGCACGAAATAACACCCGCTGTACCATGAGGCGTTGCATCATGTTATGTCTATCCGGCGGTGGACTATTTCGTGCCGGCGATCAGGCAATATTGTTTCCCTGGAAGTACACAGGCGTTGTATGGCGAAATCACATCAGCCTTTTACCGCACCCGCGGTCAGGCCCGACACGATCTGGCGCTGGAATATCAGCACCAGCACAATCAGCGGCACGGTAACAATCACCGAGGCGGCCATGATGTTGCCCCACGGCAGTTCGTAGCTGCTGGCACCACTGATCAGCGCAATGGCTACCGGCACCGTGCGCTGCTCGCCGGACAGCGTGAAGGTGAGTGCAAACAAAAACTCGTTCCACGCTGCGATGAAGGCCAGCAGCGAGGTGGCCGCCACCGCCGGCCACAGCAGCGGCAGGAAGATGCGGAAGATCACCGTCAGCACGCCGGCGCCGTCCATCAGCGCCGCCTCTTCCAGCTCTCGCGGCAGCTCGCGCATGAAGGTCACCAGCACCCACACCGTAAACGGCAGCGTGAAGATCAGGTCGGACAGCACCAGCGCCCACAGGCTGTCGTACAGGCCCAGCCACGAGATCAGCTCGAACAGGCCGGACAGGATGGCCACCTGCGGAAACATCGACACGCCCAGGATGGTCATCATCAGCACGCCGCGGCCACGGAACTGCACCCGCCCCAGCGCGTAGGCCGCCAGCAGCGACACGGTGAGCGATAGCAGCACCACGCCGCCCGCTACCAGCACCGAGTTCAGCAGGTTCTGGCCGAACGGCTGCTCGGCGAACACCGCCACGTAGTTGGCCGCACTCCACACTTTGGGCCAGAAATCGCTGGAGAACAGCGCACTGCCCTGCTTGAACGAGCTGGCCACAGCGTAGGCAAACGGGTACAGCGAAAACGCCAGCACCAGCGGCAGCAACAGGTAATAGGCCAGGTCGGTGGCCTGCAAACGTTTGGGCAGCATCTTAGTAGCCCTCCATGCGGCGGCGCGCCAGCGCCATGTAACACAGGGTGATCAGCGCAATCAGCAGGAACAGCAGCGTGGCGGCGGCCGAGCCGTAGCCGGCCAGCTGGAAGTCGATCAGCTGCTCACGCACGTACACCGACATGCTCTTGGTGCTGCGGCTGTTGGACGTCATCACGTAGATCAGGTCGAACACGCGCAGCGCGTCCAGCGTGCGGAAGATCATCGCCACCAGCACCGCCGGCGTGATCAGCGGCAGCGTGATGTTGACGAACACCGACCAGGTAGGCACGCCGTCCACGCGCGCCGCTTCGTAGCAATCGCCCGGCACCATCTGCAACGCGGCCAGGATCAGCAGCGCCATGAACGGCGTGGTCTTCCACACGTCCACCAGCACGATGGTGGTAAAGGCCAGGTCGGGGTCGGCGGTCCACGCCAGCGGCGCGTCGATCAGGCCGGCCGACAGCAGCATGGCGTTGATGACGCCAAACTGGTCGTGCAGCATCCAGGTCCACATCTTGGCCGACACCACGGTGGGGATGGCCCACGGCACCAGCACGGCGGCGCGCAGCAGTGCCTTCAGCGGCGACGGATGGTTCAGCATCAGCGCCACGCCCAGGCCGAACACCGTTTCCAGCGATACCGACAGCAGCGCAAACCACAGCGTGTTGCGCACCGCCTCCCACCATTGCGGGTCGGCCAATACGCCAGTGTCGCCGATGTAGTTGGCCAGGCCGACAAACTGCCGCGCCGACAGGTCGGACAACTGGGCATCGGTCAGGCTCATGAAAAAAGTACGCGCCAGCGGCAGGCCGGCGATGGCCAGCAGCACCAGCAGGCTGGGCAACACCAGCAGCCAGGCCATGCGCTGCCGGCTACGCTGCAGCGACGACAAGGCACCGCCCGCCGGCAAGGTGGCAGTCAGGGTTGGGCTAGACATAGGGTTCTCCGCGAGGCAGGCACCGGCTACGGCCAAGGTTGGCCGCAACCGGGCTGCCCCGGTCAGGACAGGCAGGGGCTTACTTGGCGGCGCTGAAACCTTGCGGTGCCAGGCGCTTCAGCTGGGCGTCCAGCTGCGCCAGCGAGGTCTTGGCGTCGGTCTTGCCGGACAACACGTCGTGGGTGGCATTCCAGAACTGGTTGCTCACCTGGTTGTAACGGGCAGCCGATACCGAGGACGGGCGGCCCACGGCGCTGGTGAAAGTGTTGTACAGCTCGCCAAAGAACGGGTTGGCCTTCAGCACGTCCGTGTCGCGGTACAGCGCGGCGATGGTGGGGTTGTAGGAACCGTTGATGGCACGCATTTTCTGCACGCTGCTGCTGGTGAGGTAGGTCACCAGTTCGGCGGCCAGCTTCTGGTTCTTGGAGTACTTGGACACTGCCAGCTGCCAGCCGCCCAGTGTGGCAGCGTTGCGGCCATCGGCGCCGCCCTTGGGCAGGGCCACCACGCCGACCTTGCCGTTCACTGCGCTATCCGGCTTTTGTGCCAGCGCCCAGGCGTACGGCCAGTTGCGCATGAACACCGCGTTACCGGCCTGGAACACGCCGCGCGCTTCTTCTTCGCCGTAGTTCAGTACTGCCTTCGGCGTGATGGTGCCCACCCAGCCGGCGGCGGTGGTCAGCGCCTTCACCGCTTGCGGGTTATTGATGGTGGGTTTGCCGCTGGCGGCGTCGATGATGGTGCCGCCCTTGTAGCTCACCACCCACTCCAGCGCGTCGCAAGTCAGGCCTTCGTAGGCACGGCCCTGCCACACAAAGCCCCACATCTTGTCGTTGCCGGCTGCGCGCTCGGCGTCCTGGATCTTTTTGGCGCTGGCGGTCAGCTCTTCCCAGGTCTTGGGTACCGGCTGTTTGTATTTCTCCAGCAGGTCTTTGCGGTAGTACAGCACGCCGGCGTCGGTAAACCACGGCATGGCCAGCAGGCGGCCGCCAATGGTGTTGTTGCTGACGATGCCGGCGAAGTGCTGCTTCTCGGCACCGTTGGTGTACGGTTTCAGGTCCAGCAGATGGTTGGCCAGGATGCCGGGCCACACCACGTCGATCTGGAACACGTCGATCTTGTCGGAGCCGCTACCGAGGATCTGCTGGTACAGCGCCAAGCGCTCGTTGGAATCGTTGGGGGTGGACACCACTTGCACGTCGTTGCCGGTTTTCTTGCTCCACTCCGCCACCGACTGCTTGCACAGTTCCAGCTCCTGGCCCACGGCACCGCAGGAAATCTTCAGCGGGGCGGCCTGGGCACCGGCGGCCAGGGTCATCATCACGGCAGCACTGATCAGGCTGTATTTCATCATGCGTCTCCTCGTTGTGTTGTTGGCCGCACGCCAGCGGCCAGACAGGCCGGCTGCGTGCCGTCGCCCTGCCATGTAAACGCGGAAACGTTAATGCGCAATTTCATCGCCATGCCGACGCCATTAACAATTGCAACATCGCTCATGGCGCCAGCGGTGCCCAGGCCAATAGGCGTGCCAGATCGTCACGGCGATAAGGCTTGGCCAGAAACGCCACCCCGGCCGGCCAGTCGCTGCGGCGGGCGTGGTGCTCGGGCGGCAGGCCGGAGGTGAGTACCACCGGCAGCGCGGGGTAAGCCGCCTGCAGCGTACGGTACAAGCGCACGCCGTCGCCGCCCTCGCCCAGCATGATGTCGGACAGCACCAGGTCGGCCTCGCCGCCGGCCGCCAGCCAGCCCAGCAGCGCCGCCTCGCTGGCAAACACGCTGACGCGGGCACCCAGTGCGGCCAACTGTTGCTGCGCGGTGTCGCGCACGTCGGCGTCGTCTTCCACCAGCAACACGTGGCGGGCGGGCAGTACTGCTGGCAGCGCACTGGCGCAGGCTTGCGGGCTGCACTGGCCGGCGCTGGCCGGTAGCTCGATGCACACGGTGGTACCCTCGCCCTGCCGGCTGTGGATGGCCAGCTCGCCGCCGCTCTGCTTCACGAAACCGTACACGATGGACAAGCCCAACCCGCTGCCCTTGCCCTGCGCCTTGGTGGTAAAGAACGGCTCCAGCACGTGTGGCAGCACCTCGGGCGGAATGCCCGGCCCGTCGTCCTGCACATTGATGGCCACCCAGTCGCGGCCGTCACGCTGGATGCGGCCCACCCGCAGTTGCAGGCTGCCCTGCTCGCCCATCGCCTGCGCCGCATTCAGCGCCAGGTTGAGGATGGCGTTTTCCAGTTGGCCGCGGTCTACCTGCACCACCAGGCCTTCCGGCGCGTCCACGCTGACGCGAATGCCGTCGCTGACGCTGTATTCCACCAGGTCCAGCATTTCGTACAGCATGTCGCCCACGTCCACCCGTTCGGTACACAAGGGCTGGCGGCGGGCAAAGGCCAGCAACCGCCGCGTCAGCGCCGCCGCCTTGTTGGCCGCCGCCTGGGCGCGCTCCAGCCGCTGCCGCGCCTCGGCCGGCAGGTCGGCGCGCTGCTCCAGCAGCTCCAGGTTGCCCAGGATGGCGATCAGGATATTGTTGAAGTCGTGCGCCACACCGCCGGTAAGCTGGCCCAGCACTTCCATTTTCTGCATCTGCTGCAGCTGCGCCTCGGCGGCGCGGCGCGCCGAGACATCGCGGCATACCGCCACCCAGCCGCCTTCCGGCATGGCGTGGCTCATGAATTCCAGCACCCGGCCGCCGGGCAGGTGCAGCTCGGCGTGGCTGGCGATGCGGTGGCTGTCGTCCGGCCGCGCCACGGTGTCGCCGGCCACCGCTTCCCAGCGGGTGCCGGCCGGCATGGCGGCGCGCAGCGCGGTGTACGGCATGCCGCTATGCAGGCAATCGGGCACCATGCCCAGCTGCGCCGGGAACTGCGGGTTCCACACCATCAGCTTGCCGTCTTCGTCGTACACCGACAGGCCGTCGTGCATGCTGCGGAACACCGTCTGCAGCAGGCGGCGCTGCGCTTCGATACCGTGCGACAGGCGCTGCTTTTCCAGCAGGTTGTCGCGGAATACCTGGAACGCGCGCGCCAGGTCGCCGATTTCGTCGGCCTGCTCAGTGGCCGGCGTCAGTTGTTCGGTATCGCCACCGGCCAGCCGGCTCATCACGCTGGAGATGGCCTGCATGCGCTGCGCCACGCGGCGCACGTAGGCGGCGGCCAGCATGGCCACCGCCACGCCAATGGCGGCCAACAGCAAGGCGCTGCTGCTGCCGGAGCGGATTTCGGTAGCCATCTGGCCGCTGCGGTCGTCCGCCTGCTGGCGGATGGCCTGCACGTAACTGGCGGTACGGCGGCTGAGGTGCTCGGCGTTGCTGCGGTACAGCTGCAGCAACACGGCAATGCGCTCGCCACTTTCGGTGAGCTCGCGCTGCTGCTCGAACAGGTTTTGTGGCGCCTGTACCATCACCTCCAGCTCTACCACCAGCCAGTCCGGCAATTGAGCACTTTCGCCACGGCGCGCCATGGCCAGCATCAGCGCCTCGGCACTGGCTTCCAGCTCGCCCAGCCGGGCACGGTCGCGCGACAGCGGCACCGCCAGCAGCGTTTGCCACAGCGGAATCAGCGTGGGGGCACGCCGTGCCTGGGCGGCGTGCTGCGCGGCCAACCTGCCGCCCAGCTCGTCCAGCCGCGCCATATAGGTGTTCAGGATCTGCTGGCTGCGGCGGCGCTGCGCCGACAGCAGCAGCAACTGCGACAGGTCGCGCTCGGCGCCTTCCAGCATGCTGCTGACTGCCAGCTGGCGGTCGGCCTCCGGCGGCAGGTTTTGCGACAGCTGGCGGATTTCGCGTGTCAGCGCCTGCAGCCGGTTGATGTCGCGCGACAGCGTTTCCGGCGCATAGCTGTCGGCCAGCGACGGCGCAATGGCGGCAATTTGCGACACTTTTTCAGCCAGCTCCAGCACGCGAGCCAGCTCCGGCATCACTTCCTCGCGAAAACCGGTCAGCGTGTCCAGCGTGTTGCGCATGGCGCTGACGCTGACCACGATCACCACCAGCATCAGCACGAACAGCAGCACGAAGGCGGCCTGCAGCCGGGCACGGATGGGCTGGGTACGCAGCTGCTGCAACAGGGTGGGGATCATGCCGGCTGGGTCTTGCTGACGCTGGCGCGAAACACGTAGCCGGCGCCGCGCTCGGTGCAGATCAGCGCCGGCAGGCGCGGGTTGGGTTCGATCTTGCGGCGCAGGCGCAGGATCAGTACGTCGATGGTGCGGTCGAACACTTCGGTATCCAGGCCGCGGGTTTGCTCCAGCAGCTGCTCGCGGCTCCAGACGCGGCCCGGGTGGCGCACCAGCGCGGCCAACAGTGCGTATTCGCCCTGGGTGAGCGCGCACGGCTCGCCGCCCTTGCTATGGCGCAGCTCGCGCGCGGTGGTGTCCAGAATCCAGTCGTGAAAACAGTAGCATTCGTGCGCTTCGCCCGGCTTGCGCAGCATGGGCAGCGACAGCTCGGTGGCACGGCGCAGCGCGGCGCGCACGCGGGCCAGGAATTCGCGGCCGGAAAACGGCTTGGTCAGGTAATCGTCGGCGGCCAGCTCCAGCCCCAGCACACGGTCGGTTTCGTCGCCCTTGCCGCTCATCATGATGATGGGCACCGCCGACTGCGCACGCAGCGTGCGCGCCAGCTGCAGGCCGTCCTCGCCCTTCAGCCGCAGGTCCAGCACCACCAGCGCAAAACTGTGCTGTTGCAGCGCTGCCTGCATGTCGCGGCCGTTGGCCGCCCCCACTACCGCGTAGCCGCAATCCTGCAGCAGCTCGGCCAGCCAGTCGCGGATATCGGCCTCGTCGTCCACGATCAACACGGCATGCCTGTCGTCCATTGTTGTCTCCCTGTTTTTTGCCATCAGGTTTAACAGAAAGCGGCGTGACGTGTGTTTCAATTATTTCAAATCGAAGGCAATAAAAAACCCTGCGTGCAGCAGCAGGCAGGGTACGGGACAAGGTTGGCCGCATACGGTGGCCAAGCGGGCTTAGCTGGCGCTGGCGTCGCCGGCCATTTGCGATTGCTGGTAATTGGCCAGGCCCACCAGATCGATCAGCTTGATCTGCTGTTCCAGCCAGTGCGCGTGATCGTTTTCGGTTTCTTCCAGCAACACCATCAGCTGTTCGCGGGTGATGTAGTCGCGCTCCTGCTCACAGACAGCGATCACGTCTTTCAGCGCGGCCGCCACGCGGTATTCCACGTCCAGATCGCTTTTGAGCATCGACGGTACGTCGTCACCGATCACGATCGGCACGCGCTTGGCCACGTTGGGCTTGCCGCCCAGGAACAGGATGCGGGCAATGAGGGTGCGGGCGTGTTCCAGCTCGTCCTCGCGCTCGTGGTCGATGCGGGCAAACAGCTTGTTCAGGCCCCAGTCCTTGTACATTTCTGCGTGTACGAAGTACTGGTCGGCGGCGGACAGCTCTTCTGCCAGCAGTTCGTTCAGCAGGTCGATGATTTTCGGGTTGCCTTGCATGATGTGTGCCCCTGTAAAAGCGGTGAAGTCTCGAATACGGGGATTCTAGTACAGGCCTGCCATGCTGTCATGGTGGATTTTTGCGAATTATTCGCAATAAAATTATCAACATCACTATTGTTTTGCCACTTGATAGCACAAAAAACCAATAAAATAATCAATAAAGCAATTTGCAAGCAAAGCATTTGCCTGAAGCGAACGCGCCATGCCGCTACCATGCCGCGCCACGTACTAGCGTGATGCGATGAATGGTGGTAGCGCCGCCGGTGTGTGGGCAGTAAAATCCGGTTGATCCGCCAAAATCAGCACGAAAGCGAACAAGATGAGCATCAAATCCGACAAGTGGATTCGCCGCATGGCCGAAGAACACGGCATGATCGAGCCGTTTGTATACGACCAGGTCAAGAACGTGAACGGCGAAAAGGTGATCTCGTTCGGCACCTCCAGCTACGGCTACGATATCCGCTGCGCGGACGAATTCAAGGTGTTCACCAATATCAACAGCACCATCGTCGACCCGAAAAACTTCGACCCCGATTCCTTCGTGGAAGTCTCCGGCAAGGGCTACTGCATCATCCCGCCCAACAGCTTTGCACTGGCCCGTACCGTGGAATACTTCCGCATTCCGCGCTCGGTACTGACCGTCTGCCTGGGCAAGTCCACCTATGCCCGCTGCGGCATCATCGTCAACGTCACCCCGTTCGAACCGGAATGGGAAGGCTACGTCACGCTGGAGTTTTCCAACACCACGCCGCTGCCGGCCAAAATCTACGCCAACGAAGGCGTGGCGCAGGTGCTGTTCTTCGAATCGGACGAAATCTGCGACGTGTCGTACAAGGACCGCGCCGGCAAATACATGGGCCAGGTTGGCGTTACCCTGCCGCGCCCCTGATCCCCCCGCTCCCCACACCAAGCCTGCCGGCAACGCCTGCAGGCTTTTTTCATGGCGGCAGCCTGCCGCGGCGGCCGTATTTAAGCCTCGCAATTTCCCTACCCTGGTCTAGGATGAATTCAGGGCGCGCTGCAAGCAGCCGCCCTGGGCACAGCAAGCCGTTTCTTCTGAGCGTTGTGGTTCCCCCTTGCCGCATCGCTCTTTTTTTTGCCATTTCAATTGTGTACAATTTAATTTTTCACAATCAGAGTAAACACCATGTCCGTCTATCAATACCGCGTACCCGCCCTGCTGGGCGGCGACATCCAGCTGGCCGACTACCAGGGCAAGGTACTGCTGCTGGTGAATACCGCCAGCGAATGCGGCTTTACCTACCAGTACGAAGGCCTGGAAGCGCTGCACCGCGAGCTGGGCGACAAAGGCCTGGCCGTGATCGGCTTCCCGTGCAACCAGTTCGGCAAGCAGGAACCCGGCGGCGCCGAAGCCATCGGCAGCTTTTGCCAGAAAAACTACGGCGTCAGCTTCAAGATGGCAGCCAAGATCGACGTCAACGGCGCCAACGCCGACCCGTTGTGGCAATACCTGAAGCAGCAGAAAGCCGGCATTCTGGGCACCCGTGCCATCAAGTGGAACTTCACCAAGTTCCTGCTGGATCGCCAGGGGCGCGTGGTTGGCCGCTTCGGCCCGCGCACCAAACCGGAAGCGCTGCGCAGCGAGATCGAGCGCCTGCTATGACACCGGAACTGCAACTGGATCGGCAGCTGTGCTTTGCGCTGTACGCCGCCAGCCGCAGCATGACCCAGGCCTACCAGCCGCTGCTGGGGGCGTTGGGGCTGACCTACCCGCAATACTTGGTGCTGCTGGTGCTATGGGAGCAGGATGGCGCCAGCGTCAAGCAGCTGGGCGAGCGCTTGCTGCTGGATTCCGGCACGCTGACGCCGCTGTTGAAGCGGCTGGAAGCCGCCGGCCTGCTGCAACGGCGGCGCGCCAGCGACGATGAGCGACGGGTGGAAGTGTGGCTGAGCGACGCCGGCAAGGCGCTGGAGGAAAAGGCCGCCGCCATCCCGCAGGCAATGCGTTGCCGCTACGGCGCGGAAGGACGCGAGGCCGAATCGGCCATGCTGCGGCAAACCCTGCAGCAACTGACCATGCTGCTGCAGGGCAAGCCGGGCTAGATGGCTTCGCTGGCGGCCTGGCACGGGCTGTCCAGCGCCTCGCGCGCCAGCCTGGCCAGCGCGTCCAGATCTTCATCCAGATGCTGCTGCATGTGACGCAGCGCACCAGCCAGAATGGCCGACGCCAGCAAGGCCTCGTCACACTGGAACACCTGCGCCATGGCACGCAGCTGGCTGCAAGTCTGGTGATTGAGCGGTAACGCCAGCTGGCGCACCGGGTCGACCGACAACAGCTGGCCCAGGTCGCGCCCTTCGGCCTGGTGGCGTTCCAGCTGGGCGATGAAGTCATGCAGGGTATCGTTCACGTGTCACCTCCGCTTTCCGGGCAGATGCCCGTTCCAGCATGGCACACGCGGCCAACATTCCCAGCCCGATAGCGATAAAAAATGATCGCCATCAAGCACTTAGGTCAAGCACTAGCCCTGATGCAGGTCGCCATCGATATAGCGCCAGGCGCCGTCTTCACGGCAGAAGCGGCTGGTTTCGTGCAAGCGGTAGGCGCGGCCGCCCACCTTGTAGCGCGCCACGAACTCCACGGTGCCGCTATCGTCGCCCTCTGCACCGCCCGAGGTGGCCAGTACCTGCAAGCCCAGCCACTTCACGCCGTCGTCGGCACTCAGATCCAGGCTGGCGGGGCGCGTGGCGCTGGCCCAGCTTTGCAGCAGGTAGGGTTCCAGCTGCAGTACAAAGGCGCTATAGCGCGAGCGCATCAGCTGTTCGGCGCGTGCGGGTAACTCGCCGTGGTGGTAGCGGCCGCAGCAAGCGGCGTAAGGCAACGGTTGGCCGCAATGGCAGCCGGTACTGGCAGGGGTCTTTTTCATCAGGCAGGGGTCAGCGCGGCAAAGGCGGCAGGCTGTAAAGCTTGAGCAGGAACTGGGTAAAAGCCGGGTTGGCGGGTTTTTCCGGCAGCGTGGGCCAGCGCCGTTGCCACATTTCCAGACGGTCTTCCATCTGTTTCTGGGCACGGGCACTGTCGATCTGGCCGGCATCGCGCTGCTGGGCGATACGGCGATAGGTGCGGAACACGTCGTCGTCTACCGCGTTGCGGCCAACCTGCTGCTGGCGCAGCGCATCCAGCTTGTCGGCCACCTGCACGCGGGTAAGCTCGCCCTTGCCCACACGCGGCGCCAGTTGCTGCGCTTCGCGCATCAGCACGTCGGCAGCGGCATGGCCGCCGCCCCCCAGCTCCGGCAAGCCGGCGCAACCGGCCAGCCACAGCAGAGACAGCATCAGAAGCAATCGTTTCATGTGTGGCATTGTAATCGGGATTGCGCGCTGGCGCTGCCCTGCCCTGTCGCTGAATGCAAAAACCCCGCCTGGCGGCGTAATGCCAGTCAGTTAGGCAAATATGCTTGGCCATCAAGTAGGAGGGCGTGTGTGTAGCGCCCCATCCCGTTGGCGCGAGCCGGTCAAAATGGTGCGCCCCAGGTTTTAAGACGCCGATTTGTTTGAGCTCCGAGCCGTTAGCGAGGAGCGAGTTCGGCGGCGCCTGGGGCGTGCCATTTTGAACGGGGTTTCGAGCAGCCCCGGGTTGCGGGGGAATGAAAAGGGGGCGGCAATCCGCCCCCTTTCCCGTCTGCCGGGCGGAACCGGCATCTAAATTATTGTCCGCATCGCGGACACAACAGCACTCCTGAACGCAGCAAACTCCTAGCCAAAAAGACGCCAGTAAGAGTTAACTGACTGGCATTGGGCCTAGCTGCCGGGTGTCGGCATACGTGGGAGCGGATGATCAGTCGGCCAGATGCTGGAACAGCGCGGTGGACAGGTAACGCTCGCCGAACGACGGAATGACCACCACGATCAGCTTGCCGGCATTTTCCGGGCGCTTGGCCAGCTGCAGCGCAGCCCACACGGCGGCGCCGGACGAGATGCCCACCAGCACGCCTTCCTGGCTGGCTACGGCACGGGCGGTCTCGAACGCGTCATCGTTGCCGACGCGGATGATTTCGTCGTAGATGCCGGTATTGAGAATGGGCGGCACGAAGCCGGCGCCGATGCCCTGGATCGGGTGCGGGCCCTTGGCTCCGCCGGACAGCACCGGCGATGCATCCGGCTCTACTGCCACGATCTGTACGCCCGGCTTGCGCGCTTTCAGCACTTCACCCACGCCGGTGATGGTGCCGCCGGTGCCGACGCCAGCTACCAGAATATCCACCTGGCCGTCGGTATCGCGCCAGATTTCTTCGGCGGTGGTGTGGCGGTGGATCTCGGGGTTGGCCGGGTTTTCAAACTGCTGCGGCAGAAAGTGGGTGTCGGGGTTGGCCGCCACGATCTCGCGGGCTTTGGCGATAGCACCGCCCATGCCGTCCGGGCCGGGGGTCAGTACCAGCTCGGCACCGTAGGCGCGCAGCAGCTGGCGGCGCTCGCGGCTCATGGTTTCCGGCATGGTGATGATCAGCTTGTAACCGCGCGCCGCGCACACCATGGCCAGGCCGATACCGGTGTTGCCGGAGGTGGGCTCCACGATCACGGTGCCAGGGCCGATCTTGCCGTCTTGCTCGGCGGCATCGATCATCGCTACCGCAATGCGGTCTTTCACGCTATGGCCCGGGTTGAAGAACTCCAGCTTGGCCACCACGGTGGCGCCGGCGCCTTCGGTGACACGGTTCAGGCGTACCAGCGGCGTGTTGCCGATGAGGTCGGTGACGGAAGAAGCAATACGCATTGTTTATTCTCCTGTTGAGCGCACGGCGCAGGCCGTTATGCTGGGCAATTCTATACAGCCACGCCCGGGCTGCCTAATACCGTTTTTTGATAAGTTTCGAACGCTTGCCTATAACCGGCACTCACGAGATGCCGGGCATCACGCGGCAGCCGGCTTGCCATACCGCGTCGTCGTAAGCCACCAGCACGATGCGCTGCAGCTCATGCGCCGGCGCTGCGGCCAACCATTCGGTAATGGCCTGCCACGCCACGCTCATCGCCGCCAGCGCCGGGTAACCGTATACGCCGCAACTGATGGCCGGGAACGCCAACTCGCGCACGCCACGGTTGGCCGCTTCGTCCAGGCAATGGCGGTAACACTGCGCCAGCTGAGCGGCTTCGTCCTCGTCGCCACCGCGCCATACCGGGCCAACGGTATGAAACACCCAGCGTGCCGGCAGCGCGAAACCGGGCGTTACCCGCACCTCGCCCACCGGGCAAAAACCGTGCTGCAAACAGGCCTGCAGCATGCCGGGGCCGGCAGCTCGATGGATGGCACCGTCCACCCCGCCGCCGCCACGCAAGCCACGGTTGGCCGCATTGACGATGGCGTCTACCGTCAGCCGGGTGATATCGCCGCGCCACAACTCGATGGTGACGCCGTGTTGACGTGTCAGCATGCTTGGTTTTGTCCTTGCTGAAAAAACAAAACCCCTCGCCGTATCGGGAGGGGTTGTCTGGCCGCTGTGCGGATTATTCCGCGCTGTCGGTCTTGGCGGCTTCGGCGACCACGGCTTCAGCAGCCGGTACCTCGGCGGCAACCGGTGCTGCAGCGTCGGCCTTGGCCGGGCGCGGCTGTACCATGCGCTCGGCGGCGGCTTTTTCTTCCGGGCTCACCACGCCGACCGGCTTCATCGCCAGGTCGAAGCGCTTGCCGCCGCGGGCCAGCGACTTGATGTAACGCTGACGGCGGCAGTGGTTAGCCAGCACACGGGCCACCAGCTGGGCGTCGAACTGCGGCAGTTCGGCGATCAACGCCTCGTGGATGCCCAGCGCCAGCGGCAGGAAGCGCTTGAACACATCGTACTTGGCGTAGACGTGAGCGGCGATCATCTCGGTCTGGCTTTTCTTGCTCAGGCTTTGTACGGCCGTCTTCAGTGCCGCACCCAGTGCTGTTTCATTATTCGGTTTCATGGCGTTTTTCATGGTTCAGGTCACCGGGCAAAGCAGGTTTGCGCGCAGTCCTTTCAGTATCGGCACGTGCGGACGGCGACGCCATCCGGCAAAAAGGGGGCTATCTTAATGCAGCCGGCGCCCAGACGCCAGCCGCATGACACCGCTTACCAACAGTTGGCCGCAGTATAGCCGCTGGTGGCGCTGCTGACGCCTTTGACGCCGGTATTGGTCAGCGTCAGGATATTGCACTTGTCGGTATTCTGCCCGGCCTTGCTTTGCGGCGTGGCGCTGAGGGTGTAACCGACAGTCGGGCTGGCCGCCGCGATGCTGATGTTGTAGTAACCGTTTTCGGTCAGGCCACTACTGGCAATGCCCATCACCGTGCCCAGCGACGCCAGCGTGGTGCTATACGTATTGTTGGCCGAATAGTAGCGCTCCTGCGCCAACGCCACCGCGGCCAGCGCGGTCTTGGCCTCGGTGCGGTTGGCGCGCACCACGTAGTCGCGGTACAGCGGCATGGCGATACTGCTGAGAATGCCAACAATGGCAATCACGATCACCAGCTCTATCAGGGTAAAGCCCTGCTGCTTCATGTGTTTCTCCACAATCATTCTTCTACCGATATCACCGACTCCAACGCGGTGACCGAGTCGTTACGCACCCCGGTCGCGCTGGCCACAATCCGATAAAACACCTTGCCACCCGAGGCAACGCAGTTATTGATACAGCTGATGGTATAGCTGGACGAGGCGCCCCCCAGCGGCGATACCGTGTTGCGTACTACGGTAGCGGAACCGGTCAGAGCGGACAGGTCATCCACCGTGCCCAGATAAACCTCGGCTTCACGCAATGCCGCTTCGGCAGCAAAAAAGGAAACGTTCTTCTCACGCACATTACCGGCAATGCGCTCCTGCACAATGGCACTTTTGGTGACAGCAAAGCCCAACAGGCCCAGCACCAGCAGGAACACCATTACCACCAGCAGCGAAAAGCCGCGTTGTTGCATCCGGCTCATGGTGCGTTCCTCACGTATACCGAAGTACGGAATACCTTGGCGATGCGGTTATTACTGGTGCTGCTGGCCGTGTTGCCGCAGTCGGTAAAGCCCACCGCCGACGGCGCTACATTGTTTTCCAGTGACTCCACCACCATGCACACCCTGATAGCGTATACGGCAGACGCCGGTGCTGTCGCAACGTAACGGTCGGGAATACGGTCACCGGAAACATCTTCACCGTACTCGAATACCAGTTGCGTTACGCCCGGCACCACTTCGTTACCGTCACAAGCCAGGCTGTTGCCGTTGCGGTTGATGACATGGGTCACCGCCGAGGCCACACCCATGCCGCGGCCCTGGCAATCCACGATATTGCTGTCGTCAGCACCCCGCACCCGCAGCTGCAAGGTAGACGAGCTACCGGCAAACAGTTGCGAGACGCCCATTGCCACCGCACTGCCACTGGCGTTGACGGCCGGATACAACGTGGCAAAGCTGCTGGCTATCTGCGAGTTGGCCACATAACCGGCCTGGCGGATCTGTTGCCCCAGCCACGACATGGCAAAGCGGCCACGCTCCTGCACGTCGGCCTGCGCCTGCTGGGTGCGGTAGGTTGACTTGTTGGCGATAAAAAACTGCGCGGCCACCAGAATCAGAAACAGCGACAGTGCCAGCGACACCATCAGCTCCACCATGGTCAGACCGTATTGTCTTGTTTTCATGGCGCTTACCTGAACACGTAACCGAGACTGGCCGCACCGGTGCGCGGGTCTTGCCAATTGATCACCACCTGGAACGAACACGGCTGGTTGGCCGCAGAGCCGGAAGCCAGCGAATAATTGCAGCTGGCTGCGGCAATGCCACTGGCCACCACGCCATTACGCATCAGGTTCAGGCTCCAGCTGCCGCCGGGCAACACCGAACTAGCATTGCTGACCCAGGTATCCATCGCAGCATCGTCGGCAGTAGCGATAGCGGCCTGGCTGGCGTTGGCCGCCGTTACAGCGGTACACATTGCCGCAGCATCGGACGGGTCGGTCCCGGAAGCAGCATTGAAATAGCAGCCCACTGCCGAAGCAAGGCGGTAGAGGTTGTTGTCTTCGTCGTACACATAGATATTGTCGCCGGTATTGGCACGTACCCGCTCGGCGTAAGCCAGTGCCAGCTCGCCGGCGCTGGCGCGCAGATAAGCCAGCCGCGTGGATTGCAGCGCATTGGTCTGCAGCATTGATACTGCCAGCAGGCCGAAGCCGATGATCACCACCGACACCAGCAGCTCGACAAAGGCAAAGCCTTGCTGTGAAGCATTGTGATTCATTCAGTTACCTACCCGGATACTGCCGTAGGGAGCAATGGTGACCGTAGCAGACACGGTGCTGTCGCTATTGCGGAACACCACGACACCGTCACTACTATTGATACGCGCATTGCTGGCGTCGGACTTCACCTGGCCACTGGGAGCAAAGCGCAAACCGGCCAGACTGGCCGACGCCACGGCGCCGGCTTCGGCCTGGTGCACTTTCAGTACCGTACCGCTAGCACCCCCGGTGCGCACCAGAATGATCCAGTTCTGGTTCCACTGTGCGGCAGTACCGCAGCTGGTGGCGGTGCTCTGCGAGGCAGCGCATACCGTTACATCGGCACCACGCCGAATGGCCTCGGAGCGCGCCTGCCCCAGATCTGC
Source organism: Vogesella sp. (assembly GCF_046297735.1). Taxonomy (NCBI): domain Bacteria; kingdom Pseudomonadati; phylum Pseudomonadota; class Betaproteobacteria; order Neisseriales; family Chromobacteriaceae; genus Vogesella; species Vogesella sp. Next base: position 22,143 of record NZ_JBKBHK010000005.1, read on the forward strand.
TGCCAGCGCGTAGGCAAATGACTGTACTTTATTCTGCGCCACAAAACGGTTGTAGGCAGGCACGGCATACGACATAACAATGGCGATGATGGCCACCACCACGATGGTTTCTACCAGTGTAAAACCGCTTTGCTTGTTCATCATAGCCCTGACAGCCATTGCGCTGGAACTACCCTCAGAATAGCGCAGCCAGCCAGCGGCCAAGCTCGCGCTTTTACAGAAAAACCTTGTCTAATCCACGCAGGGTAACGCAGCCAGTGTTATCGATACAAACACATCCGCGTATTTTGCTTACAGCTGTCAAAAGCCCTGGCCATTTTAAAGCAGCTTAGCGCAGCAAGCGGGCGCTCTCGTCTGCCAGCTGCTACTGCGCGGTTTGCCCGCCCTTTCGCTGGCAACGTACAATACCGGTTTTACGATTCACAGCAGGCGTAGACCATGATCCGCACCCGTTTTGCCCCCAGCCCCACCGGTTTCCTGCACATCGGCGGCGTGCGCACGGCACTGTTCTCCTGGGCGTTTGCCCGCAAGCAAGGCGGCACCTTCGTGCTGCGCATCGAAGACACCGACCTGGAACGCTCTACCCCGGAATCGGTAAAAGCCATCATGGACGGCATGCACTGGGTAGGCCTGGACTACGACGAAGGCCCGTTCTACCAGACCCAGCGCTTTGACCGGTACAAGGAAGTGATCCAGCAACTGCTGGCCAGCGGCCACGCCTACCTGTGCTACTGCAGCAAGGAAGAGCTGGACGCGCTGCGTGCCGAACAGGAAGCCCGCGGCGAAAAACCGCGCTACGACCGCCGCTGGCGCCCGGAAGACGGCAAAACGCTGCCGCAGCCGCCGGCAGGCGTACAACCGGTGGTGCGCTTCAAAACCCCGTTGACCGGCTCGGTAGTGTGGGAAGACGCGGTCAAAGGCCGCATCGAGATCAGCAACGAAGAGCTGGACGACCTGATCATCGCGCGCCCGGACGGCAGCCCCACCTACAACTTCTGCGTGGTGGTGGACGACTGGGATATGAACATCACCCACGTCATTCGCGGTGACGATCACGTCAATAACACCCCGCGCCAGATCAACATCCTGCTGGCGCTGGGCGCCCCGCTGCCGGTGTACGGCCACCTGCCGATGATCCTTAACGAAGACGGCCAGAAGATGTCCAAGCGCCGCGACGCTGTCAGCGTGGTGGACTACGCCGCCAAGGGCATTCTGCCGGAAGCGCTGCTGAACTACCTGGCGCGCCTGGGCTGGGGCCACGGTGACGAAGAATTCTTCAGCATGGAACAATTCGTCGAGTGGTTCACGCTGGAAGCGGTCAGCCCGTCCGCCAGCCGCTTCAACAACGAAAAATTCCTGTGGCTGAACGCCCAGCACATCAAGGCCGCCGACAACGCCCGCCTGGGCGAGCTGATCGCCGAGCGCCTAGCTGCGGCCAACGTCGACACCCGCCACGGCCCGGCACTGGCCGACGTGATTGGCCTGGTGAAAGAGCGCGTGCAAGACCTGAACGCGCTGGCCCGCGAGGTGGACTATTTCTACGCCAAGCGCAGCCCGCAAGCCGAAGACGTGGAAAAGCACCTGGGCGCCGACAGCCACGCCCGCATGCAACGCTTTGCCGACCGCCTGGCCGCGCTGGATAGCTGGAACACCGAGAGCATCCACAGCCTGTTCAAGCCGTTCTGCGCCGACGAAGGCATCAAGATGGGCCAGCTGGGCATGCCGCTGCGCGTGCTGGTATGCGGCACCACCCAGACGCCGTCGGTTGACGCGGTACTGGCCTTGATCGGCAAGGAAGAAGTGCTGCGCCGCATTCGCGGCTAATGCTGCATCTCGACCGGGGTGGCACCATGCTTTGCCACCCCGTCGTGATTTCCCCACATTCCAATTTATAGATACGTTTATCCGTATTCTTAATGTTTTATCCATACCGGCATCACGGCCGACAATTGGGGCATACCTGTTTTTTTGCCACCGCCGTGCACCACGTTGCCCATGCCTATTCGACGTCAGCCTTCAACCAGCCGCTTGCTTGTCTGCCTATGCCTCGCACTCAAACCGGCCGTCAGCCTGGCACAGACCGCCAACCCGGCCATCAGCCTGGCAACGTTTCACTACCCGCCTTATATCGATAGCAAGGCAGCGGATCAAGGCGCACTGGTCGCCATTGTCCAGGCCGCGCTGAAGCTGGAAGACATTCCGGTGCATATCACGGTCTTGCCATGGCAGCGTTTGAGCTCCCTGTCTTCCAGTGGTCGTTTCGATGGCGTCATCGGGGTACGCCGTCACGACGAAAAAACCCTGAAGGTACGTATGTCGCAAGCCGTGTTTTATAGCGTGATCGGTTTTTACCAGCGCAGCCAGTTTTTAACGATGACGAGCAACCCGCTCGCCGGCCGCCGCGCAGGCGTAGTGGCGGGCTATAGCTACACGCCAGTCATCTGGCAGCTGGGTAGCAACTTTGATCAGGCACGTGACGATGAAACCAACCTGCGCAAGCTGCAACAGGGGCGAATAGACATTGCCATCAGCGAGAAGGCAGTAGGGGAAGCGCTAATCCGGCAAAACCGTATTCCGCGCAGCCCGGCGCTGTACTGGGGTGAAGTGGTTCTGGCCAGGGAAGCGTTATCGGTGGGCTTTTATAATGGCCCGCTGCAAGCATACTGGCAGCAGGCGTTTGAACGCGGTTTGCAGAAACTGCAACATAGCGGCCGCTATCGGGAAATCGTGGCGAGCCACAGGCTGCAAGACTACGCTGCAATCAAATAAACAGGATAGAAACAACAAAGCCTGCACGCGGCAGGCCAGTATGATGGTCGGGGTGAGAGGATTCGAACCTCCGGCCTCTACGTCCCGAACGTAGCGCTCTACCAGGCTAAGCTACACCCCGACGGTGCATGTGCTTACAGATTGTGGTCGGGGTGAGAGGATTCGAACCTCCGGCCTCTACGTCCCGAACGTAGCGCTCTACCAGGCTAAGCTACACCCCGATGGTGCATGATACTTACAGATTGTGGTCGGGGTGAGAGGATTCGAACCTCCGGCCTCTACGTCCCGAACGTAGCGCTCTACCAGGCTAAGCTACACCCCGATCAAAATAGTGCTTGTGAATGAAATGGTCGGAGTGAGAGGATTCGAACCTCCGGCCTCTACGTCCCGAACGTAGCGCTCTACCAGGCTAAGCTACACTCCGCTGCCGATTCATTCATCCTGAAATCTGACTGGCAGTAGCGTTTTTACGCTACAATCAATGCGATTCAGCAAGGACAAAGATTATCTATCAAATATGTGGTTTAAGCAACTCTCTTTTTTCCGCCTGGACGACAACTTCCCCATCGACAGCGCCAAACTGGGTGATGCCCTGGCCCGTCGTCCGTTTCAACGCTGCAGTGGCCTCGACTGGTTCAGCGAAGGCTGGGTTGCCCCCGCCGGCCACCTGGACAGCCCGCTGCACGAATCGCGCGGCTACCGCATGGTCAGCCTGCGCCGCGAGGACAAAGTGCTGCCCGCCGGCGTGATCCGCGATCACCTCGACGGCAAGGTCGCCGAGATCGAAGCCGCCGAACTGCGCAAGGTTGGCCGCAAGGAAAAGCTGCAACTCAAAGAGCAGATTACCGACGACCTGCTGCCGCGCGCCTTTACCCGCTCCGGCCGTACCACTGCCTATATCGATAGCAGCCGCGGCTGGCTGATGGTCGATAGCGGCACCGCCAGCAAGGCAGAAAACCTGGTGTCCACGCTGCGCGAAGCCCTGCCCCCGTTCCCGGCCGCGCTGCCGCGTACCGCGCTGTCGCCGCATGCGGTAATGACCGACTGGTTGGCCGCCGGCGAAGCCAGCTACGGCTTCGAGCTGGACGCCGAGTGCGAGCTGAAAGACAGCAGCGAGAACGGCGCCGTGGTGCGCTGCACCCGCATCGACCTCACCGCCGAAGAAATCCGCCAGCATATTGCCACCGGCAAGCAGGTTACCCGCCTGGGCCTGATCTGGCGCGAGCGCATCCGCTTCGTGCTGACCGACCAGCTGCAACTGAAGCGCCTGCAGTTCTTGGACGTACTGCAAGAGGAAGCCAGCCAGGCCGGTGACGATCTGGCCAGCCTGTTTGACGCCACCTTCCTGCTAATGGCCGAGGAGCTGGGTGATCTGGTCAACGACCTGGTCGCCGCGCTCGGCGGCCTGGACGCAGGCGCAGGCAGCAGCCCGGCACCGCTTGCATTTACCGCCAGCGCCAGCACTGCAGCCACCGGCGATAGCAGCACCATCGATACGCCTTGGGACTGAGCGTTAGCCACGACCAACGCCCTGCACAGCCCCCGCCTGGTCGGGGGCTGTGGCTTTGCTACACCAGCCATGACATGCCGATAGCGCTTCTGTCTATAGCTATAACCAAACGCTGTAAAATCGTGTAGGCTTCAATCTACTTACTCTTGAAACGCCGCCCGATCATGAACGCCAAAACCAGCAAAGCCACTACCCCGGCGCCGGCACCGGAGCCACCACCGCTGCCGCCAATGGAAAACGAGGTGTTCCTGGCCGGCCTGTCCACCACGCACGGCGAGCAATTGCTGGCACTCAGCGACGGCGGCAACCCGGTGTACGTGTTCGTGCGCCGCAGCTTCGGCAAGACGCAACAGTCCGACTTTTTCCGCATCCAGTTTGCCGCCTTTGCCCAGGTGCAGGGCGGGCAATGGAAGCCATACCAGGGCGAAGTCAGCGAGTGGCTGAACACCCGCAACTGCCTGCAGGTATCGGTAGACCACCCACGCCAGTGCGTGCAGTTCGGCCCCAAATCCGGCTTTAACCTCAGCGCAGAGCTCACCGGTATGGGCCTTACCAGCTACGCCTACGCCCAGGCCATCCTGTGGCTGAAGAGCCAGTATTCGGAATACAGCGTGCTGCCCACCACGCTGCCCAACCCGGAAGCAGAAGGGGATGAAGCCCGCGTCAAACGCAATGCACGGCTGGCGGCGCAGGGTTTTGATATCGAGTTTCTGGACAGCGAGCAACGCTCCGGCCGTTATTTCAAGGACAAGATCTCGCGCCTGATCAGCAACTGGGAAACCGACAAGATCACCGAAGTGCCGATTGCCGCCCTGCTGGACAATATTGCGCGGCTGGACAATGAAAAAGCCGAGCTGCAACGCCAGCTGCACGCCATCAAGAGCCAGGAACGTTCGCTGGAAGACTCGCTGAGCAAGGAAAAGCAGACCAACCTGATCCTCACCGGCGTCACCTGCTTTGTGCTGGTCTTCACGCTGATGGGTATTTTCGGCCTGTACTGAGCCCTGCCCCAGCGCAAGCAAAAAAGGTTGGCCGCGGCCAACCTTTTTTTGCGCCTCCTTCCGGCTCAGTCAAACCCCAGCGCCGGCGGCTGCTGCACCGGCAGCCCGGCAGCCACCCAGGCATCGAAGCCGCCCGCCAGCGACGTGACCTTGCCAAAGCCCATCTGCTGCATCACCAACGCCGCCAGCGCGGCACGGCCACTGGTCTTGCAGTACACCAACACCGGCCGTTCCGTATCGGCCAGCGCCGCATCGCCAGACAGGCGGAACTCCAGCAAACCGCGAGGAATATTGACGGCAGCGGCCAGATGGCCGGCGCGGTACTCGTCCGGCTCGCGCACGTCCAGCAGCAATACCTCACCACCAGCCAGCATTGCCTGCGCCGCCTGCGGCGTGCATTCCGTAATCAGCGCTTTGGCAGCCGCCACCAATTCGTGTGCATTGCGTTTCAGCATGATTTCTCCTGTCTGCAGACTGCGACCTGCCCACCGGCGATCGCAAGGCCATGATAATCCTGACGTTGTACATTATCAATTTTTATATTATGTTTAGTAAAACATTAACCCGGAGCCTGCCGTGAACACTTCCCGCTTCAGCCTGCTCGCCTGCCTCGCCGCCCTCAGCGGCCCCGGCCTGGCCGCCCCGCTCGCCACACTGGTGCTGGGCAGCCAGTCGCATAGCGCCAGCTACCAAAGCCAGGGCGTGGTACAGGCGCAACGCAGCGCACAGTTGTCGGTGCCGGTGGCCGGCCGCCTGACGCAGCTACCGGTGCGGGCAGGCGACAACGTGAAGGCCGGTGCCCTGCTGGCACGGGTAGACGGCGAAGCCGCCCAACAGTCGGCCAGCGCCAGCCAGGCGCAGATTGCTGCCGCGCAGGCGCAGCTGGAGCAGGCGCGGCGCGAGTTCGCGCGCACCCAAAAGCTGGCAGCACAGAACTTCATCAGCGCGTCGGCGCTGGACAGCGCCCAAGCGCAACTGAAAACCGCCGAAGCGCAGGCACGCGCACAGATCGCCGCCGCCCGTGCCGCCGGTGCCCAGGCCGGCCTATACCAGCTGAGCGCGCCGTTTGCCGGCACCATCGCCCGCGTCAATGGCGACCTGGGCGCGCTGGCCATGCCGGGTCAAGCCATCGTCGAGCTATACGATGGCAGCGGGCTGCGCGTGGAAGTGCAGCTGCCGGCCAGCGTGTACAACAAGGTGAACCAGCAGGCCGCGCCCACGCTCAACTGGCGCGGCCAGGCGCTGAAGGTTGGCCGCATCGAGTGGTTTCCGGCCACCGACGCCAGCAGCCAGACCCGCACCGTGCGCGTCAACCTGCAAGCCGGCAGCCCGGTGCCGGTAGGCGAAATGGTGCAAGCGGGCTTCACCCTGCACGGCAGCGACAGCCAGCTACGGGTGCCGGCAGCCGCCGTCAGCCGCCAGCGCGAGTTTGACGCTGTCTATATCGTGGATGGTAACGGCCGGCCCAGCCTGCGCTATGTGCGGCTGGGCAGCGCCGAAAACGGCAGCTTCCCGGTGCTGGCCGGCCTGCGCGCTGGTGAACGCATCGCCGCCAACGCCGAACAGGCTGCCGCACTGACCCGCACACCGGGAGCACGCTGATGGATACCCCGCACAAGCTGGGCATCGCCGGCCGCCTGGCCGCGTTTTTCCAGCACGCCCGCATTACCCCGCTGATTGCCCTGCTGGCGCTGCTGCTGGGGCTATTCGCCGTGCTGGTGACCCCGCGCGAAGAAGAGCCGCAGATCAACGTCACCATGGCCAATGTGCTGATCCCCTTCCCCGGCGCCAGTGCGGAAAGCGTGGAAAGCCTGGTGGCGCAGCCGGCCGAACAGGTACTGGGCCAGATCGACGGCGTGGATCACCTGTACGCCGTCAGCCGGCCGGGCATGGCCATCCTCACCGTACAGTTCAAGGTGGGCGTACCGCGCATCGACGCGCTGGTGCGGCTGTACGACACGGTACACAGCCACGCCGACTGGCTACCCGCCGGGCTGGGCGTGGGCCAGCCACTGATCAAACCGAAGGGCATCGATGACGTGCCCATCGTTACCTTTACCCTGCACGCACGCGACCGGACTTTGGGCAGCCTGGACCTGGAACGCATCGCCCACGCGCTGGAAGGCGAGCTCAAACGCGTACCCGGCACCCGCGAAGTGGCTACCCTCGGCGGCCCCGGCCAGGCCATCAACGTCAGCCTGCTACCGCAGAAGCTGCAAGCCACCGGCCTGACCGTGGACGACCTGCGCCAGGCACTGACGGCGGCCAACCAGGCGCTGCCGCTGGGGCAAACCGTCAACCGCCAGGCCATCACCGTGGAGGCCGGCCCGTTCCTGCAAAACGCCGAGCAAGTGGCCAGCCTGATCGTGGCGGTACGCAACGGCAGGCCTGTGTACCTGCGCGACGTGGCCGAGGTGAACGCCGGCGCGCAACAGCCCAGCCGTTACGTGTGGTACGGCGACGCCAAGGGCAGCACGCCGGCCATTACCCTCAGCATCACCAAGCAGCCGGGCCGCAACGCGGTGGACATCGCCGACGCGCTGGCGCAGCGCGTGGCGCAGCTGCACGGCACGCTGCTGCCGGATAATGTGGCGGTCACGCTCACCCGCAACTACGGCGCCACCGCCAACGACAAGGCGCAGAAGCTGATCCAGAAACTGGGCTTCGCCACCGCCTCGGTGGTTGCGCTGGTGCTGCTGGCGCTGGGCCGACGCGAGGCCGCCATCGTCGGCGTCGCCGTCATCCTCACCCTGACCGCCACGCTGTTTGCTTCCTGGGCCTGGGGCTTCACGCTGAACCGGGTGTCGCTGTTTGCGCTGATCTTCTCCATCGGCATCCTGGTGGACGACGCCATCGTGGTGGTGGAAAACATCCACCGTCACCGCCAGCTGGACCCGTCGGCGCCGCTGACGGCGCTGATTCCGCGTGCGGTGGACGAGGTAGGTGGCCCCACCATCCTGGCCACGCTCACCGTGATTGCCGCCCTGCTGCCCATGGCCTTCGTGTCCGGCCTGATGGGCCCGTACATGAGCCCGATCCCGATCAATGCCTCGATGGGCATGCTGATCTCGCTGGCCATTGCCTTCGTGCTGACGCCGTGGCTGGCGCAGCGCTGGCTGCCACGGCAACCCCAGCACCACGCTGGCTTGTCTGCCCGCCTGCAACCGTTGGCCGCGCGGCTGTTCGCCCCGTTCCTGCATACCCAACACGGCGCCCGCGCACGCAGCCTGCTGCTACTGGGCGTAGCCGGCATGGTGGCGCTGTCGCTGGCGCTGCCGGTGGCCAAGCTGGTGGTACTGAAAATGCTGCCGTTCGATAACAAATCCGAGCTGCAGCTGGTGGTGGACATGCCGGCCGGCGCCCCGCTGGAAGACACCGCGGCGGTGATGCAAAGCCTGGGCAACTGGCTGGGCCAGCAGCCCGAGGTGGTGAACTACCAGGCCTACGCCGGCACCGCCGCGCCGATCAACTTCAACGGCCTGGTGCGCCAGTACTATCTGCGCAGCGGCTTTGAAAGCGGCGACATCCTGATCAACCTGCAAGACAAACACCAGCGCCACGCGTCCAGCCACCGCCTGGCGCTGCGCTACCGCCCGGCGCTGGAACAGATCGCCCGCCACTACGGCGCCCGCATCAAACTGGTAGAGGTACCGCCCGGCCCGCCGGTGATGGCGCCCATCGTGGCCGAGGTGTACGGCCCGTCCGCCGCCGGCCGTGCCGGCGTGGCGCAGCAACTGGAGGCCGTGTTCAAGCGCAGCCCGCACATCGTGGACGTGGATAGCACCGTGCAGCCGCAAGGCCCGCGCACCCTGCTGCTGATCGACCGCGAAAAAGCCATGCAGCGCGGCGTGCCGCAAGCGGCCATTGTCAGCACCTTGGCCGCCGGGCTGGCCGGCGACAACGCCACCTGGCTGCGCGACCTCAGCAAGTACGCGGTGCCGGTACAGCTGCGCCTGCCGCAAGCGTTGCAGGGCGATACCCACGCGCTGCTGGCACTGCCGGTCCGCGCCGGCGACGGCAGCGTGATGCCGCTGTCCGAGCTGGTAAAAGCGGTGCCGGCCGACACCGAGCGCCCGCGCCTGCGCAAGGACGGCATGGCGGTAGACTACGTGACCGGCGACATGGCCGGCGGCGAAGACAGCCCGCTATACGGCATGTTTGCCCTGCGCGGCCAACTGGCGACCATCCAGACCGCCAACCTGCAGCCGCTGGGCGAGTACTTCATCCGGCAGCCGGCCGACCCGCAACGCGAATACGCCATCAAGTGGGACGGCGAATGGCAGATCACCTATGAAACCTTCCGCGACATGGGCGCCGCCTACGCTGTGGGCCTGGTGCTGATCTACCTGCTGGTGGTGGCGCACTTCGGCTCCTACCTGATGCCGCTGATCATCATGGCGCCAATTCCGCTGACGCTGGTGGGCGTCATGCCCGGCCATGCGCTGCTGGGCGCGCCGTTCACCGCCACCAGCATGATCGGCATGATCGCACTGGCCGGCATCATCGTGCGCAATTCCATCCTGCTGGTGGACTTCATCCGGCTGGAAGTAGCCGCCGGCAGCGCACTGGCCGACGCGGTGGTGCGCTCGGCCGCCACCCGCGCCCAGCCCATCGCGCTGACCGGCCTGGCCGCGATGATCGGCGCGCTGTTCATCCTGGACGACCCCATTTTCAACGGGCTGGCCATCTCGCTGATCTTCGGCATTTTCGTGTCCACCTTGCTGACGCTGGTGGTCATCCCGCTGCTCTATTACATGGCCCACCGCGGCCAAACGCAGGAAAGCACCACATCATGACCATCGAACGCGCCATCCGCTTTTTTGCCGGCTGTATGATTTTGCTGTCGCTCGCACTGGGCGCCAGCGCCAGCCCGCTGTTTGTCAGCCCCAACTGGCTGTGGCTAACCGCCTTTGTCGGTGCCAACCTGCTGCAGTACGCGCTGAGCAACTTCTGCCCGCTGGCGCTGCTGCTGAAAAAACTGGGGGTGCCGGAACAGGCTGCGTGCGGCCTTCAGAAATGATTTATTGCTGTCGATAACATTAGCGGCAGTGATACCCCACTGTCCGATAACAATATCCAACGAACACACAAGGACGGGCCATGATCCACTGGTTGAAAAAACTGTTCGGCGCCCCGGCAAAACCGGTAGCAGCCATCCCGCAAGGGGCGTTGATCATCGATGTACGCGAACAAGGGGAATTTGCCAGCGGCCACGCCGCCGGCGCCATCAACATCCCGCTGGGCCAGCTGGCCAGCCGCATCGATTGGCTGAAACAGCAAAAACCGCCGGCGCTGCTGCTGTACTGCGCCAGCGGCATGCGCTCGGCCATGGCATGCAAGCAGCTGCAAAGCGCCGGCTTTGCCAATGTGCAAAACGCCGGCAACCAGGCGCGGCTGGCGGCGTTGCTGAATCGGCAGCGCCAGGCAGCCTGAGCGTGCAGCACGGAAAAGGTTGTCTGACTGGTAGATTCTATATTCCTACGGTCGCCACACCGCACACCTTGCATCACCGCCAGCGCCGCAGCAGCAGCGCATTGCTGACTACCGACACCGAACTCAGCGCCATCGCCGCGCCGGCCAGCACCGGGTTCAGCAAGCCCAATGCGGCCAGCGGGATGCCCAGCACGTTGTAGACAAAAGCAAAGAACAGGTTCTGGCGGATCTTGCCCAGCGTGGCGCGCGCCAGGCGCAGTGCGTCGGCCAGGTGCTGCAGGTTGCCGTGCATCAGCGTGACGTCGGCGGTATCGATAGCAATGTCGGCACCGGCACCCATGGCAAAGCTGACGTCGGCTACCGCCAGCGCCGGGGCGTCGTTGATGCCGTCGCCCACCATCGCCACGCGGCGGCCGGCGGCTTGCTGGCGCTGGATGTAGGCGGCCTTGTCCTGCGGGCGCTGGCTGGCGTGCACCTCGGTAATGCCGGCTTCGGCGGCAATGGCGTCGGCGGTGGCCTGCTTGTCGCCGGTGAGCATCACCACCTGCACACCCAGTGCCTGCAAGGCGGAGACGGCGGCGGCCGACGTTGGCCGCAAACGGTCGGCCAGCGCCAGCAAGGCCAGCGGTGTGTCGCCGGCGGCCAGCGCCAGCACGGTCTTGCCTTGCGCGTACAGCGCGGCAGCCTGCGGAGGCAACTGACCCAGCGCCCATTGCGGCTCGCCCAAGCGGTAGGCCTGGCCGGCAATCTGGCCACATACGCCGTGGCCGATCTCGCTATCGAACGCGGCCAGATGCGGCAGCGCCAGCTGGCGGGCAGCCGCGGCCTGCACGATGGCTTGCGCCAGCGGGTGCTCGGCGCCCTGCTCCAGCGTGGCGGCCAGCGTCAGCACGGCGTCGGGCTGGATGTCGGCCAGCGGGATGATGTCGGTAAGCTGCGGCTTGCCTTCGGTGAGGGTGCCAGTTTTGTCCACCACCAGCAGGTCGATGTTGGCCGCGTGCTGCAAGGCAGCGGCGTGGCGGAACAGCATGCCGCGCCGCGCGCCCACGCCGACGCCCACCATCACGGCAGTGGGCGTGGCCAGGCCCAGCGCGCACGGGCAGGCAATCACCAGCACCGCCACCGCGTGAATCAACGCCTGCTGCCAATCGCCCAGCCACCAAGCCGTGATCAGTAGCGTCAGCGTGGCAATGGCCAGCACCACCGGCACAAAGATGGCCGAAATGCGGTCGGCCAGCGCCTGGATCGGCGCCTTGCTGCCCTGCGCCTGCGCCACGGCGCGCACGATGGCGGCCAACTGCGTGGCCTGGCCGACGCTGGTGGCACGTACCTTCAGCATGCCGCCGGCGTTCTGGGTACCGGCGTACACGGTATCGCCCTCGCCGCGCGCCACCGGCAGGCTTTCGCCGCTGAGCGCGCTTTCGTCCAGCACCGCGCTGCCGGCCAGTACGGTGCCGTCTACCGCCAGCCGCTCGCCGTGGCGCAGCACCACCACGTCACCGGGCAACAGCTTGCCGATGGCCACCTCTTGCAGCTGACCATCACGTTCCACGTTAGCGGTCTTGGGCGACAGCGCCAGCAGTGCTTCGATAGCGCCGGCGGTGCGGCGCTTGGCGCGGCTTTCCAGCAGCTTGCCCAGCAGCACCAGCGTGATCACCGACACGCTGGCCTCGAAGTACACGTGCTGGCTGTGGTCGGTGGCCAACGTCACCCACGCCGACAGCAACCACGCCACGCTGGTACCCAGCGCCACCAGTACGTCCATGTTGGCCGCGCCGCTACGCAGCGCATGGTAAGCGCCACGGTAGAAACGCCAGCCGACGATGAACTGCACCGGCGCCGATAGCAGCAGCTGCCATTCACGGGATAACCAGCCGTGGTGGCCGCCGCCGAACATGGCCACCATCTCGCCGATAAACGGCAGCGTCAGCAGCAGCGCCAGCGCAAACCAGGCCAGCTCGCGACGGTCGTCGTGCTGCGGCGTGGCCGGTGCGGCGTCGTCCAGCACGCTGGCGCCAAAGCCGGCGCCCTGCACCACCGCCAGCAGCTGTTCGGGGGTATACAGGCCGCTGGCAAAGCGCAGCTGTGCGGTTTCGCTGGCCATATTGACGCTGGCCTGCACGCCGGGCTGGCGGTTCAGCACCTTTTCGATACGTTGGCCGCAGGCGGCGCAGCTCATGCCAGTCAGCGCCAGCGTCAGCACCGCGTCTGGCACGGCAAAGCCGGCGCGCGCAATGGCGTCCAGCACTTGCTGCGGGCCGGCTTGCGCCGGGTCGTAATCGACGTCGGCGCTTTCGCTGGCAAAGCTGACGCTGGCGGCCACGCCGGGCAGACGGTTCAGCACTTTTTCGATGCGCAGCGCGCAGGCGGCGCAGCTCATGCCGCTGACGGGCAGGTGTAAACGGGCGGTATTCATCAGGTGTTACCGGTTGACTGACGCCCTTATCGTATACCCCACCAGGGTATAAAACAAGCCACTACAACCAGCGCCGGCGCCAGAACACCAGCAGCAGGCCCAGCGCGATAGCCAGCATCAGCCCCATCACGTAGAAGTAACCGTAGTGCCAGTGCAGCTCGGGCATATTGTCGAAATTCATGCCGTAGATGCCGGCAATCAGCGTCAGCGGCATGAAGATGATGGTGATGACGGTCAGCACCCGCATCTGCACGTTCAGCCGGTTCGATTGCGCCGACATGTACAGGTCCAGCATGCCGGAAATGACTTCGCGCGCCGCTTCCAGCGACTCGATCAGGTGCAGGGTGTGGTCGAAGGCGTCGCGCAGGTAGACCAGCGTATCGCGCTGGAAAAAGTCGTAATCGCCGCGCACCAGCGTGTTGAGTACCTCGCGCAGCGGCACCAGGGCGCGGCGCAGACGCATGGCGTCCTGCTTCTGGCGCTGGATGCGCGCCAGGATGAAGCGGTCGTGGCCGCCCAGCACTTGGCGGTCCAGGTCTTCTACCCGCGCGTTGAACTGGTCCAGCACGCCAAAATAATCGTCGATGATGGCGTCCAGCAGCGAATAACCCAGGTAATCGGCACCCAACTGCCGCACCAGGCCACGGCCGGCCTGTAGCCGCTCGCGCAGCGCGGCAAACACGCCCAGCGGCCGGGTCTGGAAGCTCAGCACGAAACCCTGCCCCAGCACCAGAAACACCTGGTCGTGTACCAGACGCTGGCCTTCGTCCTGGTAGCGATACACGCGGGTGGCGATGAACAGGTAGTTACCGTAGTCGTCTACTTTGGGCCGCTGCCGCACGCTGGCGATGTCTTCCAACACCAGCGGGTGCAGACCGAAGCGCTGGCCGATGGCCTGCAGCGCGGCCGGGTCGGTCAGGCCGTACACGTTCAGCCACAGATTGGGCAGCGCCGGCTGGTAAGCCAGGCCGGCGGCCACGCTGTCGAAGCGGGTTTCGCGATAGTCGTCGCGGCTGTATTCTACCAGCGAGATACTGCTGGTGACGGTGTCTGCCACGGCTGCGTGCGGGTTCATACGGGGTCTCCCAACCGGGCAAGGCTGCAGTGGAAAAGGCCCGCCAAGGCTTTCACCACCGAAAGCGCGGGCAGCCGCGGCCTTGCTGTTTACAAGACAAAGCCTGTTTGCGTGGCAAACAGGCTTTGTCATTTATTGCGGCCGCCCGGAAGGCAGCTTGGCGCTGTCAGGGCCTTGCCGCCGCTTAGTCGCCGCGCAGCTCCAGCGCCACGCCGATAGCTTTCCACTGCCCGATTTCCTGGCGGAACGCCGCTGTAGTCAGCGGGTTGGCCGCCAGCCAGTCTTTACCCACGGTCAGCGCGTAACCGTTCATGGTCTGCGTCAGGCCGTGCACGGCGTTGATGTCCAGCTCGTTGCGGCTGCGGTAGAACAGTGCGGCCAACCTCAGCGACAGTACCGCCGGCCACAGCGCCGGGTCAGTCACTTCTTTGACCATCTTGCCCATATCGCCACGATGGCCCAGCACGATGGTGGCAAGCAAGCTCTGCTCACGGCGAGAAAAGCCCGGCATGTCGGCGTTGGTGAGGATGTAAGCCGAATGCTTATGGTAAGCGGTGTGCGCGATGGTGAGGCCGATTTCGTGCAACCGCGCCGCCCACAGCACGCGCTTGAGCATGTCTTCGTCCAGCACATCGCCCGACACCATACGGAACAGGCGCTCGGCCAGGGCAGCGACACGCTGCGCCTGCGGCACGTCCACGTGGTAACGGCGCTTGAACTGGGTGACTGTCGAGTCACGCATGTCTTTTTCACGCTGACGGCCCAGCAGGTCGTACAGCACACCGTCGCGCAGCGCGCCGTCGGTGACGATCATCTGTTCGATAGCCAGCGATTCGAAAATGGCGATCATGATGGCCAGGCCACCCGGCAGTACCGGTGCACGGTCGTCTTTCAGGCCCAGGATGCGGATATCGCGGGTGTGACCGCAAGCGATCAGATCGTCGCGCAGGCGCTTCATGCCGCGCAGGGTGATCTCGCCGCCGCTCCAGCCGTTCTGCTCCATGATGTCGCGCAGCGAGCGGGCAGTACCGGAGGTGCCCACCGCCAGCTGCCATTCGCTGGCCGGGTATTCGTGCACGATGCGCTGGATTTCGTTGCGGGCGGCCAGCTCGGCATCGCGGAAAGCGACCTTGCTGATCTTGCCATCCATAAAAAAACGCTTGCTGAACACCACGCAGCCCAGCGGCAGGCTTTCGGTGACGTGCGCCTTGTAGCCGCTACCGATGATGAACTCGGTAGAGCCGCCGCCGATGTCCACCACCAAGCGGCGCTCTTTGGTGGCCGGCAGGCTATGCGCGGCGCCCAAGTAGATCAGGCGGGCCTCTTCGCGGCCGGCGATGATTTCGATGGGGAAGCCCAACAGACGCTCGGCTTCCACGATGAATTGGGGCGCATTCTTGGCCACGCGCAGCGTATTGGTACCCACCACGCGCACCTGCTTCGGGTCCAGGCCGCGCAGACGTTCGCCAAAACGCGCCATGCAGGCCAGTGCGCGCTGCAGGGTTTCCTGGTTCAGGGTTTTGTCTTCTTGCAAGCCACCGCCCAGGCGCACGGTGTCTTTCAGCGAATCGAGGGTATACAGCTGGTCGTCCATCACGCGGGAAATCTGCAGCCGAAAGCTGTTGGACCCCATGTCCACGGTGGCCAGCACGTCAAACGGGGGCTTAACGGAGCTCAAATGTCACCCCTTCTTTCATGTTCAGTTGGTCAATAAAAAACGGCGGTAACCATACAGTTACCGCCGCTGGCTGCCTGCCCCGTCGACAGGGCCTGCTCCGGCAACACCCCAGAGCAAAGTGACAGCAATGGGCCCCATTACGGCACGCGGCGCCGCAAAGCGGGCCGGCGTCAGGCGGCAAAGTGGAATGTTACCGCCGCTGGCGCCAGCTGGCCATGCTTATTGCGTTACCGGGCCACCCATGGATTCGCGTTTCTTGTCTTCCAGCGAGGTGTGGCGGATGTCCTTGCCACGCACCAGGTACACCACGTACTCGGAAATGTTCTTGGCGTGGTCGCCGATGCGTTCGATGGCCTTGCAGATGAACATGGTATCGATGGACATGCTGATGGTGCGCGGGTCTTCCATCATGAAGGTAATCTGCGCGCGCAGCTCGGACGCGTAGTCCTGGTCGAGCAGCACGTCCTGCTCGGCCAGCTCGATGGCGGCGGTAGCGTCCAGACGGGCAAACGCATCCAGCGAGCGGTGCAGCATGGCCAGCGCCACTTCCGCCATCTTGGCCGCCTCGCGGAAGCGCGGCGCCGGGTAACGGCCGGTCTGGTACATGGTGCGGCCAACGCGGGCGATCTTTTGCGCCTCGTCACCAATACGCTCCAGGTCGGTAATGGTCTTGATCACGGTAATCACCATGCGCAAGTCGCTGGCAGCAGGCTGGCGGCGGGCGATGATGTGCTGGCAATCTTCGTCGATCTGTACCTCCAGCGCGTTGACCTTGGTGTCGTCGGCTACCACCTGGTCGAGGCGATCGACATCGCCATTCTGCAAAGCCTCCACCGCGGCACGGATCTGCTGCTCTACCAGCCCACCCATTTGCAATACGCGGGTGCGGATGGTTTCGAGCTCCAGGTCAAACTGTTTGGAAATGTGTTCAGGCATGGCGATCTCGTCCGGAGTAAATGTACCAAACCGCCATCATATGGCGGCAAGATGACAAAATTGTTGCATCAGCTCCCGGCAGTCAGGCCGGCGCACCCGGCTGCGGCCGGATTGTGGCAGCCAGGCCGCAATGTCGAGCTTAACGCAGCTCTTTCACGCCTTCCGGCGTGCCCAACAGCAGCACGTCGGCACGGCGGCGGGCAAACAGGCCGTTGGTCACCACGCCAACGATCTGGTTGATTTTCTCTTCCAGCTGCACCGGCTCGGCGATCTGCAAGCCGTGTACGTCCAGGATGATGTTGCCGTTATCGGTGGTGACGCCCATGCGCCATTCCGGGTGGCCGCCCAGTTTTACCAGCTCGCGCGCCACGTGGCTGCGCGCCATCGGGATCACTTCTACCGGCAGCGGGAAGGTGCCCATCAGCTCGACGTATTTGCTCTGGTCGGCAATGCAGATGAACTGCTGCGCCACCGCAGCCACGATTTTCTCGCGCGTCAGCGCCGCGCCACCGCCCTTGATCATGTGCAGGTGATGGTTCACCTCGTCGGCGCCGTCCACGTACACCGGCACTTCGTCCGGGCCGACGGTGTTCAGGTCGAACACCGGAATGCCCAGCTGCTTCAGGCGCTGGGTGGAGGCTTCGGAGCTGGACACGGCGCCTTTCAGGCGGCCCTTGATCTTGGCCAGCTCGTCGATGAAGAAGTTGACGGTGCTGCCGGTGCCGACGCCGACGATGCAGTCATCCGGCACGAATTTCACGGCAGCCTGGGCTACCAGTTGTTTCAGTTGGTTCTGGTCCATGAGTGTCACTCCGGGATGGGGAATCAGTTGGCCGGCACCAGCAGGCACACGGCCTGGGTTTCGATGGCTTCGGCACGGCCAAGGTAGCCGAGCTTTTCGTTGGTCTTGCCCTTCACGTTGACGCAGGCCACGTCGATGTCCAGCAGCGCGGCAATGCGGGCGCGGATGGCGTCGATGTGCGGCGCCAGCTTGGGCGCCTGCGCGATGATGGTGCTGTCCACATTCACCAGCTGCCAGCCGGCGGCACGCACGCGGCGCATGGCTTCCTGCAGCAGCACGCCGCTGTCGGCCCCCTTGAACGCGGCGTCGGTGTCGGGAAAATGGCGGCCGATATCGCCCAGCGCCGCCGCGCCCAGCACCGCGTCGGTGATGGCGTGCAGCAAGGCGTCGGCGTCGGAATGGCCGAGCAGGCCCTTGTCGTGCGGGATGGTGACGCCGCCCAATATCAGCGGGCGGCCTTCTACCAGGCGGTGGACGTCGTAGCCCTGCCCGATGCGGAATGGCGTCATGCTTGCAATCCTTTGCGGGCCGCGAGGATGGCGCCGGCCAGCGCCAGGTCCCCCGGCCAGGTTACCTTTAAATTCTGGGCATCCCCCACCACCAGCCGCGGCGCATGGCCCAGCAATTCAATGGCAGAAGCCTCGTCGGTGATGGCCGGGTTGGCCGCGTCCTGTAGCGCCTCGGCCAACAGGCCGGCACGGAACATCTGCGGCGTTTGCGCCAGCCACAGGCCATCGCGCGGCACGGTGGCGGCAATGCGGCCAACCTTGCCCTGCTTGACGGTATCGGCCACCGGCTGCGCCAGAATACCGCCGATGGCGTCGTCGCCCACTTCGTCCAGCAGGCGCTGCAGCGCGTCCGGGCTGAGGCAGCAGCGCGCAGCATCGTGCACCAGCACCCAGTCGTCTTCGTCGGCGGCCAGCGCCGCCAGGCCGTTGGCCACGCTTTCAGCACGGCTGGCGCCGCCCACGCGCAGCACCTGCACGCGCGCGGGCCAGGCAAAACCGTCGAACCATTCGTCGCCAGGCGAGATCACCACGGCCACCTCGTCGATGCCGGCACAGCCGCACAGCACGTCCAGCGTGTGCGCCAGCAACGGACGGCCATTCAGCAGCAGGTATTGCTTGGGGGTTGCCGAACCGAAGCGGCTGCCGTGACCGGCCGCCGGAATCAGCGCGATACGGCGGCTCATGCCGCGGGCTCCGCCGGCGGCGGGTTTTCGATGGCGCGCCACAGGCAGGTGCCTTTCACGCTTTTGTCCAGCGTATCGAGGTAGGCCTGGTGCTCGGCCAGTTCATCGGCGCTGGGCTGCAGCACGGCCAGCGGCTTGCGCTCGAAGGCCATGTGCACGCTGCTGCCGGCGCTGGCGCTGTCGTCGCTGCCGGCGTCCATCAGCAGGCTGTCCTGGCCGCGCGTCATCCACAGGTAGACTTCGGCCAGCAGTTCGCAGTCGATCAGCGCGCCGTGGTAGGTACGGTTGCTGCGGTCGATCTCGAAACGGTCACACAGTGCGTCCAGGCTATTGCGCTTACCCGGGAAGTTGTCGCGCGCCATCGCCAGCGTGTCGATGACGCCGCCGCAGGTTTTGGCCACCGGGGCGAGACCGACGCGACGGAATTCGGCATCCATGAAGCCCACGTCGAACGGGGCGTTGTGGATGATCAGCTCGGCGCCGGCGATGAAATCCACCAGTTGCTGCGCCACTTCGGCAAAGCGCGGCTTGCCTTCCAGGCTGGCCAGCGAAATGCCGTGCACGCGCTCGGCGTCGGGGTCGATGTCGCGCTCCGGGTGGATGTACAGGTGCAGGCTGCGGCCGGTGAGCTTGCGGTCTTCCATTTCCAGACCGGCAAATTCGATGATGCGGTGGCCCTGGTTCGGGTCCAGGCCGGTGGTTTCGGTATCGAGGATGATCTGACGCATGGGAAGCTACCTAGCCGCGCAGACTGTCGACGCCGGCGTTGGCCAGCTGGTCGGCGCGTTCATTGAATTCATGACCGGCGTGGCCTTTTACCCAGCGCCACTCCACATGCGGGTGCTGGTTGCGCAGCGCATCCAGTTGCTGCCACAGGTCGGCGTTCTTTACCGGCTCCTTGCTGGCGGTTTTCCAGCCGCGGGCTTTCCAGCCGTGAATCCACTCCGAAATGCCCTTCTGCACGTACTGCGAATCGGTATACACCACGATGTGACAGGGGCGCTTCAGCAGCTGCAGGCCCTGGATGACGGCCATCAGCTCCATGCGGTTGTTGGTGGTACCGTGTTCGCCACCGAACAGTTCCTTTTCCTGGCCCTTGTAGCGCAGCAGCACGCCCCAGCCGCCGGGGCCGGGGTTGCCCTTGCAGGCGCCGTCGGGGTAAATCTCGACGATTGCGTCGTCACTCATCGTTTGTCTTGTCGCCTTGCGTTCGGTTAAGGGTCTGTCGTTCGTTGCCGGCGGCGACCAGCGCCCGCGCCGGGCGCGCCCGCTGCCAGCGCGGCAGGATCAGCCGCATGCCACGCTGGCGCTTGACAGCCACGATGGCGTAAAGACCTGCCAGTTGCGGCCAACAGTAACTACCGGCCTGCTCCATGAAGCTGCACCGTGCCAGCCAGTCGTGGCGCGAGAAAGGGGGCGAGTATGCCATGAACTGGCAGTCAATGGCTTCGAGCTGCAGCAATTGCAGCCAGTCTTTCACCCTTAACAAGGAAACAAAGTTGCCATTCCACGGTGCCGCACCGCGGCGGCGCGCCAGCCGGCACAGCCCCCATAGTGAAAACGGGTTGAAACCGGTGAGCACCAGCCGGCCTTCGGGCATCAGCACCCGTTCGGCCTCGCGCAGCACCTGGTGCGGCTCGCTGGTAAAATCCAGCGCATGCGGCATCAGCAGCAAGTCCAGACTTTTACTGTCGAACGGCAGGTAAGCCGGGTCGCACACCACGTCCGGCTGGCCATCCAGTCCAGCGTAGCCGTGCCAGGGAATGCGGTTACAGGCGAGGAAGTCATAATCGCTCAGCCCCAGCTGCACGGCGCGAAAGCCAAAGATATCGCTGACCGCCGTATCAAAAAACGCCTGCTCACGGCATAGCAGATCTTGGCCCAGCTCGGTGCTGGACAGCCAGTCTGCAAACTCTTCCATCGTTTCGGGATACATCATGGCCGACCTGTTTCGCCTCAGCGCGGTAAGCGCGTTCAGTGACAATTATATCTGGGTTTTACACGACCAAAGCCGCGCCATCGCCGTCGATCCGGGTGACGCAACACCGTTGCTGGCCTTTCTTGCACAACAGCAACTTGCCCTGTCGGCGGTGTGGATCACCCACCACCACGCCGACCACATCGGCGGCCTGCCACAGCTTGGCAGCCACTTTCCCGGCCTGCCCGTGTACGGCCCGGCTGGCGTCAACGGCGTGACACAAGCGGTGGGCGAAGGCGATACGCTGACGGCTTTTGGTAGCACGGTGCAGGTATGGGCCATTCCCGGCCACACCACCAACCACCTGGCCTACCTGGCCGGGCAACACCTGTTCTGCGGCGATACCCTGTTTGGCGCCGGCTGTGGCCGCGTATTCGACGGCACCATTTTGCAACTGTTCCATTCCCTGCAAAGGTTGGCCGCATTGCCGTCCGAGACGCTGTGCTACCCGGCACACGAATATACGCTGTCCAACCTTGCCTTTGCCGCAGCCGTCGAGCCGGGCAATGCCGCCATCCGCGCACGCCAGGCGGTCGATAGCGACCGCCGCAAACGCGGGCTGCCGACCTTACCCACCACACTCGCAGCAGAACTGGCCAGCAACCCCTTCCTGCGCACCAGCCAGGCCGAAGTTGGCCGCAACGCTAGCGAGCATGCCGGCCACCAGCTGACACGGGACGAGGACATTTTTGCCACACTTCGCAGCTGGAAAAATAACTTTTAGACAAAATTATCAACAAGCTGCAAGAAATGGCTAGCCACTCGCCATTAAAGCCTCTAAAAATCAGCAAAAATCATGGTCTTAAATGAACTTTGCGCATTCCAATGTGCTCCAGCCGTGTTAGCATCGCCCGATACAGGAAACAGGCCCCGCCCATGAAAAAGCTTACCCCGCTAGCATTGTCGGTTACCGTGGCGCTCACGCTGCCAGCCATCAGCCACGCACAGGATGTGTCGCCGTTTTCACGGCAAAGCAATACGGCGGTCGATGACGGTTTGTCTGCCGGCCTGGACATGATGCTGCTCAACACCGCCATGCTGCGTAACGGAGACAGCGTGTGGACACGGGCGCGTGAAGGCTTCGAACTGAGCGAAGTCAACCCGGAGCTGGTGCGTCGTCACGAACGCAACTACGCCAGCAAGCCCGCTTACTTCAAACGAACCCTGGACCGGGGCCGCAAATACCTGTTTCACATCATGAACGAAGTGGAACGCCGCGGCATGCCTACAGAAATCGCCTTTCTGCCAGTAGTGGAAAGTGCCTTCGTACCCGGCGCGCAATCGCATGTTGGCGCATCCGGCCTATGGCAATTCATGCCAGCCACCGGCCGTCAGTATGGCCTGGAGCAAACCTGGTGGTACGACGGCCGCCGCGACGTGATGGAATCTACCCGCGCTGCACTGGACTACCTGCAAAACCTGTACACCATGTTCGGTGACTGGCGCCTGGCACTGGCGGCATACAACTGGGGTGAGGGCAACCTGTCGCGTGCGATAGCCAAAGTACGCGCTCGTGGCGAAGTAGAAACCTACGAAAACATCCAGATGCCCGCCGAAACGCGCAACTATGTGCCAAAACTGCTCGCTGTTCGCAACCTACTGCAAGACCCGGAGAAATTCGGCCTCAGACTGGACCCATTCCCCAACAAACCTACCTTCGTGGCCACCAGCAATGGTCGCCACATGAATATCGACGTCGCAGCCCGCCTGGCAGAAATTTCGGTAGCAGAGTTCAAGGAGCTGAACCCTGCCTTCAACCTGCCAGTGTACGCCCACAAGCCGGGCCGTCAGATGCTGCTGCCGGCCAACAAGCTGCACAAGTTCGAAACCAATCTGGCGAAATGGGACAAACCGCTGCTTACCTGGCAAGTACACGTCCCTGACAGCGACACCACGGCTACCCAGCTTGCAAGCCAGTTCGACATGAACCCCAACGAACTGATTACTGCCAACAACATCAAGGGCGGCAATCTGCTGCCAGCAGGTCGCCCGGTACTGGTTGCACTGCGTGGCAACGCGCCGGCCCCCGCGCTGGACAACACTGACGTTCCGGCCGCCCCGGCAGAAGCGGCCACACTGGTCGCCTTTGCGGCGAACAGCGGGCCAATGGATACGCCCCCGGCCACACAAGTGACAGCGCCGCGCCTTGATGTCGCTACACCGGTAACGCGTGTACTGCAACGCGCCGAACCTGCCCGCAGCGAGGCCGCACCGGTCAGCCGCCCTGCTCCGCGTAGTGAAGCGGTAGCCGTGGCCCGTGCCGAACCCAAACCCGAGATCATTCGTGCCGAGCCGGTCAAAGCTGAACCGGTTCGTATCGAAGTCGCGCGTAGCGAAGTGGTACGCAACGAAACGCTGCGCCCAGTGGCCGCCCGCACTGACAATAGTGGCGGGCTGGGGGACAACGTACCTGTCAACACTCCTGACAGGGTCGTCAATGTTGCTGCAGGCCTGCACACCGTGGCCAGCGGCGACACCCTGTATAATATTTCGCGTCGCTACGGCATGACGGTTACCGACCTGCGCAACCTCAATAGCCTGGTGGACGACACCGTCAAGCTGGGCCAGGTGCTGAAGGTAATCGGCAGCAATGTGGCTGTAGCACCGGCTGCCAGCGCTACCGACAGCAGCGCCTTGCGTCCTGTCAGCTACAACCGTCCGGCCTCTAGCGCCAACGTCGATTACGTGGTGCAACGCGGCGATACCGTATTCAGCATCGCCCGCAAATTCGGCGTCAGCCATACCGACATCCTGCGCTGGAACAATCCAGAGCAGCTGGTCAACCTCCAGCCGGGCCAGAAAGTACGTATTCAGACCGCCGGTCTCTAACCCGCGCCGCACAGACAAAGCCCGCAAGCAAAGCCTGCGGGCTTTTTTTTGCGGCCTCGTGACACGCCATCTGCAATAAAAAGCCCGTCGCTAGCGACGGGCATTTTGCTGGGACCCTGCCGGCGTTGGCCGGTACTTCAGCCTGTTACAGGCCGAACGGGTGACGCAGTACGATGGTTTCTTCGCGATCCGGGCCGGTAGACACGATGTCGATCGGCGCGCCGCACACTTCTTCGATGCGCTTCAGGTAGGCCTGGGCGTTCGCCGGCAGGTCTTCCCAACGCTTGGCACCAACCGAGCTTTCGCTCCAGCCCGGCATGGTTTCGTAGATCGGTTCGCAACGGGTAACAGCATCGGAGCCAAACGGCAGGATGTCGATCACTTCGCCGTTGAGCTTGTAGCCCACGCACAGCTGGATCTCTTCCAAGCCGTCCATCACGTCCAGTTTCATCACGCACAGACCGGACACACCGTTGATCTGAATAGAACGCTTCAGTGCGGCTGCATCGAACCAGCCGCAACGACGCGGACGGCCGGTAACGGAACCGAACTCGTTGCCACGCTTGGCCAGGAAGGCGCCGATGTCGTTTTCCTGCTCGGTCGGGAACGGGCCGGAACCCACGCGGGTGGCGTAACCCTTCACGATACCCAGCACGTAGTTCAGCATTTGCGGGGCGACACCTGCGCCCGGCGCAGCGGCACCGGCTACACAGTTGGACGAGGTCACGTACGGGTAGGTACCGTGGTCGATGTCCAGCAGCGTGCCTTGCGCGCCTTCGAACAGGATGGGCACACCGGCCTTGTCCAGGTCGTGCAGGATGCGCGATACATCAGCCACCATCGGCTTGATGCGCTCGGCCTGCTTCATGGTGTCGGCCAGGATGGTGTCGAAGTCTACCGGCTGGGCGTTGAACAGCTTGGTCAGCAGGAAGTTGTAGTACTCGACGTTTTCTTTCAGCTTGGCGACGAAGCGGTCGGTGTCGAACAGGTCGATCACCTTCAGCGCGCGGCGCGCTACCTTGTCTTCGTAGCAAGGGCCGATACCGCGACCGGTGGTACCGATCTTGGCGTCACCTTTGGCGGCTTCACGTGCCTGGTCCAGAGCAATGTGGTACGGCAGGATCAGCGGGCAGCCTTCGGCGATCTTCAGGCGGGCCGAGGCGTTCACGCCCGCAGCTTCCAGCTCGTCGATCTCCTTCAGCAGGGCTTCGGGGGACAGCACCACACCGTTACCGATGAAGCAGTCCACGCCATCGCGCAGGATGCCGGACGGCACCAGGCGAACCACGGTTTTCTTGCCGTTCACCCACAGGGTGTGGCCAGCGTTGTGGCCGCCCTGGAAGCGAACCACGGCACGCGCGTGGTCGGTCAGCCAGTCAACAATCTTGCCCTTGCCCTCGTCACCCCACTGGGTACCGATTACCACGACATTCTTGGACATTGGAAAAACCTCTTCTCTTCAGAAACAATTACTTGAACGGGACCAGCTGCCATTCGCCACCAACCAGGACCAGTTCGCGGTCGCAGTCCAGTGCCTCGGCAGATTCACCCAGATAGTCAATGATTACCCGCTCGCCAGCGACGCGCAGAGCCTGCACGCGCTCGGCAGCCTGCGGCAGCAGACGTGCGGCCAATTTGATACCCTGCACGCTGTCTTTTTGCGGCAGGATGCGCACTAGATCACGCAGATCCAGGCTGAAACCGGTTGCCGGCCGGGCGCGACCAAAGCGGCGGCCAACGTTGTCGTAGCGGCCGCCACGCGCCAGCGCCTCGGACCAACCCGGGGCGTAGGCTGCAAACATCAGGCCGGTATGGTAGGCGTCGCCGCGCAACTCGGCCAGGTCGAAGCTGACCTGTACACGGTCGCCAACAGCGGCCGCAATAGCAGACAGCTGCATCAGCGCCAGCTCGATTTCCGGCAGCGACGGCAGGCGGGTACGCGCTTTTTCCAGCACGCTGGCCGGGCCGTACAGCTCCGGCAGCGCCAGGAAGGCGCTACGGTACGGTTCGGCCACGCCGGCGACCATCTCACCGATGGTCACCACGTCTTTGGCTTGCAGCGCGGCAAACAGCTCGCGCCCCTGCTCCGCCGGCAAACCGGCCGCAGCCGCCAGGCCTCGGAAGATACCGATGTGACCAACGTCCAGACGCAGGTGTTTCACACCCACTTGCTGCAGGGCGTCCAGCATCAGGCCGATGATCTCCACGTCGGCTTCGATACCGGCGTAACCGTACAGCTCGGCCCCCACTTGCAGCGGCTCGCGCGAGCTGGTGAGTCCGGATGGACGGGCGTGCACCACGCTACCGGCGTAACACAGGCGGGTAACGCCGGTACGGGACGACAGCAGGTGGGCATCGATACGGGCAACCTGCGGGGTAATATCCGCGCGCAGACCCAGCTGGCGGCCGGACAGATGATCGTCCAGCTTGTAGGTTTTCAGGTCCAGCGAGGCGTCGTCGCTGGAGACCAGGGCATCGGCGTACTCCACCAGCGGTGGAAGTACCAGTTCGTAGCCAGACAGACGGAAAAGGTCCAGCATGGCCGCTTTCGCACTCTCTACCTGGCGGGCGGTAGCGGGCAGGATATCGGCAATTTGTTCGGGCAACAGCCAGTTACGCATTGTTTTTTGCACACAAGAAAAGGCGGGATTCACGATCCCGCCTTGTTTTATCGCAACCCGGCAGCCGCCGGGCAGTCGCAAGTTAAGCCATTTTATCAGCGTGGCTTCGGTTGCGCATTCTTGAAATACTTGAAGAATTCTGAACTTGGGTCCAGCACCATCACGTCGCCCTTGTTGCGGAAGGTTTGCTTATAGGCTTCCATACTGCGCCAGAAGGCATAAAACTCAGGGTTCTTGCCATACGCTTGCGCATAAATGGCGGCAGCCTTGGCATCGCCCTCACCCTTGATGGCCTGCGCTTTGCTATACGCTTCAGCCAGCAGCACTTCACGCTGACGGTCAGCGTCGGCACGAATACGCTCGGCCTCGGCGCCACCTTCACTACGTAGCTGGTTGGCCACCGTGCGACGCTCGGAGTTCATCCGCTCGTAAACCGAAGTGCTGATTTTATCGGGAAAATCAACGCGCTTTAAGCGCACATCCAGTACTTCCATACCGATTTTTTGCGCTTCACTATTGGCACGCTGGCGCACCACTTCCATCACTTGGTCGCGCTTACCGGAAATGACATCGGCCACCGTTTGCTGACCGAACTGGGCGCGCAAACCGTCGTTGATGGTCTGACGCAGGCGCTGCACAGCCACAGTTTCATTGCCGCCCACACTCTTGTAGAACTGCTCTACGTCGCGCACGCGCCATTTCACGAAACTGTCTACCAACACGTTTTTCTTCTCGCGGGTATTAAACAGCTCAGGCGCTTCCGGATCAATGGTCTGAATGCGACGGTCAAAATAACGCACATTCTGCAGCAGCGGTACTTTAAACTGGATGCCGGGCTCCTTCACCACGCGCACCACCTCACCAAACTGGAACACCATGGCGAACTGGCGCTGATCGACGGTGTACAGCGAACCGGATGCCACCAGCAGCGCGCCAGCCACACCCAGTACTACAGGGAAAAATCGTTCCATCTAGCTGTCCTCCTAGCGGCCGCGCGTCACGTCGCGGTCAACCGGCGGCCGTGCATTATTGTTGGGCTGTGCAGTCTGTGCCGGCTCTTGCGGCGCAGCCGGTTTAGCGTCGGCGGCGCGGGCATCGCTGCCAGCTTGTTGCATCAGCTTGTCCAACGGCAGGTACAGCAGGTTATTGCCGTTTTTCTGATCCACATACACCTTGCTGCTATTGCTCAGCACTTGCTGCATCATGTCGAGGTACAGACGGTCGCGCATCACTTTCGGAGCCTTGTTGTACTCGGCCACCACGCTTTGGAAGCGTGCCGCATCACCCTCGGCGGTAGAGACTACGCGCTGGCGGTAGCCTTCTGCTTCTTCGATCAGTCGCGAAGCCAGACCTTGCGCCTTGGGCACTACTTCGTTGGCGTAAGCCAAGCCTTCATTACGTAGTTTTTCCTTGTCCTGGCCGGCTTTCACCGCGTCATCAAAGGCTTCAATCACCGGCTCCGGCGGCTGTACGTCGTTGATGTTTACCTTGGCGACACGCACGCCCATGCGGTAGCGATCGAGAATTTGCTGCATCACACGCTGGGTATCGGATGCGATCTGGCCGCGACCTTCGTTCAGCACGAAATCCACCTTATTGCGGCCAACCACCTCGCGAATCGCGGTCTCGGCGGCCTGTTTTACTACGTCCTGACCACCCTCTTCCTGGGCCAAGTTGTTGAACAGGAATTCACGCGCGTCCTTGATGTCGTACTGCACCGACAGTTGCACATCGATGATGTTCTGGTCTTCGGTCAGCATCAGCGACTCTTCCAGCACGCGGTTTTTTGCATTGTTGCGGTAGCCCACTTCAATGCTACGCAGTTCGGTCAGGTTGACGATTTCCACTTGTTCGAACGGATAGGGGGCGTGCCATTGCAAGCCAGAGTCGCTGACACGGTCAAAGCTACCCAGACGCAACACGACGCCTTGTTCACGGGCATCGACCACATAGAAACCGCTGGCCAGCCACAGGGCGCCCACTACCGCAGCAATGCCAACGGCACCAAACGCCATATTGCGCTGACTGGGCATGCCGCCATGGCCACCGCCAAAACCATTACCATTGCCGCCATTACCCGAGGGTTGGGGCTTGCCGCCCAGTAAGCGGGACAGTTTCTGGTTGAGTTGGCGGAAGACTTCTTCCAGATCGGGCGGGCCATCGTCGGGGCGACGACCGCGGTTATCATCATTCTGTGCCATCGTTTTGGGTTTCTTCTGTGATGTTCGGGTGAGTGATTGCCAGTGCTCGTTCGGCAATAGCCTCGCGCAGGAGTTCCAGCCCTGCTCCATTCAGTGCCGATATTCGCACCCCTTCGATATCGCCGAATTCATCGTGCAGGATGGCTGGCGGCAAACCGCGCAGGTCGGTTTTATTCCACACTATCAACTGCGGCACATGCTCGGCACCAATTTCTTTCAATACCTTGTTAACCTCTTCCACCTGCCGCTCGCGCATCGGGTTGGCCGCATCCACCACATGTAGCAGCAGATCGGCCGAAATGGTTTCTTCCAGCGTAGCGCGAAACGAGGCCACCAGCGAGTGTGGCAAGTCGCGGATGAAACCCACGGTATCCGACAGCACGATGGACACGTCCTGGTTGATGTACAGACGGCGGCTGGTGGTATCCAGCGTGGCAAACAACTGGTCTGCCGCGTAGGCACCGGCCTTGGTCAGCGCATTGAACAAGGTGGACTTGCCCGCATTGGTATAGCCGACGATAGAGACCGATGGCAAGCCGGAACGGTCACGGCTACGACGCTGGGTCTTGCGCTGCTTCTGCACCACCGCCAAGCGGTCTTTCAATGCCTTGACACGGTTACCCAGCAAGCGACGGTCGGTTTCCAGCTGCGTCTCGCCGGGGCCACGCAGGCCGACACCACCCTTTTGCCGCTCCAGGTGTGTCCAGCCGCGTACCAGCCGGGTAGACATATGGCTAAGCTGCGCCAGCTCAACTTGCAGCTTGCCCTCGTGACTGCGCGCCCGCTGCGCGAAAATGTCCAGAATCAGTGTTACCCGGTCGATGACGCGGCATTGCAGCGCACGCTCCAGATTACGTTCCTGGCCCGGACCCAGTGCGTGGTTGAAGATCACCACATTGGCGTCGGTGGCACGCACCAGCATGGCGATTTCTTCTACTTTGCCCTTGCCAGCAAACAGGGCTGCATCCGGACGCTGGCGCTTGCCGCGAATGACGCCGGTGACGCTAACGCCGGCCCCTTTGACCAGTTCCAGGCATTCGCTAACGCCGTCTTCATAGTCGGCCTCGCCAAAATCGAGGCATACAAGTACTGCTTGGTCACCTAGGTCGGGACGATCAAACACGCGCGGGCTTTCAATAAATAAAGCTGACCGGCTTACACCGGCCAGCCTTGGGATAACAGCGGGAATTACGCGTCTTGCGAATCCGACTTGGCACCGTGGTGCTCGTGCGGAATATTCACAGGGCGGGCCGGAACAACAGTAGAGATGGCGTGTTTGTACACCATCTGCGTAACCGTGTTCTTCAGCAGAACGACGTACTGGTCAAACGACTCGATCTGACCCTGCAGCTTGATGCCGTTTACCAGGTAAATGGATACCGGCACGTGCTCCTTGCGCAGGATATTCAGAAACGGGTCTTGTAACATTTGCCCTTTGGCGCTCATTTTTGTTCTCCGATTCGATGCAGTTTTTGTAATTCAGTACAAGCGTGCTGGTGCTAAAACTCTTTTTAGCATAAAAAATTCCAGCAGACTATTTGAACCCCTTGTGGCGCAGCAAACTTACCTTGGTACCTGTCGCTTCGACCTCAAACGGGTTAGTGCTCGATTTGTATTGTACCCGCAACGGCGTACCTTGCAGATGGAAAGCCTTGCGGAACATGCCTTCCAGATAACGGGTGTAGCTATCCGGAATCTTGTCCAGCGCATTACCGTGAATCACTATGATCGGCGGGTTCATGCCGCCCTGGTGGGCATAACGCAGTTTGGGGCGAACCTGGCCGGCACGCGGCGGCTGCTGACGCTCGGTGGCCACCTGCAGGATGCGGGTAAGCTTAGGCGTCGGCAGCTTGCTCATGGCAGCCTTATACGCTTCATCAATAGATTTGAACAAGTCTGCCACACCACGGCCTTGCAGTGCCGAAATGTAGTGGAACTTGGCAAAATCGAGGAAGCCCAGTTTGCGCAGAATGTCACGTTTGATGGTGTCTTTCTGATGCAGTTCCAGGTCTTCCCATTTATTCACCGCTACCACCAGTGCACGGCCTGCTTCCAGTGCAAAACCGGCGATGGTCGCATCCTGCTCGGAAATATCGAGCTGCGCGTCCAGCACCAGCACCGCCACGTTGGCGTCTTCCACCGCCTGCATGGTCTTGATCACCGAGAATTTCTCGATGGCCTCGTTCACCTTGCCACGACGGCGCACGCCTGCGGTATCGATAATGGTGTATTTGCGGCCATCGCGCTCGAAATCAATATAGATGCTGTCGCGCGTGGTGCCGGCCTGGTCGAAGGCGATAACGCGGTCTTCACCCAACACGGCGTTCACCAGCGTGGACTTGCCCACATTAGGGCGGCCGATCACCACGAATTTCGGGTGATGGGTTTTCTCTTCTTCTTCGGCATCCGGGAAGCCTTCCAGCACCAGCTCGACCAGCTCGCGCACGCCGTCACCGTGCGATGCGGAAATCGCCATCGGCTCGCCCAGCGCCAGCTCGTGGAACTCGGCAGCAGCAATCGCGCTGTTGACGCCTTCGGCCTTGTTCACCGCCAGAAACACGGGCTGGTTGGACTGGCGCAAGCGGTTGGCAATGATCTTGTCTTGCGGTGTAATGCCGACACGACCGTCCACCAGGAAAATGATGGCATCGGCTTCGTCCACGGCCTGCAGCGTCTGCTTGGCCATCTCGAACAGGATGCCTTCGTCCACCACCGGCTCGAAACCACCGGTGTCTACCACCAGATAAGGCTTGCTGGCACCGCGGCCGTGGCCGTAGTGACGATCGCGGGTCAGGCCCGGCTGGTCGGCCACCAGCGCATCGCGCGAGCGGGTCAGGCGGTTGAACAGGGTTGATTTGCCCACATTGGGGCGGCCCACCAGGGCAATAGTCGGTTTCATTGTGTACTACTTATTTGGTCAGCGCAGCCAGTCGGCCTTCGGCATCCAGTACGTAAGCCACATCGCCGGCAAGCAGCGGGCGGCTCAGCGTACCGTTTACTTTCAGGCTGCTGCGGCCAACGATACGTCCATCAAGCGATGAAAGCAGATGTGCATAGCCTTCACCATCAATTACCAGCAGGTTATCGCCCAGTTTGACCGGGGCGGTGACGTTGCGGTAGCGCAAGTCATCCTGTTTCCACAGGTTGCGGCCGGAGTCGGCATCGTACGCCCACACCACGCCATCATCGGCGGTGACAAACACCGTCTTGCCATCCGAATACAAACCACGGCTGCTACCCAGATCGCGCGCCCACAGCTGCTGGCCGCCACGGGCCTCGTAGCACGCCACCCGGCCCTGATAAGCCACCGCGCATACGCGGCGGCCATCAAACATCGGCTGGCTCACTACATCGGTGACACGTTCCAGCTCGCTGGCACCGCGAGCGGTGGCAACTGTGGCCTGCCACAGGGGCTCCCCACGCTCTGCAGCATAGGCAGAGATCTTGCCTGCTGCTTCGCCAACCAGCAGTACGTCGCTGCCTTCCACGCGGATTTGCGGCGTGGTAGCACGCACGGTCAGCGCGGGCGGCGTTTGCCACTGGGTCCAGACCTGACGGCCAGTCTGACTGTCAAAACCGGAAACACGACCATCCGCCGCACGGACGATCAGCACCTTGTCGGCCAGCTGCGGCGCTTCCGCCAGCAGGCTGGTCAGTGTCTGCTTCCACACCAGTTTGCCGTCGGCAGCACTCACCGCCAGCAGCTCGCCGCGATCACTGCCGACAAACAGCATGCCGGCATCGGCGGCAATGCCGGACACCAGCGGCTGTTTCAGGTCGAGGCTGGACAGCACGCGGCCACTCTGCGCATCCAGCTGCTGTACCTTTCCGTTACTGCCGGCCACCCACAGGCGGCCATCGTCCAGGTACGGGGTAAACAGGCCGCGCTCGCCGGCCGGTACGCCGGCCTGCCACAGCACGCGTGGGCCAGACAAAGCCTGCAGCGGTTTCAGCGGGGTCGGTTCGTAGGCAACGCTGCCTTCAAACCACGAAGCACAACCACCCAGCGCGGGCAGCAATACGGCACACAGCAGCAGTCGGCGCATCATGATCAGCTCCCCAGCGAGTCGAGTTTGGCCTGGATGAATTCACGGACCTGGGCCTCGGGTGCCGCTTTGGCCAGCGCCGCCTTGTAGGCTTCGCGAGCACCACCGATATCACCGCGCGCTACGAGCACGTCTGCCTTCAGATCGAGGAACATGGCGTCGAAGGTGGCCGGGTGCGCCATTGCCAGCTCGGCCAGCGCCGCGTCGTACTGTTTTTCATCCAGCAGCACGCTGGCCAGACGTAGACGCGCTACCGCCTGCAAGGTCTCGTCTTTGCCAGCGTGATCAATTACCCACTTCAGCTGGGTGCGGGCATAACCGAGTTCTTTGCTGTCGAACGCCAGACGGGCAACCAGCAATGAAGCGTTGGCCGCATAGGCAGAGCCGGCATAGTCTTTCTGCAAGGCAGCCACAATGCCCTTGGCCTTGTTGAGGTCACCGGCTTGCAGCGCAGGCTCCAGTTGACCAAAGACTGTTGCCGCTTGCTCCGACTGCGTAGCTTGGTAATACTGCCAACCCTTAAAGCCGATGAAGCCCAGCGATACGGCCAGTACGGCACCACCAATCAGTTTGCCCCACTGCGCCCAAAAACCCTTGAGCGCGTCAATCTGTTCCTGTTCCTGCAGGTCGTAAGCCATGCGGCCCCCTTGTTATCAAGACTTGAAGCGGGAAACGGCAGCCACCACGTCGGCAGCGGCCACGGTTTCCTGGGTGGCGTCGGCGCGCAGCGGCTTCACCACCACTTGCGCACTGGCCACTTCGTTCTCGCCGATGATCAGCGCCACGGCGGCGCCGCTGCCATCGGCTTTTTTCATTTGCGACTTGAAGCTGCCATCACCCATGTTCTGTACTACGCTATGGCCGGCGGCGCGCAGCGCCTGGGCCAGTTGCATGGCGTAGGCGGCTGCACCGGCGCCCTGGTTGACGATGAACACGTCTACGCCGCGGCGGGCGGGCAGCAGGTTTTTCTCGGCCAGCAACAGCAGCACGCGCTCCATGCCCATGCCAAAGCCGATACCCGGCGCCGGCTTGCCGCCCAGCTGCTCGATCAGGCCGTCGTAGCGGCCGCCGGCACACACTGTGCCTTGCGCACCCAGCTCGGTGGTGACCCACTCGAATACCGACAGGTTGTAGTAATCGAGGCCGCGCACCAGACGCGGGTTTTCCACGAACGGGATGCCCAGCGCGCTGATGGTGGCTTTCCAGCCCTCGTAGTGGGCACGCGAAACTTCACCCAGGTAGTCGGCCAGACGCGGCGCGTTGTTGGCCATGTCCTGCAGGGCGGGGTTCTTGGTATCCAGCACCCGCAGCGGGTTGCTGTACAGGCGGCGCTTACCGTCTTCATCCAGAATGTCGATGTGCTTTTCCAGGTAAGCGATCAGCGCCTCACGGTGCGCGGCACGCTCTTCCTTGTTGCCCAGCGAGTTGATTTCCAGCTGTACGCAGTCGGCCAGACCCAGGCGACGCCACAGGTCGGCAGTCATGGCGATGATTTCGGCGTCGATATCCGGGCCAGCCATGCCCAGTGCTTCCACACCAATCTGATGGAACTGGCGGTAGCGGCCTTTCTGTGGGCGCTCGTGACGGTACATCGGGCCCATGTACCACAGCTTCTGCGTGGTGTTGTACAGCAGGTTGTGCTCTACCACGGCACGCAGGGTGCCTGCCGTGCCCTCGGGGCGCAGCGTCAGCGGGTCGCCGTTGAGTTTGTCTTCGAAGGAATACATTTCCTTCTCGACAATGTCGGTCACCTCGCCGATGGAGCGCACAAACAAGGGGGTCGGCTCCACGATGGGGGTACGAATGTTGGCGTAGCCGTAATCATGCAGCCAGCCGCGCAGGATGTTCTCGAAGTACTCCCACTGTTGCGACTCTGCCGGCAGCACATCGTTCATGCCACGGACAGCCTGGATTTTCTGAGCCATTGTTATCGATTCTTTCGCTATATCACGCAGGCGGCGGCCAAGGTTGGCCGCCACACCTCAAAGCTGGCGGATGGGGATGGTACGCGTCACCCCTTCGCGACGCTTGGTACCACCCTCACCGTAACGGGTCTGCACGTAGTTTTCCACGATGGCGCGGAAGTCCTGTGCAATATTGTCGCCCTTCAGGGTAACGTCTTTCTGGCCATCGACATAGACCGGCGCCACCGGCACTTCGCCGGTACCGGGCAGGCTGATGCCGATGTCGGCCAGTTTCGACTCGCCCGGGCCATTGACCACACAGCCCATCACCGCCACTTTCATGTCTTCCACGCCCGGGTACTGCAGGCGCCACACCGGCATCTGCTCGCGCAGGAAGGTCTGGATGCTGTCGGCCAGCTCCTGGAAGAACGTGCTGGTGGTACGGCCACAGCCTGGACAGGCAGTAACCAGCGGCGTGAACGAACGCAGACCCATGGTTTGCAGCAGCTCTTGCGCCACCACCACTTCCTTGGTGCGCGCCTCGCCCGGTTGCGGGGTCAGCGAGATACGGATGGTGTCACCGATGCCTTCCTGCAGCAGCACCGCCAGCGCCGCGCTGGACGCCACGATACCCTTGCTGCCCATGCCGGCCTCGGTCAGGCCCAGGTGCAGCGGAAACGCGCAGCGGCTGCCCAGATCGCGGTAAACGGTGATCAGGTCCTGCACGTTGCTGACCTTGCACGACAGCAGGATCTGGTTGGCCGGCAAACCCAGCTCCATCGCCTTGTCGGCCGATTCCAGCGCCGAGGTAATCAGCGCCTCGCGCATCACCACTTCCAGCGGCTGCGGATTGGCCGCACGGCTGTTCATGTCCAGCATGCGGGCCAGCAGCGCCTGGTCCAGGCTGCCCCAGTTGACGCCAATGCGCACCGGTTTGCCGTACTCGGCAGCGGCGCGGATCATGTAGGCGAATTTCTCGTCGCCTTTGGCCCCTTTGCCGACGTTACCGGGGTTGATGCGGTACTTGCCCAGCGCACGCGCGCAGTCCGGATAGTCCTTCAGCAAACGCTCGCCGTTGAAGTGGAAATCGCCCACCAGCGGCACGTTGCAGCCCATATCGTCCAGTCGCTGGCGGATCTCGGCCACGCGGGCCGCCGCTTCCGGGCTGTTGACGGTAATGCGCACCACCTCCGAGCCAGCCTGAGCCAGTTCGAATACCTGCTGTGCGGTAGCCACCGCGTCTGCGGTGTCGGTATTGGTCATCGACTGCACCACCACCGGGTGCTCGGACCCTACCATCACGTGCCCTACTGCTACCTGCAGGGTCTTACGGCGTTTGATCGTTGCGTCCATCTGCTATCAGTTCAGTTCCAGTTTTGCGGTACTGCCGCGGGTCTTGTCTTTCAGGTCTACCGGCGTGCCTTCGTAGCTCAGCGACATTGCCGGCGCGTTACCGATAGTGAGCTTGAACGGGGGCTTGCCGTTCACCTCCTGGCTACTACCGGCAGCAATGGTGCCGAACACCAGGCGCTTGCCTGTGGCGTCTACTACCGACACCCAGGAGTCGGCACTGGCGCTCAGCCGCAAACGCTTGCTGTCAGACGCCGGCTGAGCGGCAACCACTGCCGAAGCAGCCAAGGCCGGTGCGGTGGCTGCAGCCTGCGTACGCGCTGACATGGACGCACTGGCGGGTTGTGCAGTAGGCGCGCTAGCCACTGCTAACGGTAGGCTGGCTGCCACGGGCTGGCTGGCTGCGGCGGACAGGGGGGCACTGGCGTCCTCAAGTTGCATCGGTGCCAGTTCACCTGCTTGCGGCGCAGGCGAGGCTTCGGGTTGCAACCACCAAACCGCCACTAACAGCCCCAACAGTACCGGCAACAACAACAGCCATGGCGTAATGCCATTGGACTCGGCCGGTACGACGGCTGCGGGCTCGATACGTTCCACACGCTGCGGCGGGTAAACCTGATCCAGCAACGCTATCAGTGGCGCACTGTCCAACGTCAGGAAACGGGCGTAATTACGCACGAACCCGCGCACGAAGGTGGCACCGGGCAGTTGCTCCAGTTGGCCGGCTTCGATAGCCTCCAGCTGACGCAGAGATAGCTTTAGGCGGTCGGCGACGTCATGCAGGCTCAAATCTTTGGCCAGTCTGGCATCGCGCAGCTGCTGGCCGATTTCTTGTGCAACAGAAGTTGTCATAGGCGAGGTTAGCTTTCGGGGTCAGCTGCCGCTGAGCAGCTGCTGGGTTTGCAGGCTGTCAGGAAAACGCTTTTTCAAGGCCTCGCTCAGGCGCAGTTCGGTCAGCGCGTCTTTTTTCAAGCGCGCCAGCCGGACGCCCAGCAATAACTCGTCAGCCCCAAAACGTCTATCGTCCTTACCCAGGCGGTCAAAGTAAAACTGCGCCAACTGGGCGTTGCCAGCCTGCACCGCCAGCCGGGTCAGCTCGCGCAATGCAGTCACATCATTCGGCGAACGCCGCAGCACTTCCAGCAGCAGGGCGTTGGCTTCATCGTTACGGTTCATTTTGCCCAGGCACACCGCCTTGTTGGCCATGGCAGTCTGCGGCGTAGCAAAAAACGGGTCGGCCAAGGCGGTGTCAAAACGCTTGAGTGCCTCATCGAAGCGGCGACGCTCGCACAAGAACAGACCGTAGTTGTTGTTCACTTCCGGGTTAGCCGCATTGAGAGACAAGGCTTTGCGAAAGGCGGCATCTGCCTCGCCATCGACTTTTAGCGCCATGTAAATCAAGGCCTTGGCAAGGTAACCAGCCTGATAAGTAGGATCAACCGCAATGGCCTGATTCGCGTTCTCCATTGCCACGCGCATATTGCCGTAGCGCATGTATTCGATGGCCAGCTGCGCACGTGTCTCCGCCAGCTCGCGCGGCGGGGCCGCAGCCAGCGCCAGCTGGGCGCTCAGTACGCCCGTCAGCAAAGCAGCAAGAACACGTGTTTTCAGCATCAGCCTTTCTCCTCGGCAATTCGGATCCACTTCTCCTGGCGGCGGGTCTTGTCCTGCACCTGGCCGGCCAGCTGGCCGCAAGCGGCGTCGATATCGTCACCGCGGGTCTTGCGCACCGTCACCACAAAACCGGCTTCCTGCAGGATCTCGCGGAAAGCGCGGATGGCGTTGTTGCTGGAACGGTCGTAACCGGAGTTCGGGAACGGGTTGAACGGAATCAGGTTGAACTTGCACGGCACGTCGCGCACCAGTGCAATCAGTTCGCGAGCATGTTCCGGTCTGTCGTTCACCCCGTCAAGCATCACATACTCGAAGGTAATGAAGTCGCGCGGCGCTTTCACCAGGTAGCGCTGGCACGCCGCCATCAGTTCTTTCAGCGGGTATTTCTTGTTCAGCGGCACGATTTCGTCGCGGATGCGGTCGTTGGACGCATGCAGCGATACGGCCAACGCTACCGGACAGGCCTCTTTCAGGCGGTCCATCTGCGGCACCATGCCCGAGGTGGACACCGTCACGCGGCGACGGCTGAGGCCGTAACCGTGATCGTCCAGCATGATCTGCAGCGCCGACACCACGTTGTCGAAATTGGCCAGCGGCTCGCCCATGCCCATCATCACCACATTGGAGATGACGCGTTCGTTCTTCGGGGTCACCCCCATGGCCTTGTTGGCCCACCACAGCTGGCCGATGATCTCGGCGGTGCTGAGGTTGCGGTTAAAACCCTGGCGGCCGGTAGAGCAGAAGGTGCACTCCAGCGCACAGCCTACCTGGGATGATATGCACAAGGTGCCGCGATCATCCTCGGGGATGAACACGGTTTCCACACCGTTGCCGGTGCCGACGTCGAGCAGCCACTTGCGGGTACCATCCTCAGACTCCTGCGACACCATCAGGTCCGGCACGCCCACTTGCGCCGTGTCGTGCAGTTTGGCACGCAGGCTCTTGGCAATGTCGGTCATGGCGTCGAAATCGGCTTCGCCCATCTGGTGCATCCAGCGCATGATCTGCTTGGCACGAAACGGCTTTTCGCCCATGGCGGCAAAGTGTTCGGTGAGCTGGGGCAGGTTGAAGTCGAGCAGGTTGGTCTTCATGTCAATCTCTGGTAAAGGCGGCCGCCCACAAAGGGCAGCCGCCGGGTACAACGGGTCTATCATGCGACCAGGGGTTGGCCGCGTCCGCCTTAGCGGGCTACGACTTCGGTAGCAGCGAAGAAGTAAGCCACTTCGATCGCGGCGTTTTCCAGGCTGTCGGAACCGTGAACGGCGTTAGCATCGATGGAATCGGCGAAGTCTGCACGGATGGTGCCGGCGTCAGCTTTCTTCGGATCGGTCGCGCCCATCAGTTCGCGGTTTTTCAGAACGGCGTTTTCGCCTTCCAGCACCTGGATCATGACCGGGCCGGAGATCATGAAGTTCACCAGATCGTTGAAGAACGGGCGCTCTTTGTGTACAGCGTAGAAGCCTTCGGCTTCAGCGCGGGACAGCTGTTTCAGTTTGGCAGCGACGATTTTCAGACCAGCGGTCTCGAAGCGATCGTAGATCTTGCCGATTACGTTCTTGGCAACAGCGTCCGGCTTGATGATGGACAGGGTGCGTTCGATAGCCATACAAATTCTCCCAGTTTGCAAGTGAATATGGTTACACTTGGCATGCGCTTTTGCGGCCTGCCAGTTACCCAATTTTGAGGAACCCGGCATTTTACCAGTGTTCACCAGCCTTTGCTGCACAGAATTCAAACCGCGATGACTCCCTCCCCCAACGACCCGCACCAAGGTGGCGAATCCGCCACGGCCATGAGCCCCGAACTGAAAAAGCGCCTGGCGATGGCCGCCGGCCTGGTGGCCGTTGCCCTGGCCGCCATCCCCGTCCTGGACAGCTTTTCCGGCAACAAGCCGGAAACCATCCCCGGCAGCGTACCGGTCAGCTCCGGCCGCATCATCAACAAAGAAGCTGCCTCTGAACCCACGCTGGTGATTGCACAGCTGCCGGAAAGCAGCGCGCCGGCAGCCGCCAGCACCCCAGCCATCGCCACGCCGTCGCCAGCCACGCCTGACCTAACCCGCACACCGGCC
The DNA here is from genome assembly GCF_046297735.1 of Vogesella sp. Lineage (NCBI taxonomy): Bacteria > Pseudomonadati > Pseudomonadota > Betaproteobacteria > Neisseriales > Chromobacteriaceae > Vogesella > Vogesella sp. The sequence continues at coordinate 61,569 of NZ_JBKBHK010000005.1, forward strand.
GCCAACCTGGGCAGCACCAGCCCGGCGCCGGCCACGCCGGCACCCGCCGCGGCCAACCCGGCAACGCTAAAACCGGCCACCACGGTGGCACCGGCTGGCAACACCACAGCCACAGCCAAGCCAGCCGGCGGCAATACGGCAACCACGACCACCGCAGCGCCGGCCAAAGCACCGGCCGCTACCACTGCCACAGCGCCCGCCGCCAAGCCAGCCGCCCGCCCTGCCACCACGCCGATCGAGCTGCCGCCCGCAACCGCCACGCCTACAGCACCCGCCGCAGCCGCAGCCCCCAACACGGCGCCGCGCGTAATGCCCACCGTACCGAGCAACCGCGCCGCACCCGGCGGCAGCTCGCTGGGCTACCAAGTACAATTGGGCTTGTTTGCTAGCCCCGGCAACGCCGAAAAGCTGATCGACGACCTGAAAAAGCGCGGCATCAGCGCTCGCACCGAAACCCGCGTCCAGCTGGGGCCATTCACCACCCGCGCTGAGGCAGAAGAAGCAATGGCCAAGCTAAAAGCACTGGGTTATCAGCCCATGCTGGTGCCGGCTGGCGCACAGTAAGCAGCCGACAAGCTCCCTACTCAGACAAAACAAGCCCTGTTCGCTTGGCAAACAGGGCTTGTCACCCCTCCCGGCCGCAGCGGCATCGCTGCGGCTTTTTCACAGGCAGGTGGCGGCCGGATCAGGTTTCGCTGATGCCGTCGGCAATGCTGAAATTATCGACCAGATGGGGCAATGCCAGATAGGCGCTGGTTTGCATCTCGGTCAGACGGCTGGCAGTACGGAAGAACTCGCTGGCCTGCAGGCCTTCGGTATAGATCTCCTCCGGTGGCACCGCACTGGACGCCACAAACTTGACGCGATGGTCGTAAAACACGTCCACCAGCCAGGTAAAGCGGCGAGCAATGGCCGAGTCTTTGGCTGCCAGTTTCGGGATGCCGGACACGAACACGGTATGGTATTCGCTGGCAATTTCCAGATAGTCGGTTTGCGCGCGCGGGCCGTCGCAGATGGCCATGAAATCAAACCACACCACGCCCGGCACGTGCCGCTTCAGCGGAATCTCGCGCCCCAGCACCGCCAGCGTATGCGGCGCCTCGGCGGCGGCACCAGCCAGGCGCTCGAACATGGCGCTCATTTTCTGCTCGGCAGCGGCGTCGGCCGGCACATGAAACAGCGGCTCGCGCGTCAGCTCGCGCAGGCGGTAGTCGTTGCCGCCGTCTACGTTCAACACGTCCAGATTGGCCTTCAGCAGCTCGATGGTAGGCAGGAAGTTGCTGCGCATCAGGCCGTTGGGGTACAGGTTGTCCGGCGGGTAGTTGGAGGTCATCACGCAGATGATGCCGTGATTGAACAGCTCGGTGAACAGGCGGCCCAGCATCATGGCGTCGGCAATGTCGCTGACGTGGAACTCGTCAAAACACAGCAGCCGTACTTCGCGGGCGATGCGCGCCGCCACAATCTTCAGCGGGTCCGGCTCGTTGGTAACCGTGCGCAGCTGCTTGTGGATTTCGGCCATGAAATGGTGGAAGTGCACGCGGCGCTTGCGCTCGTACGGCACGCAGCCATAAAAAGCATCCATCAGGAAGCTCTTGCCGCGCCCTACCCCACCCCAGAAATACAGGCCACGCGGCACCGGCGGCTTGCGCAGGCTGCGACCGAGAAAACGGTTGCGTTTGTCCTTGAAGTCCACCAGCGCCTGCCACAGCGCGTCGAGGCGCTCGATGGCGGCGGCCTGGGCGGCGTCATGAATGAAACCGGGCTGCTGGCTGGCGGCCTGGTACCAGGCCTGGGGGCTGAGGCTGCCGTCGCTGGGCGGCGAAAAAACGTGTTGGGACATGGTGTTCGATTAAGGTTGGCCGCCGGCGGCCAACCCGTGCTCAGGAGAATAGACCGGTGGAAAGATAACGGTCGCCGCGGTCGCAGACAATAGAAACAATCACCGCATTTTCCAGTTGTTCGTTCAGACGCAGCGCTACCGCCAGCGCACCACCGGACGACGGACCAGCCAGAATGCCCTCTTCGCGCGCCAGACGGCGGGCGGTATCTTCGGCGGTTTGCTGGTCTACCAGCAGCAATTGGTCGATGCGATCAAAGTCGCAAATCTTTGGCAGATACTCGTCTTCCCACTTGCGGATACCGGGAATCTGGCTGCCTGCCTGCGGCTGCACACCGACAATCTGGATAGCCGGGTTCTGCTGTTTCAGATAGGTGCTGGTGCCCATCACGGTGCCGGTAGTGCCCATGCTGGACACAAAATGCGTAACGGTGCCGGCGGTATCGCGCCAGATTTCCGGGCCGGTACCTTCGATATGGGCACGCGGGTTATCCGGGTTGCCAAACTGGTCCAGGATGCGGCCAACCCCGGCCGCCTGTAGCCGGCGTGCCTCGTCGATGGCACCAGGCATCGACGCTTCTTTGGGCGTCAGCACCACCTCGGCGCCGTAAGCGCGCATGGTATCGACGCGCTCCTGGCTGGAGTTTTCGGGCATCACCAGAATCATCTTGTAGCCCATCATGGTGGCGGCCATCGCCAGCGCGATGCCGGTATTGCCACTGGTGGGCTCGATCAGCGTGTCACCGGGGCGGATGTCGCCGCGCGCTTCGGCCTGGCGGATCATCGACAGCGCCGGGCGGTCTTTGACCGATCCGGCCGGGTTATTGCCTTCCAGCTTCACCAGCACCACATTGCTGCTGTTGCCGGGCATGCGCTTCAGGCGCACCAGCGGGGTATTGCCGACGAAGTCTTCCAGGTATTTGAATTCAGGCTGGGTCATGATCCTCTCCTCGTTGGCCGCATTATACGGGCGCCGCGCCGGCACTTCGCCACCCCGCCGGCCGCCGCCAACGGCCACAGCGACATTTATGCCTTTAAATCAGCGACTTGGCGAGAAAACATGCTTTGTAATATTAAGCTCTGTTCTTATAACCGGATTGCAACACGCTACACATGACAAGGCCCGCTTGCCTAAGCAAGCGGGCCTTGTTGCGGCGCAGCCGGTGTTTACTGCAGCAGCTCTTTCAACGGCTTTTGCAGCGTAATCAGCCACAGCTGCGTGCTTTCACCGTTGGCCGCCACCCCCAGGCTGGCGCCGGCTTGCGGCTGACCCTGCTTGTCTACCAGTTTGCCGTCAGCTACACGCAGCTCGTCCAGCTTCAGGCTGCTGCCGCGCAGCTCGCTGGCGACGCCAAAATCGTTATCATTGATCACCGCCAGCGTGCTGGCGTCCACCAAGGCCAGGCCTTCGGCTTTTTCGGCTGTCCAGCCCAGCGCACGCAAGTCCAGCGCCAGCTGCTTTTTCACCGGCATCACGCCAGCGGCGGCCAGCGCCGCCGCGTCGCCGTATTCCAGCGCACGGCCGTCGGCCAGCTGCTTGCCGTCCAGCGCGCTGGCCTTGGCCAGATCGATCAGCATGATGTCGTTATGCATGCGCTTGTCTTTGTCCTTGCCCTGCTCGATCACGGCAAACTGGGTTTCGGACAATGCCACGATGTCACCCAACTTCATGTCGCCGGTTTTCTTGAAGTGGGCCGATACCGGGTAGGCAAACTGACGCACGACGCCGGTTGTCGGGTCCAGCTCGACGATGCGGGTAAACAGCGCCTCGTGGCGGGTTTTGCCATCCACATCCAGTGTGCTCTGCACGATGGCTACCACCTTGCCGGCCGGCGTTACCGCCACGCCCTCGAAACCGCGGTTGGGCTGGCGTGCGGCCAACTCCGGCGGCAAGCCCTGACCGGGCGCGTAGCGCTGCAGGATCTCGCCACTCTTGCCGTCCACCTTCACGATGAAGGGGCCGTACTCGTCCACAATCCACAGATTTCCAGCGGCGTCGGCGTCGATGCCTTCCGGGTCCAGCCCGTTGGCGTCATATGGCAGCGCGGCCAACTGCTCGCTCAGGCCCAGCTCGCCACTGGCGCCCACCTGCCCCGGCGCTATCGGGCGGCCGCTGATCGGCTTGCCGTCCTGCTTCAGCGGCAGCGTCTTGATGACCTCGGCCTTTTCGGCCAGCGATACGCGCAGCTGGGTGATAGTGGGCGTGTAATCCGGCACCGCAAACACCTTGCTGGCGCGCTTACCCTTGCCATCCGCCACATCGGGCGAATCGACATTGGGGCCACGGTCGGTTAGCGACCAGAACTCTAGCGCCGAGGTGGCTTTCTCGTAGCCCTTGAAGCGCAGGCCGGACCCTACCGCCAGCGGCAAGCCCTGCGGGAAGGCGGCCTTGGCCGTGCCAGCATAGGGCACCCTGGGCGTGGCCACTTCGTAACGCTCCAGCGCGGCGATGTTCGGCTCGCGGGTTTCCAGCAGGGCAAACGGTTCAGCCAGCGCCGGCAGCGCGGCGGCAAGCAACAGGGGCAGCAGCAAACGGGTCATGGTGTCTTCCATCGAAATGTGAACGCGATGCGGCCAACGTATAACAGCCGGGTGACAGCACCATGACAGCGCCACCGCACATAAAAAAACACCGCCCTTCTTGCGAAGGCGCGGTGTTTTTTGCATCACGACCGCCAGCTGGCGGCGGCGATTACTTAGCGTAAACCGGGAAGCGGCGTGCCAGTGCGGTGGCTTGTTCGGCCACGCGCGCCAGTACGGCGTCGTCGTTCGGGTTGTCCAGCACGTCGGCCACCAGGTTGGCCACGATGCGGGCTTCTTCTTCCTTGAAGCCGCGGGTGGTGATGGCCGGGGAGCCGATGCGGATACCGGAGGTCACGAACGGGCTTTCCGGGTCGTTCGGGATGGCGTTCTTGTTCACGGTGATGTGCGCTTTGCTCAGGGCGGCATCGGCAGCCTTGCCGGTCAGGCCTTTCGGGCGCAGGTCCACCAGGAACACGTGGCTCTCGGTACGGCCGGAGATGATGCGCACGCCACGGGCAGCCAGGGTTTCGGCCATGGCGGCAGCATTCTTCAGCACTTGCTCTTGGTAGGCTTTGAATTCCGGCTGCAGCGCTTCTTTGAAGGCCACGGCTTTACCGGCGATGACGTGCATCAGCGGGCCGCCTTGCAGGGTCGGGAACACGTTGCTGTTCAGCGACTTCTCGAACTCGGCCTTGGCCAGGATGATGCCGCCACGCGGGCCGCGCAGGGTCTTGTGGGTGGTGGAGGTCACGAAGTGGGCGTGCGGCACCGGGTTCGGGTACACACCGGCAGCCACCAGGCCAGCGTAGTGGGCCATGTCGACCATGAAGTAGGCACCCACCTTGTCGGCGATTTCGCGCATGCGGGCCCAGTCAAAGCGCAGGGCGTAAGCGGAAGCGCCACCGATGATCAGCTTCGGCTTGGTTTCCAGCGCTACGCGCTCCATGTCGTCGTAGTCGATCTCTTCGTTTTCGTTCAGACCGTAGGCCACGATGTTGAACATCTTGCCGGACAGGTTGGCCGGGGAACCGTGGGTCAGGTGACCACCGTGGCCCAGGTTCATACCCATGATGGTGTCGCCCGGCTTCAGGATGGAGAAGTACACCGCCTGGTTGGCTTGCGAACCGGAGTGCGGCTGCACGTTGGCGTACTCGGCGCCAAACAGCTGCTTCACGCGGTCGATGGCCAGCTGCTCTACCACGTCAACGTGCTCGCAACCACCGTAGAAACGCTTGCCCGGGTAGCCTTCGGCGTACTTGTTGGTCAGCTGGGAGCCCTGGGCTTCCATGACGGCCGGGCTGGTGTAGTTTTCCGAGGCGATCAACTCGATGTGATCTTCCTGGCGAACGACTTCTTCGCTGATGGCGGCAGCGAGTTCCGGGTCGTACTGGGCAATTTTGATATCTGCAAACATCGTCGACTATTCCATCAAAGGGTTATGGATAAGGAAATCTTAACGCATTCCGGCGCCGGGCCGAAATGAACAAATGGCGAAGAAACAATGAATTGCATTCATGTTCCTTCGCCATTTTCGTGTCTTACTGCAGGGTCTGGCTGACCGGCCAGTCGTCTGCGGTGTAGAACAGCGGGATGCCATCGCGGCTTTCCGGCTGCACCTGCGGCACCACCCGCACGTCGCGCACATGGCACTCGGCCATCAGCATGCGGAAATTGGTTTCGATCTGCGCCACCACGTCCTGCGCGGCCAACGGCCACACGAAACCACCCCAGTCCTTGGCATTGCCTTCGGCCGAAATGGTGAAGTGCAGCTCGCCGTTATCGTGCGATGACACAATCGCCACCGGTTCCTGGCCCTGATCGCGCAGCTGGCGGATCTGGGTGCTGGCAAACACTTGTAGCGCCACTTCCAGACGGGCAAAGTTGCCCGCCACGATGGCCTGCATCAGCGCCATCGGCGGGCGAGGAATCGGGAACAGCGTCACGCCGTCGGTTTTCAGCTGCTCGCCGAGGAACTTCATCAGCGGCACGCCCCAGGCGCCCACGCTACCACCCAGTTTTACCGGCGCCGGCGCGCCTTCCTGCTGGATGGCCACCCCCAGCAGATAGCGCAGGAATACGCCCTCGTCCTTGGCGGTTACCGCCGCCGGCGGCAAGTCCAGCGGTACGCCACTGGCGGCGTCCTGCAGCTCGCGGGTCAGGCGGAAAATCTGGGTAGAAGGAATGCCCACCACCGAATCGGGGTGCAGCAGCTTGCCGGACAGCCACGCTTCGGCGCCTTCGGCAAACAGGCCATGCTGGCGGAACAGCGCATTCAGGCCATCCACGTCGGCCAGCGTGGCCGGCAGCGTGACCTGGGTACGGCTACCGACGACCAGTACCACCGGCACGGCGAACACCACGGCATGACGGCCGCTGTCCGGGCGCTCGGCCACGTCGCGCAGCGCGTCCCACAGCACCTGGTACAGCGCCTGCGAGGTCACCATTGCCAGCGCCACCGACACCGGCAGCAGCTCGTTACGCTCCAGCATTTCTGCCAGCGTGGCGCGCAGCGATTCCTGCCACATGGCGCGGTCGTCCTGGCTGGGCGCATTGGCAATCGACTGCGCGTAATGGATCAGCATATTGGAGGGGGACGACTCGGGGTACTGGCGCGGATCGGGCAGGACTGGGCTCAAATCACTCATTGCTGACAACCGTCTGGATGGGCAAAGGCGGTATTTTCGCACAGGCCACGCCGCAGGGCGAGTGCGTGATGTGCGGAATCGCACCGGGTGGCGCCTTGGCCGCTGCCAAGTTATGGCTTATTAAAGCTTTGCCACTATTCAATAGGCTTATGACCAGCAACGAGCAAGCGCTCAATTTTCACGTCCGAACATTTTCGAGTGTTCGATGCGCGACAATTTGTTATGTTTTTTCGCTTTTGTAAATTGTATACATTGACACCCCAGGCCACGATCTGGATAATCCGTCCTCGTTGAGATGCAGCAATTGCTTCTTGATAGTTTCTCCTCTATTTCTCCTTTGTAGACTTGGCGCGGGCTTCAAACCCCGCGCATTTTTTTGCCCGCTCGCCGGCAATCAGCAAAATCAGTCACTTAGCTTGACCTTTTTTGCCCACCTCGCCTCACCCGCTCCAACGCACCGCTCGTCACCCCGCCCCACGCCCTGCCATCAACGCACGGCAACATCTGCCATCCAATCGCAGCATCATGCCACCGCACATCCGGCCTGGATGTTCGAATGAGTGAAATATTGCGTTCGATATTGTTAGAAAGCGAAAAAGAAAGCCAGCGCCGCAAACGCGGGGCTGGCCACAAGGGATATCCAAACAATCAGGGGAGGCGTGGCACGCAGGTACCACCCGCTGTCAGGCCACCGCGACGCACAAAAGTTCCAGCCAGGCGCTGCCGGTGCGACAATCGCGTTTTGCGCCCTTGCCATCGACCATGAGCCCAACCACTTTCTTCTGGCACGACTACGAAACCTTCGGCGCCGTACCACGCAGCGATCGCCCGGCCCAGTTTGCCGGCATCCGCACCGACAGCGAGCTGAACGAGATCGGCGAACCGGTCATGCTGTACTGCCAGCCAACGCCCGACTACCTGCCGTCGCCGGAAGCCTGCCTGATTACCGGCATCACCCCGCAGCACTGCGCCGCCCACGGCGTGCCCGAGCACCAGTTTGCTGCTGCCATCGAACGCGAACTGGGCCAGCCCGGCACCATTGGCGTCGGCTACAACTCGATCCGCTTCGACGACGAAGTTACCCGCTACCTGCTGTGGCGCAACCTGAAAGACCCGTACGCGCGCGAATGGCAACACGGCTGCAGCCGCTGGGACCTGCTGGACGTGGTACGCACCACCTACGCCCTGCGCCCGGAGGGCATTACCTGGCCGCGCCACGATAACGGCCTGCCCAGTTTCAAGCTGGAGCACCTGAGCGCGGCCAACGGCCTGGCGCACGAGGCGGCCCACGACGCGCTGTCCGACGTGCGCGCCACCATCGCACTGGCGCGGCTGATCCGCGCGCGCCAGCCGCGGCTGTTCCAGTTCTGCCTCGACCTGCGCAAGAAGGACGCGGTGCGCCACCAACTCAGCCTGCACGCGCCGCAGCCACTGGTACACGTGTCCGGCATGTTCGGCAGCGAACGTGGCAACGTCGCCATCGTCTGGCCGCTGGCCGAGCACCCTACCAACAAAAACGAAGTACTGGTCTGGGACCTGGCGCACGACCCGCGCGAACTGAGCGGCCTGACTGCCGAGCAGGTACGCGAACGGCTGTTTACCCGCAACGAAGACCTGCCGGCAGGCGTGCAACGGCTGCCGCTGAAGAGCATCCACATCAACAAGTCACCGTTCGTGTGCAACAAGCTGGCGGTACTGGACGACGCCCGCGCCGCCGAGCTGAGCATCGACAAGGCGCTGGCACTACAGCACGCGGTGCACGCGGCCGCCCTGCCGGACCTGAGCCTGCTATGGAAAGCCGTGTTTCGCCGCGAGCCCGGCGACACGCCGGATGTGGACGAGAACCTGTACGGCGGCTTTGTCAGCTACAACGACCGCCGCATCCTGAACCGCCTGCAACAGCTGGCGGCGCCGGCGTTGGCCGCAGAGCGGCCCGAGTTTGAAGACAGCCAGCTGGCGCGACTGTTATGGCGCTACCGCGCGCGCAATTTCCCGCACAGCCTGAATGCCGAAGAAGCCCGCCACTGGCGGCAGTGGTGCCTGGAAAAGCTGCACAGCGGCCAACCCGGCGGCCGCAGCTACGCCCAGTTTTGCCAGGAGATCGACGCACGGCTAGCCAGCGCCACACCGCAGCAGGCCACAGTGCTGCAAGCGCTACGGCAATGGGGCGAACAGCTGTTGAAACAGGCTTGAACACGGGCTACTTGCTATTACGCGGGCTAACGTCGCACTGGCGAGCTTGGCGCAGGCGGGTTGCTTATTCATTTTGTGAATAACCAAACATGAAATACATCTAAAGCAGCATAAACCCTTCGGTTAGCATGGCTGCCCGTATTGCTTTCTGAAGGGTGTGCCCCATGGATCTGGGCTTTGTGGTTGCCGGCCTGGTGGTCGGCTTCATCGTTGGCCTCACCGGCGTCGGTGGCGGCTCGCTGATGACGCCCATTCTGCTGTGGTTCGGCATCAACCCGGCCACCGCGGTCGGCACCGACCTGCTGTACGCCTGTATCACCAAGATGGGCGGCGTCTGGGTGCACCACAAGCAAAAGCACATCGACTGGCGCATTACCCGCCTGTTGGCCATGGGCAGCGTACCGGCCGCATTGCTTACCGTGGCGGTGCTGCATTTCCTGCACCTGGAAACCGCGCACGTCAACAAGATCATCAAGGTCACGCTGGGCTTCGCGTTGATGCTGACCGCCGTTGCCATCCTGTTCAAACCGTTCATCCTGCGCCAGCTGGCCCGCATTCGCCCCACCCCGGCGCCGGACCATCTGCCGGTGAACGCCACCATCGCCACCGGCGTGGTGCTGGGCGTTATCGTCACCCTTAGTTCCATCGGCGCCGGCGCACTCGGCACGCTGGCCATCTTTGCCTTGTACCCGCTGCTGCCCACTGCCCGCCTGGTGGGCACCGAAATCGCCCACGCCGTGCCGCTGACGCTGGTGGCCGGCCTGGGCCACGCCAGCATGGGCAATATGGACTACGGCCTGCTGGGCCAGCTGCTGGTAGGCTCGCTGCCGGGCATCTGGCTGGGCAGCCACATGACCCGCCGCGTGGCCGAACAATGGCTGCGCCCGGCACTGGCTATCATGATGGTGGTGATCGGTGCCAAACTGGTGGCATAAGCCGCACCGTCTGCCTGTAAAAGCCGCCAATGGCGGCTTTTTCTTCGCCCGCCTTGTGCGACAATAGCCGCCTCGTTTTGCACCCAGTACCCGTACGATGAAGCCACAACACCGCGCCATCCTGCTGATGGGTCCCACCGCTTCCGGCAAGACCGGGCTGGCGCTGGCGCTGGCGCAACGCTTTCCGGTGGAAATCGTCAGCGTCGACTCCGCGCTGGTTTACCGCGATATGGATATCGGCACCGCCAAGCCCACCGCGGAAGAAATGGCGACCTGCCCGCACCACCTGATCGACATCATTCCGCCGACTGAGTCGTACTCGGCGGCACAGTTCCACGCCGACGCCAACCGACTGATCGCCGACATCTGCCAGCGTGGCCGCATTCCGCTGCTGGTAGGCGGCACCATGCTGTACTTCAAGGCGCTGCTGGAAGGGCTGTCCGACCTGCCGCAAGCCGACGCCGAGGTGCGCGCCCGGCTGGAAGCCGACGGCGAACAGCTGGGCTGGCCCGCCATGCACCAAAGGTTGGCCGCGGTCGACCCGGAAACCGCTGCCCGCCTGGCACCCAACGATTCGCAACGCGTGCAGCGCGCGCTGGAAGTGTACGAGCTCACCGGCCAGCCGATGTCGGCACTGATGCGCCAGGGCCGCGACGATGCGGCCAGCTTTGCCGCGCTGCGCCTGGCGCTGCAGCCGTCTGACCGCGCCTGGCTACACCAGCGCATCGCCTTGCGCTTCGACCAGATGCTGGCGCAGGGCTTTCTGGACGAAGTCAGCCGCGTGCGCCAGCGCTACCCCGCGCTGTCGCTGGCGCTGCCGTCGATGCGCTGCGTCGGCTACCGCCAGGCCTGGGAATACCAGGATGGTCTGTTCGATTACGCCGAGCTGCGCGAGCGCGGCATTGCCGCCACCCGCCAGCTGGCCAAACGCCAGATCACCTGGCTGCGCGGCATGCCGCAGAACACCGAGCTGGATTGCCTGCAACCCGACCTGCTGACGCCGGTAGCCCGCCAGGTCGAAGCCTGGCTGGCAACTTGCCCCAATTAGTAACGCACGTTACCATTTAACCATGAACGAATGCCCCAACACCTGCCATAGCTTTGTTCCCTGTGAACAAGCGGTAGAAAGCATCTCCAGCAAAATGCCCGGCGCACCGCGGCAGGAAGTACTGCTGACCCGGCTGTACTTTCACCTGCAGCCGTACCTGCTGGGCTACTTCAATGAAACGCTGAAGTGCCACGAGATCAACGAAACCACCTGGATGGCGCTGATGGTGCTGTACTCGCGCCCCGAGCAGCGTGTCAGCCCGTCCGAGCTGTCCGACGCGCTGGCGTTCTCGCGCACCAACGCCACCCGCGTGGTGGACGACCTGTGCCAGCGCGGCCTGATCGAACGCCTGCCGTCGCAAGAAGACCGGCGCAAGACCGAATTGATCCTCACCGAAAAAGGCCTGGCCTTCATCGCCCAGGTAATGCCGGAACAGCGCCAGCGCATGCGCGAGCTGTGGCAGGACTTCAGCGACGAAGAGCGCACCACGCTGGATGCTCTACTGCGTAAGCTGTTGCGACGCGTTGGCGGCTGATACAAACCGTTGCACACGACAACCGGCTTTTTCAATAAGCTGGCCAATCACAAGGAAACCGGCAGCGCACTGCCGGTTTTTTGATAACAAATTAGTAACGCAGGTGATCATTACATGCGTAACAGCCAGCCTCACGCACTGATTCTCTCTACCCTCGCCGTCAGCCTGCTGCTGGCAGGCTGCGCCACGCCCGATGTACTGCCGCCCAGTACCGTGCCGTTGCAAGCCGCCAGTCTGGGCGTACAAGACGGTAGCCAACTGGCACGGGACAACTGGTGGCAAGCGCTGAACGATCCGCAGCTGGACCAGCTGGTATCGCAAGCGCTGGCGCGCAGCCCGCGCCTGACACTGGCCGACGCCAAGCTGCGCGCCGCGCGCGCCAACAGCGACAGCGTGGCCAGCAGCGACGGTTTGCGCGTCAACGGCAGCGCCAGCTTCGTCCGCGAGCGCAGCTCCGAATACGGCAACAACCCGCCGGCCTACCGTGGCATTTACACCAACCTGGAAACCGTCGGTCTGGATCTATCCTACCGCTTCGATTTCTGGGGTAAGACCCGCGCCCAGTTGGCCGCCGCTCGCGGCCAGGCCTACGCCGCGCAACTGGAAGCCGACGACGCCCGCCAGTGGCTGGCCTGGGCCGTCAGCAGCCAGTACCTGGAATGGCGTACCGCGCAGCACGCCCTGCAACTGCAAGCCGAAGACCAGCAGCAAGCAACACAATTGCTGCAACTGGGCGAGGTTCGCAGCAAGCAAGGCCTGGCGGCACCGGACGAACTGGCGCAACTGCAAGCGGCGGCCAACGATGCCCGCCAGCTGGTGCTGCGCGCCGGCTTGCGCGAAACGCAGGCACGTCACGCGCTGGCCGCCCTAGCCGCGCTGCCGCAAACCCACATCGACGCCATCGCCAAGGCAGCGCTGCCGGAATGGCAGCTGGACCCGGCACGCTACAGCACAGCCATGCTGGGCAAGCGCGCCGACATCCTGGCGGCACGCGAACGGGTGGAAGCCGCCAGTGCCGGCATCCGTGCCGCCCGCGCCGACTTCTACCCCGACGTCCGCATTGGCGGCCTGGCCGCGCTGTCGTCGTCCGAGCTGTCCAACCTGCTGGACCCGGGCGCCCGCCTGCTGCGCTTCGCCCCGGCCCTGACACTGCCCATCTTCAGCAACGGCGAGCTCAACGCCCGCCTGTCGGGCCGCACTGCCGACTACGAGCAAGCCGTAGCCGCCTACAACCAGACCTTGCTGGCCGCCATCCAGGAAACCACCGACCGCAGCAGCCAGCTGGCCAGCCTGACGCAGGCAGAAACGCAAGCCGACGCCACCTTGCGTGCACGCCGTGAAGCCAGCCGCGTACTGCAGACCCGGCTGGAGACCGGCCTCGCCTCGCGCAGCCAGTGGCTGAACGAGCGCCGGCGCGATACCCAGGCCCGACTGTCGGCACTGGAGATCCGCGGCCAACGCCTGCAAGTGCAAGCCGCCTTGCTGCGGGCGCTGGGTAGCCCGCAAGCCGGCAACTGAATGCGCCCAACATGACAACCGCAGGCCTGCCGATACGCCTGCACCAGTTTGTGGCCCGCGCCGGCACTGCCGGCCGCGCCCCACACCCGAGGAAAGACATGGAAAACACAATCGATAACGCCGCGCCCAACGCCCGCCGCACTGCCCTCACCCGCCTCACCCTGGCCCTGGTCATCGCCGGTATCGCCGGCGGGGCCTACTGGTTTGTGGCGCTGCGCCACCATGAAAGCACCGATGACGCCTACACCGCCGGCAACCTGGTGCCGGTGTCGGCGCAGATCGCCGGCAATATCCGCAGCATCCACGCCGACGACACCCACAGCGTCAAAGCCGGCGACCTGCTGCTGACGCTGGACGACAACGACGCCCGCCTGGCGCTGGCGCGTGCCGAGGCCGACCTGGCGCAGGCCGTACGCCAGACCCGCCAGCTAATCTCGGTTAGCGGCAAGGCCGACGCCGTGGTGACGCAACGCGAGGCCGACCTGGCCCGAGCCCAGGCCGAAGTGGCCCGCAGCAGTGGCGATCTGGCGCGTCGCGAAGCCGCCGCCAAAGAGCAAGCCATCGCTCAGGAAGACGTGCAGCACGCCCGCAATGCCGTTACCGCCGCCCGCGCCCAGCTGGAAGCCGCCACCGCCGCGCTGAATGCTGCCCGCGAAGAGCAAAAAGCCAGCCGCGCACTGGTGCTGAGCGACAGCGCCGAGAAACAGCCGGCCGTGGCCCGCGCCGCCGCCGCAGTTCGTGAAGCGTGGCTGACGCTGTCGCGCACCGAAGTGCGCGCCCCGATAGCCGGCCAGGTCGCGCGCCGCAGCGCCCAGCCCGGCGCCCGCGTGCAGCCTGGCACCCCGCTGCTGGCGGTCGCCGCGCTGGACAGCCTGTGGGTGGACGCCAACTTCAAGGAAGGCCAGCTGAAAGACCTGCGCATCGGCCAACCGGTCGAACTGCACGCCGACCTGTACGGCGACGACATCACCTACCACGGCAAGGTCGCCGGCCTGGCCGCCGGTACCGGCAGCGTGTTCTCGCTGCTGCCGGCACAGAACGCCACCGGCAACTGGATCAAGGTGGTGCAGCGCGTACCGGTACGCATTGCGCTGGACCCGAAAGAGCTGCAAGCGCACCCGCTGCGCCTGGGCCTGTCGATGAACGTGAGCGTGGATACCAGCCAACAGGACGGCCCGCTGCTGAGCGCCGCCCCGACCGCCCCGCTGCTGGCCACCCGCGTGTTTGACGGCAAGCTGGCCGAGGCCGACCGCCGCGTGGCGCAGATTGTTGCGGCCAACGTAGGCAAGTAAGGAGGCCGCATGGCACACCCTCCCCTACAGGGCCGCTCGCGCACGCTGGTGACGCTGGCGCTGTCGCTGGCCACCTTCATGCAGGTGCTGGATACCACCATCGCCAACGTGGCCATCCCCACCATTGCCGGTGACCTGGGCGCATCTACCAGCCAGGGCACGTGGGTGATTACCTCGTTCGGCGTGGCCAACGCCATCGCGGTGCCCATCACCGGCTGGCTGGCCAAGCGCCTGGGCGAAGTGCGGCTGTTCCTGATCGCCACCATCGGCTTTGTACTGTCGTCGCTGCTGTGCGGCATCGCCCCCAGCCTGGAACTGCTGATCCTGTTCCGCGTGCTGCAGGGCGCGCTGGCCGGGCCGATGATTCCACTGTCACAAAGCCTGCTGTTGCAGAGCTATCCGCCGGAAAAACGCGCTATCGCGATGGCGCTGTGGACGATGACCATCATCGTGGCGCCGATCTTCGGCCCCATCCTCGGCGGCTGGCTATCGGACAACTGGCACTGGAGCTGGATCTTCTTCATCAACGTGCCGGTGGGCGTGGTGGCGGCGTGGCTGAGCTGGCGCGAGCTACGTCACCGCGAAACCGCCATCCTGCAGCTGCCCATCGACAAGGTGGGCCTCACGCTGCTGGTATTGGGCGTGGGCTGCCTGCAGATGATGCTGGACCGCGGCAAGGAGCTGGACTGGTTCCACTCCACCGAAATCGTGCTCTACGCCGTGATTGCCCTGCTGAGCCTGTCTTACCTGGTGGTGTGGGAGCTGACCGACAAGCACCCGGTGATCGACCTGTCGCTGTTCCGTGACCGCAACTTCAGCGTGGGCGTGATTTCGGTCAGTGTCGGCTTCATGCTGTACTTCGGCGCCATCGTGCTGATGCCGCTGCTAATGCAGACGCAGCTGGGTTACACCGCCACCGAAGCCGGCCTGGCCACGGCGCCGATCGGCATTCTGCCGGTGCTGCTGTCGCCGGTGATCGGCAAGAACGCGCAGCGGCTGGACATGCGCTGGGTGGTGACGGTGAGCTTCCTGATGTTTGCCTTCTGCTTCTGGTGGCGCTACAGCACGTTCAACCCGGACATGACCTTTGCCGACGTGGCCTGGCCGCAGTTTGTGCAGGGCATTGCCATTGCCGGCTTCTTCATGCCGCTGACCACCATCACGCTGTCCAATATGAAGCCGCAACAGCTGGCCAGTGCCTCCAGCCTGTCCAACTTCCTGCGCACGCTGGCCGGCTCCATCGGCGCGTCGCTGACCACCTGGCAGTGGGAACGGCGCGAAGCCATCCACCACGTACAGCTGACCGACCACATCAGCCTGTACCACGAAGGCACACGGCAAACGCTGGCCGGCATGCAGCAACTGGGCCTGAGCCAGGAGCAGGCCGCCGCGGTGATCACCCGCGACATCAGCCGCCAGGGCTTGTTTATCGGCGCCAACGAGATCTTCTGGCTGGCCGCCTGCCTGTTCCTGCTGCTGACCGGCCTGGTGTGGCTGTCGCGCCCGCCCAAGGCAGCGGCCGGTGCGGCACCGGTGGTGGACGCCGGGCACTAGCACCTGCATACCCATGCGGCCAACGTTGGCCGCAGCACGCAAAAAAAGGCAAGGTCGAACGACCTTGCCTTTTTTATATCCGCCAGCGTTTAGCGGGCGGCGACGATGCGGATCTCTACCTTCCAGTCCGGGTGCGCCAGCTTGGCGCCCACCGTGCAGCGCACGGGCGCGTGGCCTTCGGCCACCCAGGCGTCCCAGGCTTCGTTCATCTGGTCGAACTCGGCCAGGTCCGGCATAAAGATGGTGGCTTCGATGATGCGGGTCTTGTCGCTGCCCAGTTCGGCCAGCACCTTGTCCACCAGCGCCAGCGTCTCGGCGGTCTGCTCGCGCGCATTGCCCTGGCCGCTTTCCGGCACCTGGACGGTGTAGATCAGGCCATTGACGATGACGGCTTCGGACATGCGTTTGCCCGGCAGATGACGGTGGATGCTCATGGCGGCTCCTGTTGCAGATGACGTGGGAAAGTGGCGATTGTAACGCAGCTGGCCACGCTGCAAGCATTCTGGGGGCATGAAAAAAGCGCCGCAGCAGCGGCGCTTGGTGATAGCGGCTAACCGGGGCAGCTTAGGCCACGGCGGCCGTGCGCAAGCTCTGCGCAAAGCGCTGCAGCGACTCGATACCGCTGGCCTCCGCGCGGCTGCACCAGTCTTGCAGCTCTTTCAGCAGCTCGTCACGGGTCAGCGACGAACGCTCCCACAGACGGGTCAGCTCCTGACGCATGCTGTAAATGGTATTCAGCACCTGGCTCTTGGCCAGTACTGCGGCCAACTGCGCGCGTTCGGCCATCGGGGTGTCCTTGGCGTCCTGTTTCAGCCACACCTTCATCTTGCGCGCGAGGTCGGTGTTACCCAGTTCCGGCAGCTGGATGCGGGCGGCTTCGGCACGGTACACGTCCTTCAGCTCGCGGGCGTAGCGGGCGGCAATGGCGTAGCGGTTGGCAATGATGGCCTGCAAATGGTCGAGGTCCAGCTGCGCGCTGGATGCCGACTGCGCCAGACGCGGCGCCACCTTGCGTACCTTGGCCAGGCCCAGGATTTCCATGATGCGGATGTACATCCAGCCGATATCGAACTCGAACCACTTGTACGACAGCTTGGCCGAGGTACCGAAGGTATGGTGGTTGTTGTGCAGCTCTTCACCACCGATCAGGATGCCCCACGGAAACACATTGGTGGACGCGTCTTCGTTTTCGAAGTTGCGGTAGCCCCAGAAGTGGCCGATGCCGTTGATGACGCCGGCCGCGAAGAACGGAATCCACGCCATCTGGATCGCCCAGATTGCCAGGCCGGCCGCGCCGAACAGCACCAGGTCGATAGCCAGCATCAGCAGGATGCCCTTGCCGGTGTGACGGGTGTACACATTGCGTTCCAGCCAGTCGTCCGGCGTGCCGTGACCGAATTTTTCCATGATGCTGCGGTCTTTGCAGGCGGCACGGTACAGCTCGGCCCCTTCCCACAGCACTTTCTTGATGCCCAGCACTTGCGGGCTGTGCGGGTCTTCTGCGGTTTCGCAGCGGGCGTGGTGCTTGCGGTGAATGGCCGCCCACTCCTTGGTTACCTGGCCGGTAGTAAGCCACAGCCAGAAACGGAAGAAGTGACTGGGAATCGGGTGCAGGTCCAGCGCACGGTGTGCCTGGTGACGATGCAGGAAGATGGTGACAGAAGCGATGGTGATGTGGGTGAGCACCAGCGTTACCACGATATAGCCCCACCAGGGCAGATCGATCAGACCGTTAAGCCATGCCATTGCACTTCAAACCTCATGGTTCGTAAAAATCATTTTCCTATTTTACACTCTTTGCCTTATAGAAACCGAGAACATTGCGCCAAGTATCAGACAGGCCTACCAAAAATACCGTCGGTATGTCAGCGCCCTCCGCTTGCCGATTCATAAGCCGGCACAGGTAAGGTAAGATGCCCGTTCGTTTTCCTATTCAGGCCGGATCGTGAACCTCAACAAGCAACACCTCAAACTGACCGCCGCGGCCGTGGCTGGCGCTTTTGTGCTGTACGGCGGCTTTGCCTACTGGGCCGGCAGCAAAGCCGAAGAAACCCTGCTGGAACAACACCGCATGATCGCCAGCATGGCGGTGTTCACGGTGAAATCCCACCAGTATGATCGCGGCTGGTTCTCGTCCGAGGAAACCACCGAACTGGAACTGAACAAGCAGCTGCTAGGCCCCTACCTTGGCCTGCTGCCGGAAAACCTGCGCCCGTTATTGAACGGTACGCTGCGTTATCGCCATCAAGTACGGCACGGCCTGCTGCCCGGCCTGTTTGATCTGGACTTCCGCCCGGCCCGCGCCATCGTGCGTACCGAGTTCGACATGAGCGACGGCACCCGCAAAACCCTGCAGCGCTTCTTTGGTGATGCCGAGCCCATTACCGTAGTCAACCGCTTGGGCCTGACCGGCGGTGGCGAACTGAGCGTCACCATACCCAAGTTCGACTACGAAGAAACACTGGCCGGCGTGAAAATGAACTGGCGCGGCTTTGACCTTAACGTCAATTACCAGTCCGGGTACAAGGAATACACCGTCAGTTCGTCCAGCCCGGGCTTTGTTCTGGAAGCCGGCCCCAAAGGCCGCTTTGCTTTTGACAGTGTCAAATACCTGTCCGAAGTACGACCCGGCAGCAGCGGTGTCAAGCTAGGCAATAGCGAATTGAGCGTGGGCGACATCAAGCTCAACTGGAACGAAGCGATTCCGTACAGCATCAAGCTGAACGAACTGATCTACCTGGTGGGCCGCGTGCGTGTGGGCGAGTTCATCAACCCGTCCGGCGAGTTCCGCCCTTCCAATGTCGGCTTGTCTGGCCTGAAATATCAAATTGTCACCAGCGAGCAGGAAGACTTTGTCAACACTCGCGGCAAACTGGACTTCGAGCGTTTCGTCTACAACGACAGCAACTATGGTCCGTTCAAACTGGACGTATCGGCCAACCATCTACACGGCCCCACGCTGGTAAAGCTGGATGAGGCGCTGGGCAAGCTGCCGTTCCAGGGTACCGACCCGGCACTACTTCGCAAGAAGTACATCGACACCATCATGAAAGAAGGCCTGCCGCTACTACAGAACGACCCGCGGCTGGTGGTGAATACCTTCTACCTGAAAATGCCCAGCGGCGTCGCCCAGCTGGACGGCAGCCTATCGCTAAAAGGCTTTCAGCCGGCAGACCTGAAAAACACGCTGCAATTTCTGAAACGCTTTACCGCCCAGGTTAACTTGGAGCTGCCGCAACAGACGCTGGAAAACCTGGTGGTAACCCAAGCTCGCAACCTGTTTACGGTAGATGCCAGCGCCGAAGAACAGCCAGATGTCGCGGAAATCGACGCTCTGGCACGCAGCCTGCTGTCTGCCCAGCTGGACGAATGGGCAGCGCAGAAGCTGATCCGCCGCGAAGGTGGCCAGATCAGCACCAAGCTGATGTTTAGTGATGGCAACCTCCAGGTCAACAGTATCCGCGTGCCATTACCGTGGCAGGAACCAGAAGAACCTGCCCCGGCCGACGCCTCCGCCGCCCAGTAAGGTTGGCCGCACACAACAAACCCCGCCACACGGCGGGGTTTGTTTTTGGCTGACGTCAGCAAAAAGCCCGTCGTCCGACGGGCTTTTTTTGCGGCAAAACGGTTGAAGAGGCTCAGTCTTCGATCATGCTTTGCTGGTAGTTGGCCAGGCCCAGTTTTTCGATCAGGCCGAGCTGGGTTTCCAGCCAGTCGATGTGCTCTTCTTCGCTTTCCAGCATCTCGGTCAGCAGGTCGCGGGTAACGTAGTCTTTGACTGACTCGCAGTAGGCGATGGCGTCTTTCAGCAGCGGCAGACCTTCGTTATCCAGCTTCAGGTCGCATTCCAGGATTTCCTGGGTGTTCTCGCCGATGTACAGTTTGCCCAAGTCTTGCAGATTGGGCAGGCCTTCCAGAAACAGGATGCGTTCGATCAGCTTGTCAGCATTTTTCATTTCCACGATGGATTCGTGGTATTCGTGCTCGTTCAGCTCTTTCAGGCCCCAGTTCTTGAAGATGCGGGCGTGCAGGAAGTACTGGTTGATGGCGGTAAGCTGGGTTTTGAGAATCTGGTTCAGAAACTTGATGACTTTCTTGTCGCCTTGCATGGCCGTGACCTCCTGCTATATCGAATTTCACGGATTATGGCACAGATTTATGCAATGACAAGCTTGGCGCCACGCGCCAAAATGCAATGAGAATGCGATTGATTCTGCAGGAGAATCAGGCAGCGACCAGTTCCGGCTCGCTGATCTGGAGCAAGGTTTGCTTACGTACCTGATTGGCGCTGCAGGCGCAGCGGCCACACTCGGTGGCAACGCCCAGCTCACGCGCCAGATCGCGCATGGTGACGGCGCCGTCAAAGACAGCCTGGCGAATGTCGCGGTCGGTTACACCGTGGCAAAGGCAAACGTACATGTCGACACCTGTTGATGATTAAGAATAAGTCGCAGTACTTGTATATTAGAAACAAATGATAACGATTGTCAATTAATATGAGCAGCCCTACCCCCGATACGCAGTGGAAACCCAACACCACCGTCGCCGCCCTCATCGAACGCGACGGCCGCCTGCTGATGGTGCGCGAACAGACCGAGCACGGCCTGCGCCTGAACCAGCCTGCCGGCCACCTGGAATACGGCGAAACGCTGTTGCAGGCAGTCACACGCGAAGCACTGGAAGAAACCGGCTACGCGGCCCAGCCGGTGGCGCTGTGCGGCATCTACCTGGCCGACAAGGATGACAACAGCGACATCACTTACCTGCGCTTTGCCTTCGTGTGCGACGCCGGCGCGGCGCCGATCCGCAGCCAACTGGACGACGGCATTGTCGAGGCAGTGTGGCTGACGCCCGCTGAAATCCGCGCCCAGCAAGCCCTCTGGCGCAGCCCGCTGGTGGGCCGCTGTATCGATGACTATCTGGCCGGGCAGCGCTTGCCGCTGTCCTGCATCTACCATCTGGGCCACTGAGCATGCGCCGGGCCAGCCTGATCTGTGCGCTATGGCTGGCCCTGTGGCTGGCGCAGGCCGGTGCAGAGCCGCTAACCCTCTGTTACCATTACGGATGCGATCGCAGCAGCACTATTGATTTGCCGGCTGATGCCCTGATCTGGATGGCTGGCCGTTTGAGACAGGCCGACGATGCGGGCGCGGAACGCGCCGCGTTGCAAGACGTGGCACTGGCGTTTTACCAGATCGCGGCCCAGACACTGCCGCTGGCGGAGGACCGTGGCGACAACCATGAAGACGACAGGATACTGGGGCGTATGGATTGCATTGACCATACCCACAACCTGCACCAGTTGTTGGCCTTGCTGCAGTCGCTGCACTTATTGCGCTATCACCAGCCGGCAGCAGACGCGTTTCGCGCGCCGTGGCTGTTTAACGAACACCATGCCGCTACCGTGCAGGACATCGACACTGGCGACGTCTGGGTAGTGGATGGCTGGTTCAGGGATTTCGGGGCACCACCTGTCGTGGTGCCTCTTGCACTTTGGAAGGAAGGATTTTCCCCGTGACGGGTAAAAAACGGATTGTTGTCGGCATGTCCGGCGGTGTGGATTCGTCGGTAACGGCCTGGCTGCTGAAGCAGCAGGGGCATGAAGTGATCGGCGTGTTCATGCAAAACTGGGAAGACGACAACGACGACGAATACTGCTCCATCAAGCAGGACGCGCTGGACGCGATGAGCGTGGCCGACATTGTCGGCATCGACATGGAAATCGTGAACTTCGCCAAGGAATACAAGGACCGCGTGTTCGCCTACTTCCTGCAGGAGTACTCGGCCGGCCGCACACCGAACCCGGACGTGCTGTGCAACGCCGAGATCAAGTTCAAGGCCTTCCTGGACTACGCGATGACGCTGGGGGCCGACTGCATCGCCACCGGCCACTACGCCCGCAAGCTGGAACGCGACGGCGTGCATTACCTGATGAAAGGCGTGGACCACACCAAGGACCAGAGCTACTTCCTGTACCGCCTGCAGCAGCACCAGCTGTCGCGTGCCATGTTCCCGCTGGGTGATATCCACAAGACCGAGGTGCGCCGCCTGGCCGAAGAAGCCGGCCTGCCCACTGCGGCCAAGAAAGACTCCACCGGCATCTGCTTTATCGGCGAACGCCCGTTCCGCGAGTTCCTGCAACGCTACCTGCCCACCAAGCCGGGCGAGATGGTCACGCCGGACGGCAAGGTGGTGGGCGAGCACGTCGGCCTGATGTTCTACACGCTGGGCCAGCGCAAGGGCCTGAACATCGGCGGTGCCAAGGATGGCAACGGCGAGCCGTGGTTTGTGGCCGGCAAGGACATGGCGGCCAACCGCCTGGTGGTGGTGCAAGGCCACGACCACCCGCTGCTGCTGAAGCCCACGCTGCAAATGGCCGACCTGTCGTGGACGCTGCCGCAGGCCCCGGCCGCCGGCGACTACGCTGCCAAGAACCGCTACCGCATGGCCGACGCCGCCTGTGCGCTGTCGCCGGTGGTGGATGGCAAAGCCACCCTCACCTTCCGCGACAAGCAATGGGCGGTCACGCCAGGCCAGTCTGCCGTGCTGTACGATGGTGATATCTGTCTGGGTGGCGGCATCATCCAGTAAGGCAGGCAGGGGCTAACGCTGGCAGCCCGTGCCAGCGCCGCGCTTTTTTATGCAGAGGGGTCGGTACGTCCTATGATGCACCATCATCTCTGTGGAGAGCACGGCCATGACCCTGCTTAGACTGTTTGCCCTGCTGCTCGCCTTGATCGGCAGCGGCTTCGCCCACGCTGCCACCACTATCCGTTACCCGCTACTGGCTACCGCTAATGATCCGCAGCAGCAATACATGCTCGCCTTGCTGCGGCTGGCGTGTCAGAAAACAGGTGCCAACTGTCTGCTAAAGCCTGCGCGTGCCATGGTACAAAGCCGCGCCATCCTGCTACTGCAGCGGCCGGACAGCAGTATCGACCTGTTATGGACCATGACCAGCAGAGAACGCGAACGGCAGCTGCTGCCGGTGCGCATACCTCTATACAAAGGTCTGATCGGCTGGCGGGTTGCACTGCTTGGCGAAGGCCGCGGCGAACTGCTGGCCGACGTCCGCACGGTAGATGACCTGCGCGCGTACAGTGCCGGTCAGGGCCACGACTGGCCAGATGTCAATATCCTGCGTGCAGCTGGCCTGACCGTGATTACCTCGTCCGACTACGAGCCGCTGTTTACCATGCTTAACCAGCAGCGCTTCGACTACTTCCCGCGCGGCGTCATCGAAATCGAAAACGAATACCTGGCGCACCGCAATAGCGGCATCAACATTGACCCGTATGTGCTGATCCACTACCCCACCGCGTTCTACTTTTTTGTTGCACCCGGTAACAAGGCGCTGGCCCGGCTGCTGGAAACCGGGCTGGAGCGCGCCATCGCCGACGGTAGTTTCGACCGCCTGTTCCGCCAATTTCATGCGGCCGCACTCAAACGCTTGCAGCTGGACAAACGCGTGATCATCCGGCTAAACAACCCGCTGTTGCCGGCGGAAACGCCGTTGCAACGCAAGGAGCTGTGGTATAGCCCCTAAGCGGCACCACAACAGCCGCCTGACAAAGCAGCAAGGCCGCGCCCAGGGGCGCGGCCTTGCTGCTTTGGCCTTAGGCGATCAAACCGTGGCTAAGCTTGCAAGCGTGCATGCCAAGCCTGCAGTGCGGCCAACTGTTTACGGATGTTGTCCTGGATCGTGCCATCGGTCAGGTTGCCGTTGGCGTCGAAGCCACCGGCAAAGGCATTGGCAAACACCTCCGGCTGGTTCAGCACGTGCAGGTTGAGGTACACGCACACCTGACGCAGGTGGTACTGCGCACGCGAAGTGCCCATACCGCCACCAGCGCCCATGATGGCCGCCGGCTTGCCGGCCAGCAGCACATTACCCGGCTCGCGCGAGGCCCAGTCCAGCGCATTCTTCAACGCCGGGGCGATCGAGTAGTTGTATTCCGGGCAGGCAAACAGCAGCGCGTCGGCACTGGCCAGCTGGCCCAGCAAGCGCTGTACCGCGGCCGGCTTTTCGGTGATGTCGGCGTTGTAAAACGGCATGTCGGACAAGTCGGCAATGGTCAGCTGCATGCCTTCCGGCAGGTTGGCCGCGGCGTAGCGCAGCATGCCCATATTGGCGGATTGACGGCGCAGGCTGCCACAGATGGCAACAACATTCAGGCTCATGGTTTACTCCCGGCGGGTAGACAGCTTCCGGTATATGCCATCGTGCCGCCCAGCGCCACCCTCACTCAAGCGGCATGGGATACCGGCAGCGGCTCGACCGCACGCAGCTGCCAGGTCAGCCACAGGCACAGGCACAGCAAGGCACCGATCAGCCCGGCCACGCCCAGCCAGCCGTCCAGCCGCCACATCAGCCCGGAACCGCTACCGATGAAGGCCGAACCCAGATAATACGACGTCAGGTAAAAGGCCGAGGCCAGCGCGCGGGCGTGCTGCACACGGCGGCCAACCCAACTGGCCGCCACCGAATGCGCGGCAAAGAAGCCAAAGGTAAACAGGGCCACGCCGGCCACCACCAGCCACAAGCTCTGGCTCAGCGTCAGCAGCAGCGCCGGCAGCATCAGCGCCACCATTTTCCACAACACCACGCGGCGGCTGTAACGGTCGGCCCAGCGCCCGCCCAGGTTGGACGACACCATGCCCACCACGTACAGCAAAAAGATCAGGCCGATGGCACTTTGCGACAGCCCGAACGGCGCTGCCTGCAAGCGAAAGCCCAGGTAGTTGTACAAGCTGACAAAGCCGCCCATCAGCATGAAACCCAGCACGAACAAGCGGGACAGGCCTGGGTCGCGCCAGTGGCTGCGGCTATCGGCCAGCACGCTGGCCAGCGACACCGGTCGTGGCGTAAAGCGGCGCGACGGCGGCAGCAACTTCCAGAACAGCAAGGCCGCTACCGTGCCCAGCGCCGCCAGCGCCAGCAAGCCGCTTTGCAGCCCCCAGGCGTCGGCCACCACCGCGCCCAGGTAACGGCCGCTCATGCCGCCCAGCGCGTTGGCTGCAATGTACAAGCCCACGGCGCGGCCCAGCGACTCCGGCGCCAGCTCTTCCGATAGGTAAGACAGCGCCAGCGCCGGCAGCCCAGCCATCAGCACGCCAAACAACGCCCGCCACAGCAGCAGCCAGCCAAAGCTGCTGCTCCACGCCGCCAGCCATGACAGCAGCACGCCACCCGCCAGCGACGCCACCATCAGCGGCGTGCGGCCAACCTTGTCGGCCAGCAGGCTGGCCGGAATCAGCAACAGCGCCATTGGCAGCGTGGCAAACGACAGCACGGCACTGGCACCGGCTGGCGACAAACCGTATTGGGCGGCAAACAGCGGCATTAAAGGCTGTACGCCGTACAGCAAGGCAAAGGTGGCAAAGCCGCCGATGGCAGCCGCCCAGGTCGCCCGCCACCAGGCCTTGGAGCCAGCGTGCAGCGGCGCAGTAGCGGTTGGAGAGTTGGCTGGCGCGGCCAGCGTAGCAGAGGCAGAGGACATAAGACGGCACCCGTTTCAGGCAATGGTGACAGCGTAGGCTTGGCCAATGGCAACGTCCAATATATATTTGGACAGGTTTTAATACCCTGAAAGTATCAAATGGAGCTGCGACACCTGCGCTATTTCGTGGCGGTGGCCGAGGAGCTGCACTTCACCCGCGCCGCCGAGCGCCTGCACATGGCGCAACCGCCGCTTAGCCAGCAGATTCGCGCGCTGGAGGACGAGCTGGGCGTCAGCCTGTTCCAGCGCCACCAACGTGCCGTGCGGCTGACGCCGGCCGGCGAGCGCTTTCTGCTGCGCGCCCGTGCCTTGCTGGAAGGCGCCAGCCAGGCTGCCGACGAAGCACGCCGTGCCGCCCGTGGCGAAATCGGCGAACTGAACATCGGCTTCACCTCGTCGCTGCCGCTGATGCCGCTGCTGCCGCTGGCCTTGCAACACTTTCGCCGCCGGCACGCCGACGTTACCCTGCACTTCCACGAGGAGTTCACCCGCGAGCAGTTCCAGCTGCTGGGCAGCAACAAGCTGGACGTAGGCGTGGTGCGCTTTAACGGCGAGGAAGACACCCCCGGCCTGCAACTGCGCGAGCTGCGCCGCGACCGGCTAGTGGCGGTGCTGCCGCAACACCATCCGTTAGCTGGCGAGGCCGCCATCCCCCTGCTGCGGCTGTCCGGCGAACGCATCATCGGCTACCCGTCCAGCAGTGGCAACTGGCTGACGCGACGGCTGGAAAAGCTGGCGCGCCAAGCCGGCTTTGACTGGCGTGTACACCAGCTGGCAGGCGAGGCCACCACCCAGATCGGCCTGGTAGCTGCCGGGCTGGGGCTAGCCGTGTTACCGGCGCCGCTGCAGTGCGTGCAACTGCCCGGTGTCCGCTACGTGCCACTGCTGGACGACGACGCCTACATGACGCTGTCCGTCGCCTGGCGCAGCAGCAACCCCTCGCCGCTGGTTGCGGCGCTGGTCGACGCGCTGCTGACTGCGGGCGGGCAAATCGACTAGCTGGCTGGCGGTGTGGTGATCAAGGCGAGAACTTGTGCCGCAGCGATGGCGTAGTCTTGCGCAGCACGGCTGCGTGGCGCGAAGTGAGACAGTGGCTGCCCGGCAGCAAATGACTCGGCCAGCCGGATGTCATTGCGAACCGGCGATAGTACACGCAATACACCGAACTGCAGCCCCACTTGATCCAGCGTGCGGCGATGCAGGCCAATGCGCGCATCGCACATCACCGGTAAAAAGCCCAGCAACCGCAACTGCGGGTGCTGGCCACTGCTGGCCAGCCGGAACAGTGTGCGCGCCAGCTGGCGCACGCCTTCCCCCGCCAGGAAGTGCGGCACAAACGGTACCAGCACCCACTGTGCGGCGTGCAGCGCATTCAGCAGCAGGGTATCCAGTGAAGGCGGGGTATCAATGATGATGACGTCAAAGGCATCCAGCAGGCCTTCGCGTTGCAGAGCCTGCCGCAGCAAATCCGGCTGCTGGCTGCCGGAACCGTGCTCGAACAGCGGGTTGGCTGGCAAAAGCGTTAGTCTCGGCCACGCCGTCGGCTGTAAAGCTGTCGCAAGGCAGGCCCCGCTGGCAAACAGGTCGTGCACGCTAGGCGTGTGCCGGCTGCAGGCTACCCCCAGACCCAGCGCACAATGGCCTTGGGTATCGAGATCGATCAGCAACACGCGTTGGCCGCTGGCAGCCAGGCTGGCCGCCAGATTGACGGCAGTGGCCGTCTTGCCACTACCGCCCTTGCGATTGCTGATGGCGAGAACCGCCGCCATCAGAACAGCTCGATGGTAGGGCGAGCGGCGCTGGCTGCCGGTGCTTTGCCCAGCGTATCGGCGTGTACTTGACGCTGCCCTTCCATCACATACTGTGCCAGGTGGCCATCCAGCTTCTGCTGTAGCGAACGCTCGGGCAGGCCGTCGCGCAAACTGCGCAACTGGGCAAAATGGCCGTCCATTTCACGCAGTGCGTACTGCACCTGCTCGACGCGCTGACGTACCACGTCCTGGAACTGGATATAACCCAGCGCATCCGACAGCTGCAACAATACCTGACGGTTGGCGGCCTCTACCGCCGTCAGAATGCCTTGCATGAAGCGGTCGGTTTCGGCAAAGCGCTGCTCCATATCGGCAATATCCGCCACGATGGCGCCCAGATTGGTGGCGCTGGCGTTCTGGGTCAGCGCCCGCTGTGCCAGCTGCAGCTCCTGCTCGGCACGATCGGTGGCGGCGGTAATGCGCACCGATATTTCAGAAGCCGCGTTGGCCGTTTGCGACGACAACTTGCGCACTTCGTCAGCAACAACGGCAAAGCCGCGCCCTGTCTCGCCGGCGCGGGCGGCCTCAATCGCGGCGTTCAGCGCCAGCAAATTGGTCTGCTTGGCGATATCGGCAATCACGCCCACCAGCGGGGCCAGCGCCGACACATCACGGCTCAGGCGCTCGGTGCGATCCAGCGTCTCGCGCATTACCTGCTGCTGCTCATCAATATGCTGTTTGAGGATATCCACCACCTTGCGGCTATGCTCGGTCTGATCCTGGATAACAGCAGACAGCTGCTGGCCATTGTTCATCGAATCGCTGATGCGCGTCATTTGCTCGCTAGAGATGGCGTGTACCGAATTGACGGTCTGTATGATGGCCATCGCACCGCGTTCCAGCTCTTGCAGCGAGCCATGCAGTTGCTTGTCCATCACCTGCAAAAACGGTGACGCCGCCTGCATCTCGCTATCCAGAGCCTGCTGCCGGGCCCGGGCTGCGCTGTGATCGCCCCCGTCGATCTGCTGCAGCAGCCAGAGAATTTCGCTACGCAACAAGGGCAGAGCCAGCACTGACCACACCAGCAGGAATAACAGCAACGACAACATGGCAAATAAAGAATCGGCAGCCACGCGCCCCAGCAGCAGCGTGCTTACCAGCGCCTCCCACCACGGGGCCAGCAAGGCCGTGGCCAGCGCTGTCAGCGCCAGCGCACCCAGCAAGGTCAGCAGGAAGCGGCGGCCGGCACCGGGTTGCAAGGATGTCAGGATGGTGTGGGCCATGATGTCAGCTACCCGGCAGCACTTGTTTGATCACTTTCACCAGGTCGGTCCCGGATACCGGCTTCACCAGCCAGCCAGTCGCCCCTAGCCGTTTGCCTTCGTCTCGCTTTTCGGGCTGGCTCTCGGTTGTCAGCGTCAGGATGGGCGTAAAGCGGAAACCGGGCAGTGTCTTCACATGCTTGATCAGCTCCAGCCCGGTCATGCGCGGCATATTGATATCGGTGATGATCAGGTCGGGCTTCAGACCTGCTTTCAGTTTGTCCAGCGCCTCCTGGCCATCGTTGGCGGTGGCTACCTGGTAACCGTTCATTTCCAGGTTGCCTTTGACGCTCATCAGCATGGTGGACGAGTCGTCGACAATGAATATCAGTTTGGGCATGGTTTACCTCTTCTCGTTGGCCTGGGTGGTAAGCGCGCCTTGCAGCCACTGCCGCAAAACGGGGTCAGCCGGCCACGCCTTTACCCGCAGCGCAGCGGCCATCATTACTTGCAGGTTGGCCGGGTGCAGGTGGCTGCAAGCAGCCAGGTCGGCCTGCGCTGCCGGGTGCTGTTGCAACCAGCCCAGCAACACTTCGGCTTCGTCGACACCGACCTGGCCACGAAAAAAAGCCACATTGCGCTTGAACTCGACCGGCATTACAGCAGCTCCTTCACGTTCAATACCATCAGCACCGAACCATCACCCATCAACGCCGAGCCGGCATAAGCAGACAAACCGGCCAGCACGCTGGACAGCGGCTTGACGATGACACTGGCAGTTTCATCAAAATCGTCCACAATCAGGCCGGCTACCTCGTCCCCCAGCCGCACCAGCAACACCGCCAGCTCGTCTTCTTCGTTAGCCAGTGGCGGAGACGCCAGCCCCAGCAAGGGGTTAAGCGCCTTCAGCGGTACGATGCGCCCGCGCAGCACCACCGCCATGCTGGACTTGATGCCGTGGATAACCTGGCGCGGGACGCGTACCGTTTCCACGACTGCATCCATCGGCACCCCGAACAACTGGCCGTCACTACGGATTATCATCACCTGGCTGATGGCAATGGATAGCGGCAAGCTCAGCCGCAACTGCGTCCCCTTGCCCGGCTGGCTCTGCAATTGCACCGTGCCGCTCACCTTCTCTATAGCACTGCGCACGACGTCCATGCCAACACCGCGTCCCGATAAATCGGAAACAGCATCAGCAGTAGAAAAACCGGCAGCAAACACCAGGTTGATGGCAGCCTGATCGCTCAACCGCTCCATGGTCGCTTCGTCGATCAGGCCACGCTGATAAGCCTTGCGCTTGACACGCTCGGGGTCGATGCCGCGGCCATCGTCGCGGATGTCGATCAGCACGCGGTCGGCTTCCTGCTGCGCGCGTAGTGTCAGCGTACCCTGCGGCGACTTGCCGGCAGCCACCCGCTCGGCAGGTGTTTCCAGACCGTGATCCAGGCTGTTGCGCACGATGTGGATAAGCGGGTCAGCCAGTGCTTCGATGATGTTCTTGTCGGCGGCGGTTTCCTCGCCACTCATCACCAACCGCACCTCCTTGCCCAGCCGGCGCGACAGGTCGCGCACCAGGCGCGGAAAACGCTGCAACACCGACGACACCGGCATCATGCGCACCTGCAATACTGCGTCCTGCATTTCTTCGGCAATACGGTTGATCACCACGTACTGTGACTTGATCTCTCGCGCCAGCTCGCGGCTGCCGTATTCGCTTTCGGCACGTTGCGCCAGGTAGGGCAAAGCATTTTTGGCCACCACCATCTCTCCGACAAGGTTCACCAGGCGGTCAACCTTGTCCTGATCTACGCGCAGGGTACGCGACAAGCTGCCGCCACTTTCGCTGCGACGCAAGACGGCGTCGGTGTCGCTAGCCAAGGCCGGGCTGTCATCCACGCTGGTTGACAGGTTGGCCGCAGGTGCGGGCAGATAGGGTTGCAGCCAGTCCAGCAGCGGCTGGCCGCTGCGTGCCGTTTCAGCACTCGCCAGTGCTTGCTGCAGGCCAGCGCGGGCGGCAGCAGGCAACGACAGGCAAGCCTGCAAGCTGCTCTCCACAGCCCGCAGGCGGCCCAAATGCCAGTCGGCGTCCACCGGCAAGGCCAGAATCTGCTGCTGGATGGCCAGCAAATCCAGCAGTGCCTCGCTGTCAACAGCTGGCGATGGTGGGACAAGGTTGGCCGCGCAGACGTCCGCCAGCCGTGGCGGCTGAAAGTCGCGCACGCTGGCAAGCAGCGCCTGCTGCAACGCGGTGTTGTCCGGCTCCAGCTCCAGCACCAGCAGTAGCCAGCGCAAGGCGGACGATAACCATAGCGCCGGATTGGACAAACCCAGCAGCGCCTGCACGCTGCGTTGCAGAGCCGTCAGCTCGCCTTGTTGCAGCAGCGGCTCCGCCTCGGCCAGAAAATCGTCGTACACCGGCCCGCCATTGTGCTCGCCTGCCGGCTGTACCAGCCAGATGGCCTGAACCGGCGCCAGCGTGACTGCATCCGGGGTGTAACGAAAGTAATCGTCCAGCTCGTCGCGGCCAGCTTCAGACAACAGATGGAAGTCCAGCATGCAGCGATAGGCGTCCAGGCTGGCCAGTGCCGGCCAGGCCTCGCGTGCGGCCAGCCCGCCCCATTGCAAGCCGGGGGTGTGCATGGCCTGGTGCAACGGGTCCAGCCCCTGAAAGAAACAGCCCTCGTCCGGACGGTAGCACACGGCATACAGGCAGCCGCCCTGCTGCAGCTGGCGGTACAGCGCCATGCGCTGCGCTTCTGGCAGCCTGCCCAGATCGAAAGGCGGCGCCATGGTGCTTGCCAGGGGCAAGTTACTGGCCGCTACGGTTTGCGGTACTACGGCTGCCCCAGGCTGCATCAGCGCGCGCAAGGCGGCGGCCAGCTGGCTGGCAACGCTGCCGTGGCCGGGGTCGCTGTGACCGCTGGCGTCGATTTCGTCGAACAGGGTGTCCAGAAAATCCACCATCTGCAGCAGTGCGTCGGCCAGTACCTGGCTGTAGACCTGCTGGCCATCGCGGACGCGCACCATCAGATCCTCACCGGCATGTAGCATCAGCGTCATTTCTGGAAAGTCGAACAGGCCGCTGTTGCCCTTCATGGTATGCACCAAGCGGAACAGTTCGGCGATCAGTTCATCGTCACCCGGCTCGCTTTCCAGCTGCATCAACAGTTGGCCGATGCGTTGCAGGCCGTCGCGGCTTTCGTTAAGGAATTGCGCCAGAATCGGGTCCATCGCTCTAGGCTCCCAGTAGCAAGCGGACGTGGGCCAGCAGCTGCTCTGGCCGGATCGGTTTCACCAAGTAGTCGTTGGCCCCGGCGGCAAAGGCTTGCGCCTTGTCTTGCGGTGCGGCCTCGGTAGACACCATGATGGCTGGCGCCTGGGCAATCTGCAGGTTGGCGCGCATTTCACGCAACAGGCTGTAGCCGTCCAGTTTAGGCATGTTGACATCGACCAATAGCAAGTCGAAACGGGCGCTCAGCAGTTTTTCCAGCGCCTCGATGCCATTAATGGCCTCATCGACTTCATAGCCTTCGGCCTCCAGGATGGCACGATGGTACAGGCGCACCGTGGCGGCATCGTCGACAATCAGGATTCGCTTCATCTGGCCTCCCCGGGTTTCTGGTAAACGATGGCTTCGGGAAATTTCCTGACCTTGTACAAGGCAGAGATGCGGCTCATCGACTCGGAGTGGCCGAGCAGGACAAAGCCGCCTGGGTTAAGTGCGTCATAGAAAGTTTCTGCTGCTGCCTTGCGCGACACATCGTCGAAGTAGATCAGCAGATTGCGACAGAAAATGACGTCAAACTGGCGGTAAGCGCGGGTATCTTCGCGGTCGGACAGGTTGACGCGGGTAAACGTTACGGCTTCGGGCAATGCATCACAGATCTGGTAACCGTCGCCGCTGGGCTCGAAGTATTTCTGCAGGTAGCTGAGCGGCAGCTGTGCCACCGAGCGCGCCGAGTACAGGCCGGCGCGGGCGGTTTCCAGTACGCCGGTGTCGATGTCGGACGAGATGATCTCCACGTCCCAGTCGCTGATCTGCGGCCAGTTCTCCAGCAAATACATGGCGATCGAGTACGCCTCCTCCCCGGTAGACGACGGAATGACCCAGATGCGGATGGCCTGTTGACGGCGCTGGCGCTGCAGGATTTCCGGCAGGATGGCACCCACCAGACACTGAAACTGGTAGGCCTCGCGGAAAAAGTAGGTTTCGTTCACCGTCATCAGGTTGACCAGTATCTGAAACTCCTCACCGGAAGCCTGAAAGCGCAGAAACGCAAAATAGCTGCGAAAACTGTCGTGCCCGGTCTTGAGTACCCGCTCGACAAGGCGCTTGTCGACAAAATAGCGTTTGCTCCTGTCGAAGTGGATACCGGTCTTGCGGTAGAAGAATTCCCTGAATTTGTCAAAGTCATCCTCGCTGATCGACAGTGTCGTCATCACGGTGCCCCGCTTTCGGCAACACGTGCCAGCGCCAGGTCGGCGGCAAACTGGATGTAAGGCTGCGCGGCAAAACGGCCTTTGGCGAGGCGGATGGCCGCCGCTGCAGCCGGGGTGCCTACCTCGGCCAGCAAGTCCAGCGCGGCAGCACAGACGTTGACGTGGGGGTCTTCCTGCAGCACCTGAATCAACCAGTTTTCTACCTGAGGGTGGCAAAGTGCGGCCAGAATATTGACGGCAAAGATGCGCAAATCGGCGTCGTCACTGTGCAATAGCTGCTGCATGATGGGGGCCACCTCGGCGGGCAGCTGTTGCATGCAGGCGATGGCTTCGTTACGCAGGCAGGCGTCTTCGCTGCGCAAGCAATCCAGCAGGCCCTGGATGGCGGCGGGGCTGCCGATAAGCGTCAGCGACGTCAGGATCACCTCGCGTACCGACAAGTCGGCCTCTTGCAACAGCCTGGCGGCCAGCGCACTGGCAGCGGCCGGGTAATCCACCAGGTCACGGGCGGCCCAACGCCGCGCCAGCGGGTTTGGGTCCTGCAACTGCAGCAACAGCGTATCGCCGTTGCGCTCGCGCTGTCGCTGCTCCTGCCGGGGCGTTCGTGCTTCCCCTTGCTTGCGGATCAAGGCCATGACGGTTCCTCCGGTCAGCGTCGCGCCCACAAACCCAGTTGGGCAGCGATGCGCTCGGCAGGCAGCACCATGCTGGCGCCGTTACGGGCAATCAGTTCGCCGGGCATGCCAAATACCACCGCCGACGCTTCCGATTCGGCAATGGTGCGGCCGCCCTGGCGGCGTATGTCGGCAAAGGCGTCGGCACCGTCGTCGCCCATGCCGGTCAGCATCACCGCCGTCAGCTGGCTGGCTGGCAGCAGCGCTAACGCAGAACGGGCCAGCAGCGTTACCGACGGGTGCCACAGGTAATCGGGGTTTTCCGGCTTGCTCAGTACCGTCAGCCGCCCTGCGCGCTCGGTCAGCACCATGTCGGCACCACCTTTGGCGATGTAGATGCGGCCAACCTCTACCGGCATCGGCGACGATGCCTCTACCACTTCCAGCGCGCACAGGCCATTGAGGCGGTCGGCAAAGGTGCGGGTAAAAGCCGCTGGCATATGCTGTGCCACCAGTACCGGGTACGGATAATCGGCCGGCAGTAGTGGCAGGATGTCTTCCAGCGTACGCGGACCTCCGGTGGAAACACCGATCAGCAGCAGGCCGTCGCGCTCGGCTGCGGGCGTCAGCACACGGCTAACAGGCCGGGGGGCGGGAGGCGGACGCTCGCGGCCGGGGCGCCCGCCTGGCAAGCGCAGCCGGGCGCGCAGCGCGGCGTTCACCTTGCGTACCAGCTCGTCGCGCACCTGGGCCAGACTCAGTGAAATGGTGCCGCCGGGCTTGGTGACGTAATCGACCGCACCCAGATTCAACGCTTCAAAGGTAGCCAGCGCCCCTTGCTCGGTCAGCGACGACACCATCACTACCGGTACCGGGCGCTGGGTCATGATCAGCGACAGCGCCGTCATGCCATCCATCTCCGGCATGTTGATGTCCAACGTGATGACGTCCGGCTCAAAACGCAGGTTCTCTGCCACCGCTTCGCTGCCATTACGGGCAGTGCGTACCTCGAAGCTGCCAGTCTGGGTCAGCATGGCCGACAGCTGACGGCGCATCAGCGCCGAATCGTCCACAATCAGTACTTTTTTCATGTTTGACTCACTGATACGGGGCGCTGGCCAGCGCTTAGGCGGCCAGGGTGGCCAACTCCTCCAGATCGCCCTGAGCCAGCAGGTAAGCCGGGTCGATCAGCTGTACCATGCGCTGCTGTTTATCCAGCTTGGCCATGCGCGCCAGCAGCCGGGCCTGCGCCTCCGACAAGCGCGGTGACGGCTCGATGGCGTCCTTATGGATACGCAGCACTTCGGCGACCGAATCCACAATAAAGCCGGTGCACACACCACCGATCAGAAACACCACCACGCGTTGGGTCTCGTTGCGCGCCATGCTGTCCATGCCCAGACGTCGACGCAGGTCGATTACCGGCAGCACGCTGCCGCGCAGGTTGATGACCCCCTCAACACAGGCCGGGGCCTTGGGCACGTGAATGAGCTGCTCCGGGACGCGTACGATTTCCTGCACGCTGTCGATGGACACGCCGAACTCTTCGCGCGCCAGGCGGAACACTACCACTTGCTCGTCGTCGTCCACCTCTTCATCCAGCGCCTCAAGCAAGGCGTCGTCTTGCGATGCTGACAGCGTGTTCATATCCTGCAGTGCCTCCTTGATGTAACGGTGATCGAACAGGTTGGCCGCATTCAGTACCGACACCAGCCGTTTGCCCTGCTCCAGCCGGCAAATGCGGCTGATCTCGGCCAGCTCGCCGTCGCGCGCCAGCAAGCTTGGCATGTCGTCTACCAGCTGGTGACTGACGCGCAGCACTTCATTCACGCTATCCATCACCAAACCCACTGTCGCCTGCCCCAACGACACCACCATGATGCGGCTGTGCTCGGTATCAGTCAGCGGCGGCAGCCCGAACAGGCTGCGCAGGCTGACCAGCGGCAGCAAACGCTGGCGCAAGGTCATTACCCCCAGCACGTGGGCATCGCTGCGTGGCACGTGCACCACCTGTTCAGGCAGCTGTACGATCTCACGCACATCCTCGATGGCGATGGCGTATTCCTGGCCGGCCACCGCAAAGCTCACCAGCTGCAGCTCGTCGCTGGCTTGCTCATCATCGGCACCCTCGCTGCCCAAGGCCGCCAGGCGGGCCATACCTTGCTGGTCCGCCGCCATGCGCGCCAGTTCAGCAAACTCGCCAGCCAGCAGACGGGCAAAATCCAGCACCATCACCATGGCCTGGTCACCAACATCCTTGATCACGGCGGCCAACAGCTCGGTATCGATACTACAGCGCAGGCTGTCCACGCTCTCCAGCCGTGCCGACTCCACCGCCACCACACTGGCCACCCGGTCAACCACAAAAGCCAGCGGCTGGCCCAGGTCGATCACCAAGGCGCGGGTGCTGTCATCGTGTTCGCGTGGCGGAAAACCGAATGCGTGCCGCAAGGAAATAATGGGCAGGATCTTGCCGCGCAGATTGGCCAGCCCCAGCAGGGCTGGTGGCGCCAGCGGCACCCTCACTACCTCGGGCACACGGATGATTTCCAGCACCGGCGCCATTGCTACGGCGAACATGTCGTCGCCACTCTGGAAGGTCACATACTGCGTGCTGTCCGCGTCCAGCGCTTTTGCCGCTGCAAGGGCGGAATCCTGCTGCTGCGGGCTTGCGTTTTCATTGGCCATTGCCTGCTCCCGGGCGTTGTCTTGCCTGTCATGCGCGCTGCCAGTGGCAGGCTCAGGTGCTTTGCAGCTCGTCGGCCAGCGATGCGATTTCCTCGATGGCCTGGGCAAGTTCCTCGGCGCCCTGCGCTTGCTGGGTGGAGGCCGACGCTGCTTCGGTGGCGGACTTGTCCGCCTCTTCGGCGGCAGAGGCAATCTGTTCCACGCCCTTGCGGATCTGAATGATGGCGGCACCGATCTCGCGGGCAGCGTCCTGGATTTCCAACGCACCACGGTCAACCTCAGCCACGTCGCTTTCGATCTGCAACAGGTTGGCGGTGCTGAGCTTGGCTTTTTCAGCCTCGTTGGCCGCGGCGGCGGCGATGTCTTCCAGGTCGCGGCCAACCAGAGCGATCTGGTCCTGCACATCACGTACCATATCCTTGATGCGATCGGCGTTTTCGGCCGAATCGTGCGCCAGGTTGCGGATATCGGTGGCCACCACCACAAAGCCCTTGCCAAACTCGCCGGCACGTGCTGCCTCGATGGAGCCGTTCACGGCCAGCATATTGGTCTGGATCGACACGGTGGTAATGGCGTCTACGATCTTGTCGATACGGCGCGATACCAGTGCCAGCTCCTTGATCTGGCGAATGCTGGCGCGTGAGGCGCTAACGGAGTTATCAATACCGCCCACCAGCGCCTCGATATTGCGCTGGTTTTGCAACAACAACTGTCGAATGGCTTGTACTCTCTCGGTGCTGGCGTCAGCACGGGCCAGCGCCAACTCCACCCCCTTTTCGATCTGGCTGACGGCCGATGCCGCCTGCTGGCTGGCGGCAGACTGGGTTTGCGCGCCTTTGCGAATCTGCTCGATGGCGGCCATGATTTCCGTGCCGGCACGGTTGATTTCCTGCACCGAGGCCGACAGTTCTTCGGCAGCCGACGCTACCTCTTCTGCGCTTTTGGCCACGTCGGTGGAGTTTTTCAGCTCTTCGGCCAGCTCTGACAGGCTGCCCGAGGTCTGCTCGCACTGCGCCAGCGCTACTGCCTGCTCGGCAACGGTACGGGCCGCTTCGGCGGCGGCCGCCGCCTGCTCTTCGGCAGCAGCGGCGATGTCTTCCGAGCCTTTCAGCGCCTGGCGCGACGCGGCGGCCGACTGCGCGGCGCCGGTGGCAATCTCGCGTACGCCGCTGACCACGTCCATCGCATCCAGGCGAATCTGCTCCAGCTGCGCGGTAATTACCTTGCCGTTTTCCACTTCGGCCTGCACGTTGCCGGCCGAGGTGGCAATACCTTCGGCGATCACCTTCACCTCGCCCTGGATCTGCGCTACCAGTTCCTGGATCTGCTTGGCGCTTTTTTCCGAGGTTTCAGCCAGGGTACGCACCTCGTCTGCCACCACGGCAAAGCCTTTACCGTGCTTGCCGGCACGTGCCGCCTCGATAGCCGCATTCAGTGCCAACAGATTGGTCTGGTCCGCAATGCGTGCCACTGCTTTTACGATGTCGCCAATACTGGCAGCTTGCTGCTCCAGTTCGCCCACCATGTTCACCAGCGATACCTGGCGCTGCGCAGCCAGCCCCACATTACTGACCAGCAGCGAGATGTCACCGCTGGTACGCGCTACCAGCAGCTGGGTTGCTTCCACTTTGCTCTGGCTGAGGTCGGCATTTTGCAACTGCCGGGCAATGGCGGTACCCACCTGCTCGAAACCGGCCAGCGACTCCTGCGCGGCGCCGGAAGCCTGCTCGGCACCGGTAGCGATCATGTCGACAGCTCGCTTCAGCTCTTCGGCCGCTGACGCAGCCTCGGCAATACCGGATGCCAGCTGGCCGGTTGCTGCGGCAATGCGCTCCGCTGCCTGCTGCTGCTTGCCCAGTGTGCGCGCTCGTCTGCGCATGGCCTCCGCCTCGCGTGCGGCGGAAGCCGCAGAGGGGCTGGAAGACGTATTACGGGCAGGACTGGGGGTGGAAACCGCCGATTTCTTGACGAGCGCCATGATGCCTCCATATCGGGTTCAAACCCGAAGCAGTGATGTCAGACCAACAAGCCAGAATTCATACAAAATCATTTAAAAATTAAGTATCACGATAGATGCTGAACTTTTAAATTCAAGATTTGTACACGACAAAGGCCGACAAACAGGGCAGGCAAACGCAGACAAAAGAAAACCCGCCGTAGGGCGGGTGCGGCCAAAGAGGGCCGAGTGATGGAGACAACACGAGGAGAGACCTCACTTGCAGCCTAGTCCCCCACTTGCTGCATTGCAACAAAAATTGCCATCCGGCACCGCTTTGACAGAAACTTCTCGCCGTTTTGACGACTCCATGCCACTTTGCTCCGCGCTTATCCAGCCATGAGAATTGCCCTGCCCCTGCTGCTGGCCCTGAGTATCAGCGCCTGCACCCAGACCCGCGCCCCGGACGCCCTGCCGCCGCTGGGCCAGGCCGACTTTGCCAGCTACCAGCAGCAAACCCGGCACTGGCTGCAGCAGCATCGCCGGTTTGTGACCGCCACACCGCAAGACGAGCTGGCCTACAACAGCCCGCAGCAATGGCAGCCGGCCGGCGCGCCGCGTGGCGCCATCCTGCTGGTACACGGGCTGGGTGATTCGCCGTATTCGTTTACCGACCTAGGGCCAGGGTTGGCCGCAGCCGGCTACCTGGTGCGCAGCGTGTTGCTGCCCGGCCACGGCAGCAAACCGGCCGACCTGATGGCCGCGCAATACGAAGACTGGCAAACGCTGGTAGCGCAACAGACCGCGCTGCTGCAGCGCGAAGGCCTGCCGGTGTATCTGGGCGGTTTTTCTACCGGCGCCAACCTGGTAATGCTGCAGGCTATGGCCGAACCGCGCGTGGCGGGCGTACTGCTGTTTTCGCCGGCGTTCAAATCCGATAGCCGCATCGACTGGCTGGCACCGTGGGTGGCACCGCTGAAACCGTGGCTGCGGTCGCCGGACGAGGGGGTGCAACAATCCCCGGTGCGTTATCTGAACGTGCCCACCAACGGCTTTGGTCAGTACTACCGCAGCAGCAGCGCCGTGCTGTCGGCGCTGGCGGCCAGACCCTACGACAAACCAGCGTTCATGGTGCTGGCCGAGCATGACTCGGTAGTAGACGTCGGCGAAGCGCGCCGCCTGTTCCAGCAGCGCTTTACCCATCCGGCCAGCCGCCTGGTGTGGTACGGCCGGCAAGCCGGCAACGGGCAGGACCCGCGCCAGCTATGGCAAAGCGACTACCTGCCGCAGCAGCGCATCAGCCAGTTTTCGCACATGAGCGTACTGTTCTCGCCGGCTAACCCCTTGTATGGCCAAGAGGGCAGCCTGCGCATGTGCCGTAACGGCCAGGAGGACGCCGAGGTAGCCGCCTGCCAGCGCGGTGCCACCGTGTGGTACAGCGACTGGGGCTACCGCGAACCGGGCAAGGTGCACGCCCGCCTCACCTTCAACCCCTACTTCGACTGGCAGCTGGGCGTGGCGCGCGGCGTGCTGCAAGCGGGCCAGGCCACGCCTCAGCCCGTGTTGGCCGCTTCGTCCAGCAGCCACGGAGATAACTGAGCGCGTGCCCCAACCAGCTTTCGCTCCCCAACTTAGCGCCTGCAACAAATCCGCCTGGGCATGCTGACGGTATTGGTTAAACCGGCAGCGCTGGCTATGGTAAGAACGGCCTGCGGCCAACCTTTCCGCTACCCGCCCGGCGCACCAGCCGGGCTTTTTTGGAGCACAGCATGCACCCACCCGAGCACGAGATGAACCACGACATGAAAGACTTCCGCCAACCGATGGTGACCTCGCTGGGCATCATCCTCGGCTTCATGCTGAACTTTCTCGGCCAGTGGGCAATACAGGACGACGGCGAAATCGCCGTCACCACCCCCTCAGACTTCGTCGTGGCGCTGGGCCTGATCACCGCCATCGCCATGATGCTGTGGGTACTGTTCCGCCTGCTGAACAACCGCTACCCGCTGCAGCGCGCCGGCCACTATTACCACACCACCTTCCGCGTCTACATGCTGGCCATCCTGCTGGCCTTCGGCGCGGTGACAGCGGCGCTGTTCGTGTAGCCGCTAGACATTGGCCAACCGGTAACCGACGCCGGTTTCGGTAAGCAGAAAGCGCGGTTGGGCCGGGTCTTGTTCCAGTTTCTGGCGCAGGTGGGCCATGTAGATGCGCAGGTAGTGGTTGTGCTCCACGTGCGCCGGACCCCACACCTCTTTCAGCAGCTGGCGGTGGGTCAGCACCTTGCCGCGCTGCGCGATCAGCGCCACCAGCAGCCGGTATTCCAGCTGCGTCAGGTGCAGCGGCTCGCCGCCACGGCTGACGCTGCGCAGGCCCAGGTCCACCACCACGTCGCCCAGCGTCACCTTGTCGCTTTCGCTGGCGGCGCTGCTGCCGCGGCGGCGCAGCTGGGCGCGCACACGGGCTTGCAGCTCGCCGGTGCCGAACGGTTTGGTCAGGTAGTCGTCTGCGCCGGCGTCCAGCGCGGCGATCTTGTCGCCCTCGTCCACGCGGGCCGACAGCACGATCACCGGTACGCTGCTCCAGCTGCGCAGGTCCAGCAGCAGCGCCACGCCGTCGCCGTCGGGCAGGCCTAGGTCCAGTACCACCAAATCGGGTTTGCGGGTGCCGGCCTCGATCAGGCCGCGTGCCACGCTGTCGGCTTCGTACACGCGATGGCCGTCTTCTTCCAGTGCGGCTTTGACAAAGCGGCGGATCACCGCCTCGTCCTCGATGACCAGAATGCTGGCGACGTTGTTCACTGCAGGTTCTCCGGGTCGAAATCCAGCGCCGGCTGCGGCGCCAGCGGCAGGCTAAGGGTAAAGCAGGCCCCGCCGGCCGGCAGGTTGGCCGCGCTGATGCGGCCGCCGTGCACGTCGGCAATGGTACGGCAGATGGCCAGCCCCAGGCCGACGCCGCTGATGGCCGACTCGCGCTCGCCGCGGGTAAAGGCGGTAAACAGCGCGTCGGGGTCGCACGGCGGCAGGCCGCGGCCCTGGTCGGCCACGCTCAGCAGGATGTGCTGGGCGCTTGCACGGGCCGTCAGCGTGATGGTGCTGCCGGCGGGGCTGTATTTGAGCGCATTTTCCAGCAGGTTGACCAGCAACCGCTCCAGCAGGATGGGGTCGGCGTACAGCATTGGGCAGTCCAGCGGGGCGTCCACCTGCAGGCGGTGGCTGGCAGTGGCGCCGCCCAGGGCGGCGATGGCGCTGCCGAACAGCTCTTGCGGCGGCAGCCAGTCGCGGCGCAGCGTCACGCCGCCGGCCTGCAGGCGGGCCATTTCCAGCAGGTTGGTTACCAGCCGCGAGATGCGCTGGCTTTGCGTCTGCAGCGTGGCGGCCTGCGCGGCGTGCGGCGACGCCTCGCGGGCCAACTGGCGCTGCAGGGTTTCGGCCTGGCCGGTGAGCGCGGTGAGCGGCGTGCGCAGGTCGTGCGACAGCGCGGCCAGCAGCGAGTGGCGCAGCCGTTCCGATTCCATCGCCACCAGCGTTTGCTGCGCCACGGCAATGTAATGCAGCCGTTCCAGCGTTTGCGCCGCCAGCGCCGCTACCGCCTCGGCCAGGCGGCGGTTGTCGGGTTCGGCCAGCGTGGCGGGGTCGGCCACGCGCAGCACCAGCACGCCGCGGGTACGCATCGGCGCTTTGAGCGGCAGGTACAGGCACGGCGCGTGTGGCAGCGTGTGCGTAGCCACCCCGGCCGGGGCGGCATGGTCGTAGCACCAGCGCACGATGGCGGTGTCTTCGTCCAGCGCGTCGCCGGCCTGCGGCTGCAGCGCGCCGTCTTCGTCGTCAGGCGGC
Source organism: Vogesella sp. (assembly GCF_046297735.1). Classification (NCBI taxonomy): domain Bacteria; kingdom Pseudomonadati; phylum Pseudomonadota; class Betaproteobacteria; order Neisseriales; family Chromobacteriaceae; genus Vogesella; species Vogesella sp. Next base: position 103,685 of record NZ_JBKBHK010000005.1, read on the forward strand.
AGCCACAGCCGGATATTGGCACCCAGGCTGGCGTGTAAAAAGCGCTGGCTGATTTCGCCCACCTGTTCCGGCAGCAGGGCTACGCCCAGCTCGCGCGCCATCTCGTACAGCGTGCGGGTGTGCGCCTCGCGCTGGCGTGCCTGCGCGGCACTGTGGCGCTGGCTGGCCACCAGTTGGCCGGCTACCAGGCCGACGATCAGCATCACGGCAAAGGTAATCAGGTACTGCACGTCGGACACCGCAAACGAGAAATGCGGCTGCACGAAGAAAAAGTCGAACAGCGCCACCGACAGCACCGCGCTCAGCGCCGCCGGGCCGCGCCCGTAGCGCACCGCCACCCACAGCACGCCCAGCAGGTAGAACATCACCAGGTTGGTGGGCTCCAGCACGCCTTGCAGCGGGCTGGCCAGCACGGTGATGGCCACACACAGCAGGCTGGCCGCCAGCCAGCCCTGGCGGCTCAGCGGCCACAGCGGCCAACGTAGCCAGGGTCGCGCGCCGGTGGCCGGCGCCGGGCCGGATAGCAATAGCAGGTCGAGGTCGGCGGCGTGCTGCTGCAAGGCCTGCTGCAAGCGGCGCCCGGCCAGCGGTGCCGGCATCGCCAGCAGCGACAGATTATGGCGGCGGGCGTAGTCGGCCAGCAGGCGCGCTGGCGAGCTGCCACTCAACACCAGCGTGGTGGCGCCCTGCTCGGCCGCCTGCTGCAAGGCGGCCAGCGCAGCGGCGCGGGATGCCGCGTTGCTGCGGCCATCGTCCACCCACACCGCGTGCCAGGCGGCGTCCAGCTGCCGCGCCAGGCGCTGGCTCTGGCGTACGCTGTCGGCACCAAAGCGGCCATCCACCAGCAGCAGCAAGCCGTGGCGGGTGGCCCACACCGGCGCCGCCTGTTGCGTGGCGCGCTGCGCCTTGACCTGGCCATCGACACGGTCGGCCATGCGCCGCAGCGCCAGTTCGCGCAGCGCGATGAGGTTGCCTTTGCGGAAAAAGTTGGCCGCCGCGCGCTCGGCCACCTCGGGCAGGTAGACCTTGCCTGCGGCCAACCTGTGCAGCAGGTCGTCCGGCGGCAGGTCCACCAGCCGCACTTCGTCGGCCTGGTCGAACACGTGGTCGGGCACCGTTTCGGCCACCTCCACGCCGGTCACGCGGCTGACGATGTCGCGCAGGCTGTACAGGTGCTGCACGTTCATCGCGCTGTACACGTCGATGCCGCTGGCCAGCAGCTCTTCCACGTCCTGCCAGCGTTTGGGGTGGCGGCTGCCGGCGGCGTTGCTGTGCGGCAGCTCGTCCACCACCACCAGCGCCGGGCGGCGCGCCAGGATGGTGTCGATATCCAGCGCCGCCACCGCCTTGCTGCGGTGGTCGAGCTGGCGGCGCGGCAGCACGGCCAGGCCGTGCAGCATGGCTTCGGTGTCGGCGCGGCCGTGGGTATCCACCCAGCCCACCAGCACGTCCAGGCCCTGGGCGCGTTTTTCCTGCGCCTCGGCCAGCATGGCGTAGGTTTTGCCCACACCGGGCGCGGCGCCGAAAAACAGCTTCAGCCGGCCACGCGGGCGCGGCAGGCTGGCCAGCAGGGCGTCGGGATCGGGGCGACGGTCGGGGTCGGTCATGGTTCTGGCTTATCGTGATCGGTTTCTCTAAACAGCGGCAAGGTTGGCCGCAGGCGGCCAACCTTGTGCGTCACATGGCGCTTGCCGATGGTATCAGCTGCCGGCCAGCGCCAGGTTCAGCTGCAGCACGTTCACCCGTGCCGTGGCGTCGCTGCCGAACCAGGCCACCTGCGCCTGCTGGCGTACCAGCTGCGCCAGCTTGCCGGCGTCCAGCTGGCGGGCGGCGGCCACGCGCGGTACCTGGTACAGCGCGGCGGCCAGGCTGATGTGCGGGTCCAGCCCACTGGCGGACGCGGTCACCAGGTCGGCCGGTACCGGCCCGGCCGGCAGCGGGCCGGCGGCTTTCAGCGCGGCGATGCGCTCGGCCACCGCCTTGGCCAGCGCCGGGTTGGCCGGGCCCAGGTTGCTGCCGCCGGAGCCGGCGCCATTGTACGGCGTGCTGGCGGTGGCGGACGGGCGGCCCCAGAACTCGCCCGGTTTGCTGAAGGCCTGGCCAATCAGCGCCGAACCCACCACGCGGCCTTGCTGTTGCAGCAGCGAACCCTGCGCCTGCGCCGGAAACAGCCACTGCGCCAGGCCGGTGACGGCCAGCGGGTACACTAGGCCCAGCAGCAGGGTGAGGCCCAGCAACAGGCGGGCGGCGGGCCACCACAGGGCGCTAGCGGCGGGTTGGGCAGCCTGGGTGTCGCTGCCGGACAGTACGTGTTGCATACGGTTACCTTTCTAAAAAATGGCTTACACCAGCCCCAGCAGGGCCAGCAGCATGTCGATCAGCTTGATACCGGCAAAGGGCAGCAGCAGGCCGCCCAGGCCGTACACCAGCAGGTTGCGGCGCAGCAGCGCCTCGGCGCCCAGCGCGCGGTAGCGCACGCCTTTCAGTGCCAGCGGAATCAGCACCACGATGATCAGCGCATTGAAGATCACCGCCGACAGCAGCGCCGACGCCGGGCTGGCCAGCTGCATCACGTTCAGCAAGCCCAGCTGCGGGTAGGTGCCGGCAAACGCCGCCGGGATGATGGCGAAGTACTTGGCCACGTCGTTGGCCAGGCTGAAGGTGGTCAGCGCACCGCGCGTCATCAGCATCTGCTTGCCGATTTCCACCACCTGGATCAGCTTGGTGGGGCTGGAGTCGAGGTCCACCATATTGGCGGCCTCGCGCGCGGCCTGGGTGCCGCTGTTCATCGCCACCGCCACGTCGGCCTGCGCCAGCGCCGGGGCGTCGTTGGTGCCGTCGCCGGTCATGGCCACCAGTTGGCCGCGCTGCTGGTAATCGCGGATCAGCGCCAGCTTGTTTTCCGGCGTGGCCTCGGCCAGGAAGTCGTCCACACCCGCTTCGGCGGCGATGGCGGCGGCGGTCAGGCGGTTGTCGCCGGTCACCATCACCGTCTTGATGCCCATCTGCCGCAGCTGGGCAAAGCGCTGCTTGATGCCCGGCTTCACCACGTCTTTCAGCTCCACCACCCCCAGTACGCGGGCGCCTTCGGCCACCACCAGCGGCGTGCTGCCACGGCTGGCAATGCCGTCCACCTGCTGTTGCAGGGCCGGGCTAAAGCTGCCGCCCAGCTGCAGCACGTGGCGGCGGATGGCGTCGGCGGCGCCTTTGCGGATCTGGCGCTCGCCCAGGTTGATGCCGGACATGCGCGACTGCGCGGTAAACGGCACAAAGCTGGCGCCGGGCGGTACCAGGCCCTGGTGCAGCGCCTGCAAGGTGCCCTGCCCCAGCTGGCTTTCGCTCAGCACGCCGTCGTGGTGCGGGGCCACGGCGCGGGTTTGCTGCTGTGCCAGCACCACGATGCTCTTGCCTTCCGGCGTGTCGTCGGCCAGTGAGGCCAGCCAGGCGGCTTCGGCCAGCGCGGCGGGCGTGCTGCCGGCGGCAGCGATGAAGGCGGCGGCCTGGCGGTTGCCGAAGGTGATGGTGCCGGTCTTGTCCAGCAGCAGCACGTCCACGTCGCCGGCGGCTTCCACCGCGCGACCGCTGGTAGCGATGACGTTGGCCGCCATCAGCCGGCTCATGCCAGCCACGCCGATGGCCGACAGCAGGCCACCGATGGTGGTAGGAATCAGGCACACCAGCAGCGCCAGCAGTACCGGCAGCGAGATCACCTCGCCGCTGCCGGCGGCGCCCACGCTATATACCGAGAACGGCAGCAGCGTCACCGTCACCATCAGGAACACCAGCGTCAGCGCCAGCAGCAGGATGGTGAGCGCAATCTCGTTGGGCGTCTTGCGGCGCTTGGCGCCTTCCACCATGGCGATCATGCGGTCGATGAAGGTTTCACCGGGGTTGACGCTGACGCGCACCACGATCCAGTCCGACAGCACGCGGGTACCGCCGGTCACCGAACTGAAGTCGCCGCCCGATTCGCGGATCACCGGGGCCGATTCGCCGGTAATCGCCGACTCGTCCACGCTGGCAATGCCCTCGATGATCTCGCCGTCGCAGGGGATGAGGTCGGTGTGCTGCACCAGTACCACGTCGTCCTTGCGCAGGTCGCTGGCGTCCACCACGGTAAAGCCGGCACCGTAGCGGTACGGTGCGGACAGCTTCTTGGCGATGGTGGCTTTTTTCAGGCTCTTCAGGCTGGCGGCCTGGGCGCGGCTACGGCCCTCGGCCAGCGCCTCGGCAAAGTTGGCAAACAGCACGGTAAACCACAGCCACACCGCAATGCTGCCGGTGAGCCAGGCCGGCGCGTCGCCCTTGCCCTGCAGTGCCATCACCCACAGCACGCTGCACAGCACGCTGCCCAGGTACACCACGAACATCACCGGGTTTTTCAGCTGCTCGCGCAGCGCCAGCTTGCGCACGCTGTCGCGCAGCGCCGGCTTCAGCAGTGCCGGGTCGAACAGCGGCAGGCTGGTTTTGTTATCGCTCATTTTGGTCTCCTGCTTAACGCGCCCAGATCATCAGGTGCTCGGCCACCGGGCCCAGCGCCAGTGCCGGCAGATAGGTCAATGCGCCCACCAGCAGTACGCTGCCGACCAGCAGGCCGATGAACAGGCCGCCGTGGGTGGGCATGCTGCCGCTGGTGGTAGCCAGCGTCTTCTTGGCCGCCAGGCTGCCGGCCAGTGCCAGTACCGGCACGATGACGGCAAAGCGGCCCAGCCACATGGCAATGCCCAGCAGCGCGTTGTAGTACGGGGTGTTGGCCGACAGGCCGGCAAAGGCACTGCCGTTGTTGTTGGCCGCCGAGCTGAACGCGTACAGCACCTCGCTGAAGCCGTGCGCGCCAGGGTTGGCCAGGCCGGCAAGACCGGGGGCCAGCAGCACGCTGGCAGCGGTGCCGGCCAGCACCAGCGCCGGGGTGGTAAGGATCACCAGCGCCACCATCTTCATGTCGAACGCCTCGATCTTCTTGCCCAGGTATTCCGGTGTGCGGCCCACCATCAGCCCGGCCACGAACACCGCCAGCACGGCAAACACCAGCATGCCGTACAGGCCGGAGCCCACGCCGCCAAACACCACCTCGCCCAGCTGCATCAGCCACATCGGCAGCATGCCGCCCAGCGCGGTCAGCGAATCGTGCATGGCGTTCACCGCGCCGCAGCTGGCGGCGGTGGTGACGGTAATGAACAGGCTGCTGGCGGCCATGCCGAAGCGCACTTCCTTGCCTTCCCAGTTACCACTGCTGCCGTCCACGCCCAGTGCGGCCAACAGCGGGTTGCCCTGGCTTTCGGCTGCCATCACGCCGCTGGCGCAGGCGATGAAGATCACGCTCATCGCCGCGTACAGCGCCCAGCCCTGGCGGCGGTCGCCCGCCAGATGGCCAAAGGCGTGGGTGAGGCCGGCCGGGATCAGGAAGATGGCCAGCATCTGCAGCAGGTTGACGAGCTCGGTGGGGTTTTCGAACGGGTGCGCCGAGTTGGCATTGAAGAAGCCGCCGCCGTTGGTACCCAGCAGCTTGATGGCCTCTTGCGACGCCACCGGGCCCAGCGCCAGCGTCTGCGCGTGGCCGGCCAGCGCGGTGTATTCGCTATACGCGGCCAAGGTTTGCGGCACGCCCTGCTGCACGAACAGCAGCGCCAGCAGCAGCGACAGCGGCAGCAGCAGGTAGACCGACACGCGCAGCACGTCGGCCCAGAAGTTGCCCAGGTCGGTGCTTTCACGGCGGGTAAAGCCGCGCATCAGCGCAAACGCCACCGCGATGCCGGTAGCGGCGGACAGGAAGTTCTGCACCGCCAGCCCGGCCATCTGGGTGAAATAGCTCATCGTGCTTTCACCGGCGTAGCCCTGCCAGTTGGTGTTGGTCACAAAGCTGATGGCGGTATTGAACGCCGAGCCGGCCTCCACCGCGCCCATGCCTTGCGGGTTGAACGGCAGCACGCCTTGCAGCCGTTGCAGCGCGTACAGCAGCAGCGCGCCCAGCAGGTTGAACACCAGCACCGCCAACGCGTACTGGCGCCAGCCCATGCCGCTATCGCGAATGCCGGCCAGCCGCAGCAGTGCGGCGTCCAGGGCTTGCCAGCGCGGGCTCACTTGCCCGGCGGCCAATGGTGCCAGCCAGGCACCCATCGGGCGGGCAGACAGCGTCAGCAGCAGCATGAACACCGCCAGCAGGCTGTAGAATTGCAGCATCATGGCAGGTCCTCCGCGTGCAGCAGCGCATGCACCAGCCAGCCGGCCAGCAGCACGGCCAAGGTGGCCGCAGTCAGGGTAAGCAGGGTCATGACGCCCTCCTGCCGGACAAAGTGTGATAAACGCGCAGCAGGCTGACAGTGCTGCCACACAGCAGCACCAGCCCGCCCAGCCAGATCAGATCTTGCATGATTACCTCGATAGGGGGAGCAACACTGCCACTGTAGGGCGCGCCATCGAAAGATCGTGCTAAATGGTGGCAGCGTGGTGTAAACGCGGTATAAAAACGCTGCGACACCTGGCCGCACCCCTGCGACACTATGTCGCAGGCGCCGCGGCCAACGTTTATCGATAATCCGGCCTTTCCTTCCGTTGCCGGAGCCCCGCATGTCTGCCTTTAGCCGTCCCCTGTTGCTGGCCACCCTGTGCCTACTGCCCGCCACCTCCCTGCTGGCCAAGCCGGTGAAGTTCACCGACGTCAGCGGCCGCGAAGTCACCGTCGATGCGCCGGCCAAGCGCGTGGTGCTGGGCTTTCACTTTGAAGAATTCACCGCCATTGCCGGCGCCAAGGCGTGGCAAAACGTGGTGGGCATCAGCAAAACCGGCTGGGCCGGCTGGCGCGCCGGCAACTGGGCACGCTATGTCGAGGCGATTCCGCAGCTGAAAGACATGCCGGACGTCGGCTTTACCGACGACAACAGCTTCAGCGCCGAAAAAGTGATCGCCCTGAAACCCGACGTGCTGATCCTGCCGGAGTGGGGTTACAAGGCGCTGGGCCCGGCGGCGCAGCAGCTGAGCGCGGCCGGCATCCCCATCGTGGTGGTGGACTACAACGCGCAAACGCTGGAACGCCACCTGGCCAGCACCCGCGTGCTGGGCAAGGTGATGGGTAGCGACAAGCGCGCCGAAGAACTGGCCAGCCTGTACCAGAAGAAATACCAGGACGTGATGGCCCGCATCGCGCGCGCCAAGGCCACCGCCAAGCCCAAGGTGTACGTGGAGCTGGGCCGTGACGGCGCCGACACCATCGGCAACACCTACCGCGACACCATGTGGGGCCAGATGCTGGACAACCTGGGCGCCGACAATATCGCCAACGGCCGCATCAGCGCCAACTGGGGCCCGCTGAACCCGGAAGCGGTGCTGGCGGCCAACCCCGATCATGTGATCATCGCCGGCTCGTCGTGGCAGAACCGCCCCAAGGCAGTAAAGCTGGGCTACGCCTCGGACGACGCCACCGCCCGCGCCACGCTGCTGCCGTACACCAAACGCGCCGGCTGGGACACGCTGAAAGCCGTGCAGCAACAGCACGTGTACACGCTGGACCACGGCCTGGCGCGCACGCTGGTGGACTATACCGCCATGCAGTTCATCGCCAAGCAGCTGTACCCGGCGCAGTTTGCCGACGTGAACCCGGTGGCCGAGCTGCGCCAGTTCCACGAGCGCTACCTGCCGGTGAAGTACAGCGGTAGCTGGATGGTGACGCTGAAACCGTGAGCACCCTGAGTCTGCCCCTGCCCGCCGCCCGCCGGCTGGCGCCCGCGCTGGCCATGCTGTTGCTGATGGCCGGCATGTTGCTGCTGTCGCTGCTGCTGGACGTGGCCAGCGGCCCGTCGCTGCTGCCGCTGCGCGAAGTGGTTGCCGCGCTGAGCGGTAGCGGCGCCGAGCGCGGCAGCGACGTCATCGTGTGGCAGATCCGCCTGCCGGTGGCGCTGATGGCACTGCTGGTGGGCGCCGCGCTGGGCTTGTCCGGGCTGGTGATGCAGACCGTGCTGCACAACCCGCTGGCCAGCAGCTATACGCTGGGCGTGTCGGCCGGCGCCGGCTTTGGCGCGGCGCTGGTGATCGTGCTGGGCAGCGCGCTGCCGCTACCGGAAACCGTCGCCGTACCGCTGGCGGCATTCCTGTTTGCCGGCATCGCCTGCAGCGCGGTGCTGGGCATCGGCCGCGCCAAGGGTGGCCAGGCCGATAGCTACGTACTGGGCGGTATTGCGCTGTTGTTCCTGTTTCAGGCGCTGCTGTCGTTACTGCAATACCTGGCCTCGCCCGAGGCGCTACAGGCCATCGTGTTCTGGCTGTTCGGCAGCCTGTACAAGGCCAACTGGCCCAAGCTGGGGCTGGTAGCGGCCGTGCTGGCGCTGTGCCTGCCGCTGCTGCTGCGTGACGCCTGGCGCTTTACCGCGCTGGGGCTGTCGGACGAGCGGGCGCAAAGCCTGGGCGTCAACGTGACGGCACTGCGCTGGCGCGCGCTGGCCATCGTGTCGCTGCTCACCGGCGCGGCGGTGGCCTTTGTCGGCACCATCGGCTTTGTCGGGCTGATCGCGCCGCACATCGCGCGCTTTTTGCTGGGCGAAGACCAGCGCCTGCTGCTGCCCGGCGCCGCGCTGTGCGGCGCACTGCTGCTGTCGCTGTCGTCGCTGCTGGGCAAATGGCTGTCGCCGGGGGCGCTGATTCCGATCGGCATCGTCACCGCCGCCGTCGGCGTGCCGTTCTTCCTGCTGCTGGTGATGCGCAGCAAACCGGAGGCGTGGTAATGCTGCAGGCACAACAACTGAACGTCAGCCTGGGGCGCCAGGCCATCCTGCACGATGTGTCGTTCGAGGCGCGACCGGGCGAAGTCACTGCCCTGCTCGGCCCCAACGGCAGCGGCAAAACCACGCTGCTGAAAACGCTGGCCGGCCTGCTGCCGGCACGCGGCCAACTGCAGTGGCAGGGCCAGGCGCTGCCGCTGCAACGCGGCGGCCAGCTGCACGCGGCCTGCGGTTACCTGCCGCAGGACTGCAGCACGCGCAGCCGGCTCAGCGTGACCGAAGCAGTGCTGCTGGGGCAGCTGGGGGCCTTGGGCTGGCGCGTCAGCGCCGAACAGCGCGCTGCCGTACAGCAACAGTTGGCCGCACTGGGGCTGGGCGCACTGGCCGAACGCCGGCTGTGCGAGCTCAGCGGCGGCCAGCGCCAGATGGTGTTTCTGGCACAGGTGCTGCTGCGCCAGCCCGGCCTGTTGCTGCTGGACGAGCCGATCAGCGCGCTGGACCTGCAACACCAGGTGCAGGTGATGCGCAGCGTGCGCGAGCAAACGCAAGCGCGCCAGCTGACCTGCGTGGTGGTGCTGCACGATTTGAACGCCGCGTTGGCCTACGCCGACCGCGTGCTGTTGCTGCAGCACGGCCGGTTGGTGGCCGCCGGCCCCGCCCGCGACATCCTTACCCCCGCCGTGCTGGCGCCGGTATTCGGCGTCGCCATCCACCAGGCCCACACCGCCAGTGGCCACAGCGTGCTGTGCCCGCATAGCGGCTAGCAGCGGGCTACGCTTCTCCTTCTCCTTCTCCTTCTCCCTCGCCCCCGCCCGGCCTGCCGCTTGCACGCCGGGCTGCTGCTTTTGGCGCGCCACGCCGCCTGCTGCGGTGCGGCAAACCGCACTTGCCAAACAAAATGTTACTGTATAGCATTCCGGCCGATAATAATTCTCGATAAGACTGGAGCCCGCCATGCACCCTCTGCAATCCCGCCTTATTGCCGGCAGCCTGCTGCTGGCCGTCGGCCTGTCTGCCCAGGCCAAAGCGCTGAACCTGATCGGCCCGTGGGAAATCCACAGCCTGGACCCGTCGTCCAGCAGCGGCATTCTGTTTACCCGCTTGCAAGTGGCCGAAACCCTGGTGGACGCCGATAACGCCGGCACCCTCAAACCCGGCCTGGCCAGCCGCTGGCAAGCCAGTAGCGACCAGCTAAGCTGGCGCTTCACGCTGCGCGACGGCGCACGCTTTCACGACGGCAGCGCGGTAACGGCGGCCAACGTGGTGGCGGCGCTAGAAAAAGCGCGCAAGAAGCCCGGCATGCTGGAAAACGCCCCCATCAGCGCCATTCGTGCCGATGGCAAGGACGTGGTGGTGGTGCTGAGCAAACCGTTCGCCCCGCTGCCGGCGGTGTTTGCCCACACCCATACCCAGGTGCTGGCCCCGGCGTCGTACGCCGCCGACGGTAGCGTAAAAAGCATCATCGGCAGCGGCCCGTACCGCATCAGCCAGCTGCAGCAGCCGCAACGCGTCAGCGTGCAGGCCTTTGCCGGCTGGCAGGGCAAGAAGCCGGCCATTACCGAGGTGGGCTACCAGGCCATCGGCCGCGCCGAAAGCCGCACCCTGATGGCGGAAAGCGGCCAGGCCGACATCGCCTTCGGCCTGGACCCGGTCAGCATTACGCGGCTGCAAGCCAGCCCGCGCGTCAGCATCGTGTCCGCCACGCTGCCGCGCGCCATCCAGATCAAGTTCAACGCCGGCCACAAATGGCTGAACACCCCGGCCATGCGCCTGGCCATCAGCCAGAGCCTGAACCGCCAGGCCATTGCCACCGCGCTGCTGCGCGACCCGCAGATGGCGGCCACGCAGCTGTTCCCTCCCAGCATGAAAGCCTGGCACCAGCCTGGGCTGCCGGCGCTAGCCTACCAACCCGAGCAAGCCCGCCGCAGCTTTGCCGCGCTGGGCTGGAAGCCGGACGCCGACGGCCAGCTGGTACGCAACGGCGAACGCTTGGCGCTGACGCTGCGCACCTACCCCGACCGCCCCGAGCTGCCGCTGATTGCCACTGCGCTGCAGGAACAGCTGCGCCAGGCCGGCATTGCCGTGCAGGTGAAGGTGGGTAACTCCAGCGAGATTCCGGCCGGCCACAAGGACGGCACGCTGGAGCTGGCGCTGTACGCGCGCAACTACGCGCTGGTGCCAGACCCGCTGGTCACGCTGCTGGGTGACTTCACCGACGACGGCGCCGACTGGGGCGTGATGAAGTGGCAGAACGCCGTGCTGTCGCAACAGTTGGCCGCCCTGGGCCAGGGCGGGCTGAAACCGGCGCAGGCCGCCGCCGCGCGGCTGAAAGTGGCCACCATCCTGCAACAGGAGCTGCCGGTGCTACCGGTAGCCTGGTACCGCCAGAGCGCGGCAGTGAACAAGGCGCTGCGCGGCGTCAGCCTCGACCCGCAAGAACGCAGCTACCGCCTGAGCGACATGAGCTGGGGCCGCTAAATGGCCGCCCTCACGCAACACGGCCTGGCCCGCGTGCTGGGCCAGCGGCTGGTACAGGCGCTGGTGGTATCGCTGCTGGTGGCCACGCTGTGCTTTGTGCTGGTGCAGCAGCTGCCGGGTGACATGGCGTTCCGCATTGCCGCCGGCCGCTACGGCTACGACTACGTAGACGCCGCCGCCGCCGACGCGGTGCGGCAGGAGCTGGGGCTGGCGCAACCGGCGTGGCAGCAGTTTGCCCACTGGCTGCAACAGCTGGCGCACGGCCAGCTGGGGCAATCGCTGGTGACCGGCGGCGCAGTGCTGGAAGAAATCGGCCATCACCTGGGCGCCACACTGCAGCTGGCCGCCGCCAGCGTAGCGCTGGCTTTGGCGCTGGGCCTGCCACTGGGGCTGGCCAGCGGCCTGCGGCCCGGCGGCTGGGCCGACCGTCTGACCCTGCTGGCGAGCGTAGCGCTGCGGGCGCTGCCGCCGTTCCTGCTGGGCCTGATGCTGATGCTGGGTTTATCGGTACAGCTGGGCTGGGTGCCGGCCGCCGGCCACGGTGAGGATGGCAACCTGTTGCTGCCGGCGCTGACGCTGGGGCTGGGCCTGTGCGGCCTCACCGCGCGCATCGTGCGCGACAGCGTGCTGGCGGTGGTGCAGTCCGACTACTACCGCTTTGCGCTCACCAAAGGCCTGTCGCCGTGGCGGGCATTCTGGCGCCACGGCCTGCGCAATATCGGCGTCACCGTGGTGGCCTACGCCGGCGTGCAGCTGGTGCTGCTGATCGAAGGCGTGGTGGTGGTGGAAAGCCTGTTTGCCTGGCCCGGCATCGGCCACGCGCTGGTGCACGCCGTGTTCTGGCGCGACGTGCCGATGATCCAGGGCTGCACCCTGCTGCTGGCCTGGCTGTTCGTGCTGCTCAATACCCTCACCGACCTGTTATGCCTGGCCATCGACCCGCGTGGCCCGGCGGAGCCGTAAATGACTTACCTTGCCTTGTTACCCTGGCACCGCCGCCTGGCCTGGCTGCTGCTGGGGCTGATCGTTCTGCTGGCCGTAGCCGGACCCTGGCTGTGGCCGGACCCGGCACGCCAGGACCTGATGCAGTTTCTGGCCAGCCCCAGCCTGGCCGAGCCGCTGGGCCGCGACCAGCTGGGCCGCAGCGTGATGGCACGCGTGGCCAGCGCCACCCGGGTATCGCTAGGGTTGGCCGCGCTGTGCGTACTGAGCGCCGCACTGCTGGGCTGCCTGCTGGGCGTACTGTCCGCCTGGCGCGGCGGCATCACCGATACCGTACTGCGCGGCGTGGCCGACGGCGTGCTGGCGCTGCCGGGGCTGCTGATCGTGCTGATTTTTTCCGCCATGGCCAAGGGCGGCTTTGTCACCCTGTACCTGGGGCTGGCGCTGGCGCAATGGGTGGAATACTTCCGCATGACACGGGCGCGCAGCCGGCTGGTACTGGCTAGCCCGCACGTGGAAGCCTCGCGCCTGCTGGGCTTTGGCCCCGGGTATATCGTGCGTCGCCACCTGTGGCCGGAGCTGGCGCCCATGCTGCTAACCATGGCCAGCTTCGGCATGGCCACCGCCATCCTGGCGCTGTCCACGCTGGGCTACGTTGGCGTCGGCCTGCAACCGCCGGCGGCCGAGCTGGGCCTGATGATGACCGAGGCCTTGCCGCATTACAGCGAAGCGCCGCGGCTGGTGCTGGCCCCGGTGGCCGTGCTGGCGCTGACCTTGGCCGCGCTGGTGCTGCTGCGCCCGTTGGAGGTGAAACGATGACTAGCCTGCATCTGGACGGCGTGGCCGTCTACCAGCAACAACACTGCCTGCTGCAGGCGCTGGACCTCACCCTGTACCCGGGCGAGGCACTGACCGTGCTGGGCGAAAGCGGCTCCGGCAAATCGCTGCTGGCACACGCCATCATGGGCACCCTGCCCGCCGGCCTGCGCGCCAGTGGCCAGCTGCGCCAGGGTAGCCAGCTGTGGCCGCTGGCCGATGCGGCCAACCACCGCGCGCTGTGGGGCCAACAGCTGGCCATCCTGCCGCAAGAACCGGCCACCGCGCTGGACCCCACCATGCGGGTACTGCCGCAGGTGGCGGAAGGCTGGCGTGGCGAAGCCGGCAGCGCCCAGGCCGAGGCGCGTGGCCAACTCGCGCGCCTCGGCCTGCAAGCGGCGCAGCGCCATTACCCGCACCAGCTGTCGGGTGGCATGGCGCAGCGGGTGGCGTTTGCTGCCGCCACGCTGGGCGGCGCCGGCTTGCTGCTGGCCGACGAACCCAGCAAAGGGCTGGACAGCCGCGCCTGCGCCACGCTGGCGCAGCTGCTGCAACAGCATCTGGCCGACGGCCGCTGCCTGCTGACAATCACCCACGACATCACGCTTGCACGCACGCTGGGCGGCCAGGTGCTGGTGATGCGCGGTGGCGAGGTGGTGGAGCAAGGCCCGGCCAGCCGGGTATTGCAGCAGCCGCAGCACCCGTACACGCAACAGCTGCTGGCCGCCGAGCCGCAAGCGTGGCCTGCCATCGCGCACCCGGCGCCGGGCGACTGGCTGCTGCAGGGCCGCAGCCTCAGCAAGGCCTACGGCAGCCAAACGCTGTTCCGCGACGTGGACATCGATATTGCCGCCGGCGAGCGCGTGGCGCTGCTGGCCGACAGCGGTACCGGCAAAAGCACGCTGGGCAACATCCTGCTGGGGCTGACCCGTGCCGACCACGGCAGCGTGCACTACCGCGACGGCTTGCCGCGCACCGCGTGGCAAAAGCTGTACCAGGACCCGGTGCAGGCGTTTGCGCCGCACGTAACGCTGCACACCGCGCTGCACGACGTGCTGAAGCACTGCGGCCAACCTGTCGCCAGCCTGGAAACGCTGCTGCACCGGCTGCGCTTGTCGCCCGGCCTGCTGGCGCGCAAGCCATCGCAGGTATCGGGCGGCGAGCTGCAACGGCTGGCGCTGATCCGCACCCTGCTGCTGCAGCCAGCGCTGCTGTTTGCCGACGAACCCACGTCGCGGCTAGACCCCGTCACCCAGCAGGACACCGTGCACTGCCTGCTGGATGAACTGGCGCGCATCGGCTGCGCGCTGCTGCTGGTCACCCACGACCACGCGCTGGCCGGCAAAGCCACGAGCAGGCAGCTGCAGCTGTAACCACGTACACCGGCCTTCAAGCCCCGTCTGCCCTTGGCAGTGCGGGGCTTATTACTTGGCGCGATCGCAACGTTAGCAGTTAGCCTGCAATATTTTTCATTACTTGTTATTATTCGACCGTATTATTTGATACAAAACAACACAAGCAATAAGGTTTTACCCTCCCACACACCCACCTGGGGCGACACGCCGCCAGACACAGGCGCCGGCCGCCCCTTGTCATTGATGAGGCACCGAATGTCACTGAAACAGCGACTGATGCTATTTGTGGCCATCCTGCTGGCCATTGCCATTGCCGTGCTGGCCGCGCTGGCTTACCAGCGCATGCGCGTGGAAATCGTGCGCGGCGTCGAACAAGAACTGAACGCCGCCATCGCCGGTAACCGCGAAGCACTGGGCCGCTGGGTCGGCCAGCGTGGCGACGCCATCCGCGCCACCGCCAACCGTTTGGGCAAGGAAGACGCCAGCGCGCCGTACGCCAGCTTGCAACAAGGCAAGGAAGCCGGTGGCTTCGACCAGATCTTTGCCGGTTACGAAGACAAGGCCATGCGCTACGACGACCCCAATCGTCCGCCCAAGCCCGGCTACGACCCCACCGCCCGCCCGTGGTACAAGCTGGCCAGCGAAAAGCGCAGCCTGGTACTGACCCAGCCCTACATGTTTGCCAGCCCGGCCAAACTGGGCGTCACCCTGGCCAGCCCCATCCTGCGTGATGGCCAGCTGGTTGGTGTTGCTGGCGGCGACATCGTGCTGGAAGGCCTGACCGCCGTGGTAAAAGGCATCAAGCTGCGCGGCGACGGCTACGCCTTCCTGGCCACCCGCGACGGCCATATCGTGGTGCACCCGGCCGACGGCAGCACGCTGAAACCGGTGAGCGACGTGATGCCGGGCTTTGACGGCAGCCTGCTGACCAGCGCCAGCACGACACCTGCGCTGCACGAAGTGGACATCGACGGCAAGACCTACTACGCCCAGCTAGCACCGGTAGACGGTACCGACTGGGTACTGGGTACCGTGGCCGAAAAAGACATCCTGTTGGCACCGCTGCGCCAGATGCTGCTTACCCTGATGCTGGCCGGTCTGGCGGTAGCCGTGGCCGCCACCCTGCTGGCCAACGTGGCGCTGAACCGCCTGCTGGCCAATCTGGTGCGCCTGCGTGACGCGCTGCTGGACGTCGCCAGCGGCCAGGGCGACCTCACCCATCAGCTGCAGATCGACAGCCGCGACGAAATCGGCCAGACCGCGCAGGCATTCAACCGCTTCATCGGCAGCCTGCGCCAGATGTTCCTGGAAGTGCGCGAGCACACCGTGTCGCTGAACGGCGGCATTGACGACCTGAACGGCATTACCCGCCAGCTGGCGCGCGATTCGCAGCAGCAGGCCGACGCCTCCAGCGCCACCGCCGCCACCATCGAGCAGATCACCGTCAGCATCAACCACATCGCCAGCAATGCCGGCAGCGCCGAAGAATCGGTAGTGCAAACCGGCCAGACCTCGCGCCAGTCGGCGCAATCGGTGGGCGAACTGGCCGACAGCATCGAAGGCATTGCCTGTGCCGTGGGCGAGCTGGCCACCACGCTGGGCGGGCTGGGACAGCGCTCTGCCGAGATGGACCAGATCATCAACGTGATCAAGGACATTGCCGACCAGACCAACCTGCTGGCGCTGAACGCCGCCATCGAAGCCGCCCGCGCCGGCGAAATGGGCCGCGGCTTTGCCGTGGTGGCCGACGAAGTGCGCAAGCTGGCCGAGCGCACGTCCAAGGCCACGGTGGAGATCGGCCAGCTGATCCACGCCACGCACGAAGACGTGAGTTCGGCGCTGGCGAATATGAACAGCACGCAGCAGTCGGTGCAGTCCGGCGTTGGCGCGTCGCGCCAGGTGGCCACCGAGATTGCCGGCATCGAGCAGGAAGTGGGCCGCGTGGTACTGACCATCCGCGACATTGCCGACGCTACCCGCGAGCAATCGATCGCCACCACCGAAATGGCCCGCGCCGCCGAGGTGGCCAACCACATGGCCATCGAAACCGACCAGGCTGTGCAGAACGCCACTCGTACCGTGGACGACCTGCACCAGCTGTCCAACCACCTGCACGGCATGGTGTCGCGCTTCCGTCTGTAAGCGCTGCCTACTGCACACGCAAAAAGCCCAAGGCCGCAGCGCAAGCTGCGGCCTTGGGCTTTTTCCGCCTGCGGCCAACCTTGCCGCTAGGCGCCGCCCTCGTCTTCCAGCCAGGCGCAGAATTCGGCGCATAGCGGGTCTTCCGCCAGCGCCAGCGGTACCACCCACGAATAACCGCGAACCCGCACCGCCGGGCCGGGCAGCGCAATCTGCAGTTTGCCGCTGGCCAGCAGCTCGTCTATCACCGGCCTGGGCCCCAGCGTGATGCCCATACCGTCCACCGCCGCCTGCAGCGCCAGATAGTAGTGATCGAAATGCTGGTTGGCCGCAGGCTGCAAGCCGGGTACACCGGCAGCCGCCAGCCAGCGCTCCCACGCCACCGGCCGTGTTTCCGAGTGCAGCAGCGTGTGCTGCGCCAGTGCGGCAGCATCCGGCAACGGCTGGCGTGCCAGCAAGGCCGGGCTGGCCACCGGCAGCTCGTGTTCGGTCAGAAAGATGTTGGACACAAAGCCTGGCCAGTGGTCGTTGCCACGGCGGATGGCGATGTCGAAATCGGCGTTCTGATTGTTGATGATGGCGTCGGAGGTGGCCAGCCGCAGCTCTACTTCCGGGTGGCGGCGCTGAAACTGCGTCAGCCGGGGCAGCAGCCAGTGCATGGCTAGCGTGGGGGCGGCGTTGATGCGTAATAGCCGTGGTTTCTGGCTTGTGAGTTTTTCGGTGGCATTGGCAATGCTGTCGAACGCGGCTTGCACCACCGGCAAGTACTGGCGGCCGGCGTCGGTCAGCCGCAGGCGGCGGCCAAGCCGTTCAAACAGTGCCACGCCCAGCCATTCCTCCAGCAGCGCCACCTGCCGGCTGACGGCACTATGGGTAACGTGCAGCTGGGCGGCGGCAGCGGTCAGGCTTTGGTAGCGGGCGGCCATTTCAAAGGCGCGCAGCGCATTGAGTGGCGGGAGCTTGCGGTTCATGTTTGTGAGAATAACGCACAAACAAAGCCAGAAAAAGCCGTTTGTGCCAGCCGCACGGCGGGCTTAGGCTAGCGGGTATGGATACCCTGATCATTCCCGACAAGAAAGCACTGTTCGGCGGCTTTTTCCTCATCGGCCTCAGCGGCTTCGGCGGCGTGCTACCGCAGGCACAACACCAGCTGGTACAACGCCGGCGCTGGCTGAACGACGCCGAGTTTGCCGAGCTGCTGGCGCTGGGCCAGATACTGCCCGGCCCCAATATCGTCAATATGGCGGTGGCCATCGGCAGCCGCTTTCACGGCGCGCAAGGCGCACTGCTGGCGGTGGCCGGCCTGCTGCTGGCGCCGCTGGCGCTGATCCTGCTGCTGGCCACGCTATACCAGCATTACCAGCAGGCGCCGTGGCTGCAACAGCTGCTGGCCGGGCTGGCACCGGCCGGCATCGGCCTGCTGTTGGGCATGGTACTGAAGCTGGCGGCGCGCTTGCCGCGCCACTGGCGGCCGTGGGCACTGACGGGGCTGACCTTCGTGGCAGTAGCGGTGGTGCAGTTGCCGCTATGGCTGGTGCTGCTGGTACTGGCGCCGCTGGCCGTGGGGCTGGCGTGGCGTTTTCCGCACGAGGGCCACTGACATGCTGATCTTCCTGTTTCTGATGTTTGTGCAGTTTTCGCTGCTGGCAGTGGGCGGCGCCAATGCCATCGTGCCGGAGCTACACCGCGTGGTGGTAACCGAGCTGCGCTGGATGAGCGGCCAGGAATTCGCCGCGCTGTTTGCGCTGGCGCAGGCGGCACCGGGGCCGAACGTACTAGTGGTGAGCCTGGTGGGCTGGAAGGTAGCCGGCGTGCCCGGCGCCATCGTCAGCCTGATCGGCATTTGCCTGCCGTCGTCGCTGCTCAGTTTCTGGGTGGCCCGCTGGTGGCAGCAGGCGCGCGGTAGCCGGCTGACCACCGCCATCAGCAGCGGGCTGGCACCGCTGACGGTGGGGCTGATCGGCGCCGGCGTGGCGATGATGGCCGGCAGCCACCCGCCGTCCCTGAGCGGTGGAGCGCTGCTGGCAGGCTGCGCGCTGCTGAGCTGGCGCACGCGGCTGAACCCGCTGTGGCTGCTGGCGGCAGGCGCCGCGGCCGGCTTGGGCGGGCTGGTGTAAGCCCGCCGCCGATAGCGCCGCATTAAGCGGGCAACAAGACAACTTTGCGATAAAACTTGCTATAGAATTGCCGGCCTTTTCCCGCTGTTGCTGCCTGCATGAAAAAGCCGCTTGCCCTGTTGCCCCTGCTTGTCGCCCTGGTTTACGCCGCCGCCGATCACTTCCAGACGCCTGCCGCCCCTGCTGCGGCCAACCCGGTACCCAGCGGCCCGCAAGTGGCCACCCGTTTTGCCGATTGCCCGCAGCTGTTCTACCGCAATACGCCCCCTGCCATCGCCGCCAGCCTGCAGCACGCTCGCGTGCGCGAGCTGTGCTTTGACGACTTTGCCGTGCTGCACGACGGCGACACACGCACCCCGCTGTTTGCCGCCGAAAAGCTGTCGGCGCGCAGCCTGGCCGACGCCGACGAAAAGCGCACCGACCGCTTCTACGAGGAGGCGCGTCTGCGCAGCAGCGAGCGCGCCACGCTGGCCGACTACCGTGGCAGCGGCTACGACCGCGGCCATATGGCGGCAGCGGCGCAGCGCACCACACCGGCGGCGATGGCGCAAAGCTTCAGCCTGGCCAATATGGTGCCGCAGGTGCCGGAAAATAACCGTGGCGTGTGGGCACGCGCGGTAGAGGCCGCCACCCGCAAGTACGTGCAACGTACCCGCAGCGAGGTGTACGTGTTTACCGGCCCCTACTTCGACCCGCAGCAAGCGCCGCGCTACGCCGGCAAGGTGCGGGTGCCGGACGCGCTGTACAAGCTGGTGTACGACCCGGCTGCCGGCAAATCATGGGTGTACTGGACCGCCAACGCCGACGTGGCCAAGCCGCAACTGCTAGCCTACGACGAGCTGGTACGCCGCACCGGCATCCGCTTCCTGCCGCAATAAGCCGCGCCAGGGTTGGCCGCTACGCACCATTTTGTACACGCTTTGTACTGGACAAAACAGGCAGCCGTTTCTAAGATCAGGGCAGTCACTCCTGCTGCCCGGTCTGCCATCATGACTTCCGATACTGCCCCCGCTAGCTTGCCCGCCCCTGCCGCCTGGCTGGGTTATGGCGGTGCCCTGCCTTTCGTTAGCCTGGCCGCGCTGTGCTGGCTGGTGGCCGGCCACGCCGGCTTCTGGTTCGGCCTGTTGTTGGTTTACGGCGCCGTGATCCTGTCGTTTGTCGGCGCCCTGCACTGGGGCTTTGCCATGACGCTGCCGGGGCTGGACCCCGCCCGTCGCAGCCGCATGATGGCGTGGAGCGTGGTGCCGGCGCTGCTGGCCTGGCCGGCCGTGCTGCTACCGGCGGCGCCGGGCGTGGCCACGCTGCTGCTGGGCTATCTGCTGCACTACCTGCAAGACCGGCGCCTGTGCCGCGACGTGGACTTGCCCAGCTGGTACCTGCCGCTGCGCCGCAACCTCAGCCTGGCTGCCGGCTTCAGCCTGCTGGCCGGCGTGCTGGCATTGCAGGCCTGAACCATGAGCCGCTACTTCAACAAACTGGCCGGTTTTCAGCGCAGCCCGGCCGGGCTGGAAAGCCGGCTACTGGCGCTGGCACCACGCTGCCTGGTGTACGGCACGCTGCTGCTGGCCAGCCCGCTGTGCCTGTGGCGACTGCAAGTGTGGCTGTGGCCGGGCAGCCTCACCCCGCAACAAAGCGCCATGGTGGATATCCTGGCCATCAGCTGGCTGATCCTGCTGTGGACGGTGGTGTTTACCGTGGCTCTGGGCGCGTGGATTGTGCGCATCATGAAAGGCCCGGCCTACGTAGCCGACGCCTACCCGCTGGCCGACCATCCGCGCCCCGGCAGCCAACCCGCCCTGCCCCCGCCGCATGACTGACAACGCAAAATCCCGCCCAGTACCGGTTGGCCGCCTGTCGCGGCTGGCGCGCCTTGGCAGCCTAGCAGGCGGCATTGCCGGCGGCATGGTGGCCGAAGGCGCGCGCCGGCTGGCTAGCGGCCAGCGCCCGCAATGGCAAGACCTGCTGCTGACGCCGGCCAACGCCGCCCGCTTTGCCCACCAGCTGTCGCAAATGCGCGGCGCGGCGATGAAGATGGGCCAGTTGCTGTCGATGGACGCCGGCGACCTGGTGCCGCCCGCGCTGCGCGATATCCTGGCCACACTGCGCGAAGACGCGCACACCATGCCGCTAAGCCAACTGGCTGACGTGCTGGAACAGGAATGGGGCGACGACTGGCAAACGCGCTTCAAACGCTTTTCCTTCCAGCCAGTGGCCGCTGCCTCCATCGGCCAGGTGCACCGCGCCGAGCTGGCCAGCGGCGAAACGCTGGCCATCAAGGTGCAGTACCCCGGCGTGGCGCGCAGTATCGACAGCGATGTAGATAATGTGGCCAGCCTGCTACGGCTGAGCGGCCTGCTGCCGCCGGGTTTCGACCTCGACACCCTGCTGACCGAAGCCAAGCGCCAGCTGCACCAGGAGGCCGACTACCAGCAGGAAGCGGCCAACCTGCAGCACTACCGCCAGCTGCTGGCCGGTAACGCCGACCTGTTGCTGCCGCAAGCCGTACCCGAGCTGTGCACGCCGCGCATCCTGGCGATGGATTTCATCGACAGCGTGCCGATCACCACGCTGCAACAGGCGCCGCAAGCCGAGCGCGACCGCATCGCCACCCTGCTGTTCGACCTGCTGCTGCGCGAGATCTTCAACTTTGCCTGCCTGCAAAGCGACCCCAACTTTGCCAACTACCGCTACCAGCCGGCCAGCGGCCAGCTGGTGCTGCTGGATTTCGGCGCCACGCGCCGGCTGGGTGCCGACAACGTGCAGCACTACCGCCGCCTGCTGTTGGCCGCACAGGCGCAAGACCGGCAGGCGCTGGGCGAGGCGGCTACCGCTCTGGGCTACTTTCCGCAGCAGGTGTCGGCCCGCCATTACGACGAGGTGATGGCCATTTTCCTGCTGGCCTGCGAGCCACTGCGCCACACCGGCGCTTACGACTTCGGCAGCAGTACGCTAGCGGCCCGCATGCGCGACGCCGGCTGGGCCATGCGCCACGAGCGCGACGCCTGGCACACGCCGCCGGTGGACGCGCTATTCCTGCACCGCAAGGTGGCCGGGCTGTACCTGTTGGCCGCACGGTTACAAGCACGAGTGGATATTGCCGCGCTGTTTGCCCGCTACGCCGGCTGACTGGCGCAGCCGCGGGCCGCTTGTCCATAATGCAGGCAGCCGCCCACGGAGCCCGCCATGCCGGACCTTGCCACCGCCCTCAGCCTGCGCCACCACTGCCCGCCAGCCCTGTGCAATTGCGGGCTGGCAGACCTTGCAGCCAACCCGCAAGCCGACTTGCGTGTGCTGCGGCTGACGCAGGCGGAAGAGAAAAAGCTGATTGCCCACATCGACGCCATCGACAGCTACCCGCAGCTGCTGCGCGTGGGCGAACGGCTGCAACAGCAGCTGGGGCTGACGCTGCAGCTGGCGCCCGGCCCCAACGAAGTGCGCACCGTGCGCGGCATCGTGGTGCAGCTGGCCGCCCACCCCGGCCTGTGCCGCAAGACGCGGCAGAACGTGGCGGCGGCGGTGCGGCGCTGCCTGGAGCGCCACCCGTCGCTCTGCTACCAGCTGCTGGACAGCCACGACCTGCTGGGCGGCGGCTTCCTGTAACCCGGCCGCCGCGCAAGGCCGGCTAGCGCTACAGCACCAGGCTGCGGCCAACCCTGGGCGCCGGCGCCAACGCTGCGCCCTCGTCATGGCGCGCCAGCGCCACCACCTCGTCAAACAGCATGTGCAGCACCGGCTGGTGCGTCACCGCCAGTACCGTGCTGCCCGGCAAGGCCTGGCGCAGCGCGCGCAGGCAGAGCAAGGCCGAGGCTTCGTCCAGCTGGTTGGTGGCTTCGTCCAGAATCAGCAGCGACGGTTGCTGCAGCATGGCGCGCAGCAAGGACACGCGTTGCTGTTCGCCGCCGGACAACACCCGCCCCCAATCTGCCACCTCGTGCAGACGGCCGGCCAAGGCCGCCAGCCCCACCGCGGCCAGGCCGTCGCGCAGTTCCGGCTCCGGGTACGGTTGCAGTGCCGGGTAGCTCAGCAGCTGCGCCAGGCTGCTACGGAACAGATACGGCTGCTGCGGCAGGATCAACACGTCGTGCTGCAGGCTGTGGCTGCCCTGGTAAAACGGCCAGATGCCGGCCAAGGTGCGGATCAACGTGGATTTGCCCAGCCCGCTGGGGCCGTCCAGGCGCACCCACTGCGCGGCAGCAACGCGATGGCTGAGCGGCTGCAGCATCGGGCGGCCATCCGGGTAGCACACTTGCAGCTGCTGCAGCTGCAAGCCGGCGGCGGGTGTGGTGGTGGTGGCCGCCGGCGGTGCCAGCTGGCGCGCGCTGTCCAGGCTGCTGACAAACTGGTGCAAACGCTGCACCGACGCCGACCAGCGCGCCAGCTCGTCGTAGGCACGTACAAACCAGCTCAGCGCATTGCTCACCTGCATGAAAGCGGAGTTCACCTGCATCAGCCCGCCCAGCGTCAGCGACTTGGACAAAAACGCCGGCAGCGCGGCAAACAGCGGCACCATGCTGTTGATGTAGTTGTAGCTGGTGCTGAACAGGCCCAGATTGCGCTCGCGCTGCATCATGCGGTACCAGTTGGCCGCCACGCCGGCAAAGTCGTCGGCCACATGGCGCCGCGCCCACGGCTCGCCGCCGTACAGCGCAATCTGCTCGGCGTGTTCGCGCTGGTGGCGCAACGTGCTGCGCAGGTCGGCCTCGCGCTGTTGCTGCTGCACGTTCAGCCGCGTCAGTTCATTGCCGATCCAGTGCGTCAGCAGCGCGCCGAACAGCGCGTAGCCCAGCGCAAACCACAGCAGGTAGCCGGGCACCACCAGTTGGCCGTCGCCCCACGGCAGCGTCAGGTTGCTGGACAGCTGCCACAGGATGAACACGAACGACAGCAGCTTGGCCACCGCCGACACCAGCGAGCGCAACAGGTCGATGCTGTCGGTCACCAGCAGGTTCACGTCTTCGGCAATACGCTGGTCGGGGTTGTCCGGCTCGCCGTGCAGGCCCAGGCGGTAAAAGGCGCGCTCGGCCAGCCAGGCGTCTACCAGCTGGCGCGTCATCGCTTCGCGCCAGCGCAGGATCAGCAGCTTGCGCACCCAGTCCAGCGCCACCGCCACCACCACGGCGGCGCTGATCAGCAGGCAGTAACGGCCCAGCAGCGGGTAGATGCGCGGTGTATCCAGCGCGCCCAGCGCGTCGTAGAAGTCCTTGTTCCAGAAATTGAGCCACACATTCATCTGCACCAGGATCAGGCCCATGCCGAGGATGGCCAGCAGCAGCAGCCAGGCTTGCCAGTTGTGGCGCGAGCGCCAGTACGGGGCGGCCAGTTGCCAGAATTGACGCAGGGTATTCAAGGTTGGGTCTCCATCAGTTTGGGCTCGGGCAGGGTCAGCAACAGGGCCAGGTTGCGGTCCAGTTGCAGCCCGCTGGCCAGCGCGCGCACGCTGGCCGCGTCCAGCGTGGCGGCCAGTTCGGCGCTACGGCTCAGGTAACGGGTGTCGCCGCCGTGGCGGATGCTCAGTTGCAGGCGGTTGAAGCGGCTGTCGTCGTCCGCCTGGCGGGCGGCGGCTTGTTGCCGGCCGTATTCCAGCGCCGGTTGCAGCATGGCGTCGTCCAGCACCGCCGCCGGCTGCGCCAGGATGGCGCGCACGCGCAGCAGCAGCTCGTCCAGCCGCGCCGGGTCGGTACTGAACTGCCATTCGCTTTCCAGGCGGTCGGTGTCGGGGTTGAGCTTCAGGCTGAACTGCACGCTGTACACACCGGCCGCCTCTTCGCGCAGCGAACGGCGCATGGCGGCGTGCAGTGCCCGCCCCAGCGTAGCCACCTGCAGCGCACGCTCGCCCTGCCACGCCATTGGCACGCTGCCGTAGGCCTGCACCCGCGCTACCGGTTCGCGCGCGATGGCGTGCCGGCTTTCAAAAAAGCCCGGCAGCGGCAGCAGCGCGCTGGCGGTGACGGCGTTTGCGCGGCGCGGTATCGGCGCCAGATAAAGGTTGGCCGCTGCCAGCACGTCGGCCTCGCGGGCGTCGCCGCTGAGGTAGTGGGTAACCGGGCGTGCCACCAGTTGCTGCCACAGCGCCAGCAAGGCGGCCGGGGTCTGGCGGCGCAGCTCGGCCGGGGTGGGTGCCTGATCGGCGGCGGTCAGCGGGTAGCGCAGCTTGTCCAGCGCGGCGTAGGCCTGGCTGGCGGCGCTGCTGTCGCGGCCCAGGCTGTTTTGCTGCAGGCGCAGCAGCGCCGGGTCGA
Source organism: Vogesella sp. (assembly GCF_046297735.1). Lineage (NCBI taxonomy): Bacteria > Pseudomonadati > Pseudomonadota > Betaproteobacteria > Neisseriales > Chromobacteriaceae > Vogesella > Vogesella sp. The sequence continues at coordinate 128,479 of NZ_JBKBHK010000005.1, forward strand.
TGCCGGCGTGCAGCTGGCGCGCCTGGTAGTAATGCCACAACGTGGCCAGCTTGTCGGCGGGAACGCTGGCGCTTTGCGTCAGGCGCTGGGTGGTTTGCGCTTGCGACAGCCCCAGGCTCTGGTGTTGCTCCCAGCGGCGCAGCTGGGCGGCCTGCCAGCCGGCCGGGCCGCTGGCGGCGGCCAACTGGGCGGCCAGTTGCCACTGCCAGCCGGCAGCACCTGGCAGCCGGTAGCCGGCGCCCGATTCCGCCACGTAGCGCAGCTTGCCGTCCTGGTTGGCGCGGTACTGCCACACCAGGCGGTCGCCGTTGGCCAGTTGCCACATCGCCACTTGCTGCGCCTCGTCGCGCCACAGCAGCGTGCTGCTAGCGGCCGGCAGCGCCGGCGGCAGTTCGGGCAGCGGCACGGGGGCCGGCACCGGCGGCTGCGGTACGGCTGGCAAGGGTTTGGCGGCAATATCAGCCTGCAGGGCCAGCACCTGCTGCGGCGTCGGCAGCGGTACCGGTTTCAGGCCGGGTGCCAGCATGAACAGCAGGCGGTCGGGGCTTTGCAGCCAGCCGCGCAGGTGGGCGATAACGTCTTCGTTGCGGATGCCGGCCACAATGGCTTCCGCCATCGGCCCTTTCTGCGCCGGGTCTTGCAGCACGCGTTCGTCGGCGATGGCGTTTTGCAGCTCTTGCAGCCACTTTTGTGCGTCCCAGCCGGCACTGCTGTGCGGCGTGCGACGTGCCACTGCCAGCAAGTCTTCACGCAGCGCGGTGAGCTTGGCCTCGTCCGGCGCTTGCGCCAACAGCAGGTGCTGCAGCTGCAGCAGGTACTGCATGCCGGCGCGGTGCGCGTTGGGCTCTACCGTGGCGGCAAAGCCCAGCGTAAAGGTGGTACCGCCGATAAAGCCTTTGCGCGCCACCACGCTGCGCACGCCTGTTGGCCGCAGCGGCTGGTAACGCACCAACTCCTGCTTCAGCAGTTTTTCGGCCAGGTTGTCCAGCAGGCGGACGCGGAAGCCGGCGCTGTCCTGCGCCAGATTGCTGCGGCTGCGCAGCACCCAGCCTACCTGGCTGCTGCGGTTGTCGGCGTCTTGCAGGCGGCCGGTGCGCAAGGTGTTGCCCAGCACCGGGTTGCGGTCGGCACGCAGCGGCAGTACCGCCGCCGGCCGCTCGGCAAACCAGTGGCGGATGCGCGCTTCCATCTGCGCCACATCGACAGCGCCCACCACCAACAGCGCCATATTGTTGGGTTGGTACCAGCGCTGGTAAAAGCGCTGCAGGCTGGCCGCCGGCTGGGTGCGGATGCTGCGCTCGGTGCCGATGGTTGGCCGCAACGGCTGCAGGCCGCCGTCGCGCAGCAGCAAGCGGCGCTGCTGTTCCATGCGTTCGCGCACGCTGAGCTTGCCGCGCCACTCTTCCAGTACCACGCGGCGCTCCTGCGCCAGGCTAGTGTCGCGGATAAGGGCGTGGCCGGCGATCTGCGACAACAGGAACAGGCCTTGGTCCCATTGCGCCAGCTGCGCCTTGCCGGACAGGTTGAGCATGTACAGCGTGCGCTCGTAATTGGTCACCGCGTTGTACTGCACGCCAGGGCGCCAGCCCATGGCGGCCATGCGCCGCGCAATGCCTTCCGGCACGTCGCGGCTTTCGTGGAACACCATGTGCTCCACCAGATGCGCCACGCCGGACTGCTGTTCGTCTTCTTCCAGCGAGCCGGCGTGCACCAGCAGCTGGATGCCCAGCGTGTCTGCCGGTTTGCTGGCCGGCACGATGAAATAACGCAGGCCATTGGGCAGCGTGCCGCGCTGGATGGCCGGGTTCCAGCGGAACGGTTCCGCCGGTTCGGCGGCGGCGTGGGCAGGCAGCAGGCCCGCCACGCCACAGGCGGCCAGCAGGCAAAGCCGGCGCGCCAGGGTAACAAGATGCTTCACGAAAAACCTCGGACAGGAACGGGGGCGGCAGGCGCCGCCCCACTGGGGGTCAGAACTGGTAGCCCAGCTCCAGGGTGAAAGTACGGCCACGCTCGTAGGTGGCGTAGCTGTCGCTGACGCTGAGCATGTTCTTGCGGTTGGTGACGTTCTCGATGCTCAGCTTCACCTGCGCACGCTGGCTGCCGCTGATGCGCGGGTTCCATGCGATGACGGTATCCAGCGTCAGCGAACGCGGCAGCGCGGTCTTGCGCCATACGTCCACGGTGCTGCCTTCGTAGGTGGTAGTACCGTCCTGCAGCATCTGCTGGTAGCCGTCGCGGATGCGCAGCAGGTTGCTGATGCTGAGGTTGTAGGCCGGCAGCGTAGTGATGGCGCCCAGACGCAGCGTCCACGGCCGGTTGTAGTTGTCGGCCGGCATGTCGCTGTAGCGGATGAACTGGCCGTCGTACTGGATGATCTCGTCGGCGGCCTTGTCGCTGCTGTAGGTGTCGGCGTAGCTGGAATAGTTGCTCCGCACGTCGCTGTTGTTGAACGCCAGCCAGAAGCTGGTGCGGCTATTGCCCAGCCGCCACGGGGTACGGCCGGTCCAGCTCAGCGTGAAGTCGCGGGTCTGGCTGCTGCCCTGGTTGGTATACACGTAACACTGGTTCGACGCACACTCGGTCTGCCCGGTGACCAGGCGCTTGACGATCTGCTGCTTGCCGTCGCGACGGGTCAGCCGCACGTCGAACGGGCCGCCGGCCCAGTCCGGCTCCCAGCTGACGCCTAGCGTGGCTTCATCGTCGTACGGGCTGTCGATGTCGGACAGGCGGTTGGCGGTCTTGGACTGCACCGGGTCGCTCCACACCAGCGAACTGGTGGTACGGGTTTGCGTGTACTGCAGGGTGCGGATCTTGTCTTGCAGCGCGTAGGCCAGCAGCGAGCGGCCGTAGTAGCGGTTGGCGCCGGCGTTCAGCGACAGGCCGGGCGCGGCCTGCCAGGTCAGGCTGCTGCGCGGTGCCAGGTTAAGGTCGCGCGTCAGCGTGTCGTGGTCGGCACGCAGGCCCAGGCGCAGCTGCCAGTCTTGCCAGCGCATCTGGTCGTCGATGTAGGCAGCGCTGCTCAGCGCTTCCATCTCGGCACCGCCGGCCTGGTAGGTAATGAGGCGGCGGAAGTACTGGCCGCGCCCCTGCGCCAGGGTGGCGGTGGCCGAGCAACCCTCGGTGTCCACGCTGCCGTCGGCATACTGGCACGACGCCATGGCGCCGCTGGTAGGCAGGTTGGCCGGCGTCAGCCAGTAGCGGGTGGTGCTCAGGCGCTGGTACTCGGCGGTCTGGTGCTTGAGGTCGATACCGGTGCCGATCTTGTGCGACAGTGCGCCATCGCCGGCCAGGTCGAACGACGCGGCCAACTTGTAGTTGACGGTGCGCAGTGTCTGGTCCACGTCGCCCCACGCCCCTTCCAGGCTGGTGGGGTTGCTTTCGCTGGCGTCGCCCCAGTTCTTGGCGGTAGACCAGCGCCAGGCGCGGTAGTAGTCCACGTCGCTGCGGCGCGACTGTTCGTTCTGCATCAGCGACAGCTGCTGGTTCAGCGTGACCTTGCCCAGCTCGGATACCAGACGGCCGGATAAAGCCGTACCGCCGCTGCGGATCTGGTAATCGCTGTCTTTGGCGTCGGCGATGAAATAGCCATTCTCCGACGGCGCGTAGCTGAAGGTGATGTCGCCGCTGTGCGGGCTGTCTTTGGGCGACCAATCGGCCTTGATGGCCAGCGAGTCCATGCGCCGGGTCTGGGTGACCTCTTGGCTGACTACGGTGCTCTCATTATCGGTTTTGAACCGCTTAAGCGGAATCTCCGATTCGCGCCGTACCGCCGACACCACTACGCCCCAGTCTTCGCTCGGGCGGGCTTCCACATTGGCCTTGTACGTCCACTTGCGGTAACGCGGCTGGTTGTCGGCGTCGGACGATTTTTCAAACGCGCTCTGACGGCGCGGGTCGATGATCTGCTCGCTCCACGCCGACGAGGTGTAGCCAATGCTGACGCTGCCGCCCAGCGTCTTGCGCGCGCGGCACAGCTCGGCTTCCACCACGCCGCCAGTGAAGCGGCCGTACTCGGCCGGCACGTTGTTGTCCAGCACGCGGGCATTGCACAGCTGGCTGCTGTCGTAGGCCAGCGCCTGCGCCTGGCCGGGGATGTATTCCGGGTTGGTGGTGACGATCTTGTTGCCCGGGTCCAGGTCGTTGGCAATGGACAGGCCGTCTACCAGCATCTCGTTCTGGTACGGTTTGGCGCCGTGGATGCTGATTTCGGCCGGGCTGATTTCGCCACCGGTGGCCGACGACAGCTGCGCTTCGTCAAACTGGATATTGGGGTTGATGCGTAGCTGGCTGGTGAGGTCGCCGTTGGCCGCCGGCAGCAGCTGCAGCATTTGCTGGTCCAGCTTTTCCGGCGTACGCAGCAGCGGTGCGGTGACCACCACCGGCGCCAGCGTGGCCGGCTCGCCCTCGGCCGTATTGGCCGGGCGCAGCACCAGCTGGTAACGCTGGCCGGCTACCGGCTCGGCGCGGTAAGGCGTGGCCGCCAACAAACGGGCAAACCCCTCGGCCACGGTGAACTGGCCGCTCAGCGCCGGGCTTTGGCGGCCAGCCAGCCATTGCGCGTCAAACGCCAGAATCACGCCCACGTCGGCCGCGTAACGCGCCAGCGTGGTGGCCAGCTGGCCGGCGGGCAGCTGTACCGTATGGCGCGTGGCCGCCGCAGCGGCGGTATCGGCCCAGGCGGGGGCCGGGGCGAGCGCGGCCAGCACGGTGAGTGCCGACAGGCCGAAGCTGAGCTGGCGCAAGGCCTGGCTTAACGGTGTAAGGCGGGGAAGTGCGTGCGATGCAGTAATGTTCTTCATGGGCTCACCAGCAAATGAGAATCAGTCGTTATGCTGGTAGGCCGAACGATGGCGGCAAAACAGACACCCCGCTGCCAAAAAAATTTTGCGCCGCGCATCAACGCAGTGTCAGCAGCGTCCATAACGGGCCACGGCGCACGATCTTCACCGGCAAGGTGGCGGTAATGGCCTGCAGCGAGGCTTGCGGGTTGTCTTCGGAAAACGCACCGGATACCGGCAAGGCCGCTGCTTGCTGGTCGCACAGCAAGGCGCCGGGATAATGCGGCGCCAACTGCCTGACCACGTCGCCCAGCCGTGCATTGACCACCACGATGCGACCGCTGACCCAATCCGGCGTGGCGGCGTCCGGCGCCAGCGGCAAACGCTGCGCCTCCTCGCCCAGCTCGCCGTGCTCGCCAGCCTGCAGGATCAAGCCGGCCGCCCCCGACCACGGCTGCAAGCGCACCGCGTGTTGCTGTACCGCCACGCGGGTGCGGTCGGCGGCCAGCGCCACGGTGAAGCGCGTGCCCAGTGCCGTCACCTGGCCGTGGCGGGTTTCCACCTGCAGCGGCCGATACGGCGTGTGCGGGTCGCTGGCGGTGGTAATGGCCACCTCCCCTTCCAGCAGCCGGATCAGGCGGCGCTGCTGGTCGTAGCTCACCTGCACCCGCGCCCCGGCACGCAGCACCAGCTGGCTGCCATCGGCCAGCGTCACCCGCTGGCGACGGCCGGCGGCAGCATGAAACGACTGCGGTACCACGCTGTGCTGCAGCCGCAGCCAGCCCTGCCAGCCCGCGCCCAGACAGCCCAGCAGCAGCACGCACTGGCGCAGCGTACGCCGCCGCCCTTGCCGCTGCTGCAACAGCTGGCGGCCCAAGCCCGCCGGCAACGGTTGCAGCCGGTCGGTCAGGCTGGCCAGCTGCTGCCAGGCCTGTTCGTGCAAGGGGTTGGCCGCACGCCATTGCTGCCAGGCGGCACGATCGCCATCGCTGGCCTCGCCCGCACTGAACAGCACGTGCCATTCGGCGGCCTGCCGCAAGATAGCCGGGGTCAGTGTCGCCATATTCAGTCCTGCGCCAGCTGGTAGGCCAGGCAATGGGTCAGCGCCTTCACCATGTAGTTCTTGACGCTGCTGACCGACACCCCCAGCGTACGGGCAATGTCGGGGTAGCTCATGCCGTCCAGCTGCGCCAGCAGAAAGGCCTGCTTGGGGCGGCTGCCCAGCCCGTCCAGCATAGCATCCACCTGCAGCAGCGTTTCGATCACCAGCGCTTGCTGCTCCGGCGACGGCGCTTGTGGTTCCGGCTGGCTGGCCAGCACCTCCAGATAGGCGCGCTCCAGGTCCTGGCGGCGGAACAGGTCGATCATCAGCCCGCGCGCGATGGTTACCAGAAACGGCCGCGGGGAATGCAGCGGCGCCAGCAACTGCTTGTGCAGCACGCGCACGAAGGTATCGTGCGCCAGGTCGGCCGCGTGGTCCTGGCTGGGGCCCAGCTTGCCGCGCAACCAGCCTTCCAGCCAGCCGTGATGCGCCCGGTACAGGGCATCAACGCTGGCGGGGTCTTGCTGGGCAAGGCGTGGCGGTGGCAAGGCGTGGGGCATGGCGGCGCAAGCAATTAAATAACAATGATTATCATTTGGCAGCTTGCCGATTTTGTCAATCGCGTGACTAATCCGGCGCTACCCCACCGCCATGCCCCCATGCCAAGTACGGCGCCACGATGCGAACAATACGGCAGCCCGGCACAGATTATTGCTACGGCACAGCGCTGTTACGACGTTGGCAGGCATCTCCTGTCAGGTTGCGTGTCTTTTTTATTCGTCGCAAAAAACCGCCACACCCACTAGACTGACCAGTCTATTTGCCCTATCATGCACCCCATGGCACGAGAACGACTGCACACCGACACCCGCGAACACATCCTGGCCACCGGCGAGGCGCTGATCCATGGCCGCAGCTTTACCGCGATGGGCCTGACCGAACTGCTGAACGAAGCCGGGGTACCGAAGGGGTCGTTTTACCATTACTTCAAGTCGAAGGAAGACTTCGGCGTGGCCATGCTGACCCGCTATTTTGCGGTGTACCGCGAGCGTGTCGGCCTGCTGCTGGCTGATGTCAGCATGGGTGATGGCCGTGCCCGGCTACTGGCTTACTTTCGGCAATGGCTGGACAACCACGCCCGCTGCGAGGCGCACAGCTGCCTGGCGGTCAAGCTGGCGGCCGAGGTGTCCGACCTGTCCGAGCCGATGCGCCTGGCGCTGCACGAGGGCATGGACGCTATCGTGCACAGGTTGGCCGCATGCATTCGCGCCGGCCAGGCCGACGGCAGCATCAAGCCGCAGCTGCCGCCGGATGAAACCGCCTACGCGCTGTACAGCTTGTGGCTGGGCGCGGCGCTGATGCAGAAAACGCAGCACAGCCTGCTGCCGCTGCAGGCCGCCATGACGCATACCGAAGGCCAGCTGGCGCCCTGCCGCCCGGCAGCCTGATACGACACACACCGTTTGCCCATGGGCAGGCGGTTTTTTTGAAGCACAATCTAGACGACTGGTCTAATAATTTATTCTTCGGAGCTTGTGATGAACCACGCGATTGAACAGATGCAGCAACACCGCAGTATCCGCAGCTACCAGGACAAACCGGTACCGGCCGAGGTGCTGGACGCGGTACTGCGCGCCGCCTGGCACGGCCCCACCTCCATCAACGGCCAGCAGGTATCGCTGGTGGTGGTACAGGATGCCGCCCGCCGCGCGCGCATTGCCGAGATCGCCGGCGGCCAACCATGGATTGCACAGGCGCCGGTGTTCATCGCCGTGGTAGCCGACTTCTACAAGACCCGCCTGGGCGTGGCCGCCGCCGGTAGCGAGCAGGTCATCCACGACAGCGTGGAAGGCTTTGCCGTAGCCGCCGTGGACGCCGGCATCACCCTGGGCAACCTGATGACCGCCGCCCGCGCCGCCGGCCTGGGCGTGGTGCCGATTGGCGGCATCCGCCGCGACCCGGCCGCCATGATCGCGCTGCTGGGCCTGCCCGAGCTCACCTTCCCGCTGGCCGGCGTGGTGCTGGGTTACAGCGCCGACGACAGCGCCGTGAAGCCGCGCCTGCCGCTGGCGACGTTTGCCCATAACGAGCGTTACGACGCCGCCGCCCTGCCCGGCCACATCGCCGCCTACGACCAGACCCTGCAACAGCACTGGCAAAACCTGGGCCGCGCCGACGGCGAGCCGTGGAGCCAGAGCATTGCCCGCTATTACCAGCAAGTGTACTTCCCGCAAGTGGCACCGGTAGCACGCGCCCAGGGCTTTGGATTCGACCGCTAAACCGCAAGCAAAGGACACCTCATGCAAGCCGATAAACTGCTGACCCCCGTGCGCCTGGGCGCCGTGACCCTGAACAACCGCGTGCTGATGGCACCGCTGACCCGCCTGCGCAACACCGAGCCGGGCGACGTGCCCACCGAGCTGGCCATCGCGTACTACCGCCAGCGCGCCGGTGCCGGCCTGATCATCAACGAAGGCACCCATATTTCCCCCACCGCCAAGGGCTACGCCGGCGCGCCGGGCATCTACAGCGAAGCGCAGATCCAGATGTGGCAGCGCGTGAACGACGCCGTGCACGCCGAAGGCGGCAAGATCGCCATCCAGCTGTGGCACACCGGCCGCATCTCGCACACCAGCCTGCAGCCGGGCGGCGAAGCCCCGGTGGCGCCGTCCGCTATTGCGGCCAACAGCAACACCAATATCCGTGACGAAAACGGCCAACTGGTGCGCGCCCCGGTATCCACCCCACGTGCGCTGGAAACCGCCGAAATCGCCGACCTAATCGAAGACTACCGCCGCGCCACCGACAACGCGCGCCGCGCCGGCTTCGACCTGGTGGAAATCCACGGCGCCCACGGCTACCTGCTGGACCAGTTCCTGTCGCCGGCGGCCAACCAGCGTACCGACCAGTACGGCGGCAGCGTGGAAAACCGCGCCCGCATCGTGCTGGAAGTGCTGGACGCGGTGATCGCCGAATGGGACGCCGACCACGTCGGCATCCGTCTGTCGCCGCTGGGCGTGTTCAACGGCCTGTCGGAAACCGACCAGCAAGAGATGGCGCTGTACCTGATCGGCGAAATCGCCAAGCGCAACATCGCCTTCCTGCACCTGTCGGAGCCGGACTGGGCCGGCGGCCCGGCCTGGAGCGACGACTTCCGCCAGCGCGTGCGTGCCGTTTACCCCGGCACCATCGTGGCAGCCGGTGGCTACACGCTGGAAAAAGCCGAAAAGCTGATCGGCGCCGGCCTGATCGACGCCGTGGCCTTCGGCCGCAGCTTCATCGCCAACCCCGACCTGCCGGCGCGCCTGGCCGCCGGCGCGCCGCTGAACCCGCCGCGCCCGGAAACCTTCTACGGCGGTGGCGCCGAGGGTTACACCGACTACCCGGCCCTGGGCCAGTAAGCCCCCGCCCGGCGCTGGCTTGCCAGCAGCGGGCGCATAACGATGAGATTGCCTGCGGCCAAGGTTGGCCGCAGGCCACCACGAGATACACCATGAAAAATGTACTGTTTGTGCTGACCAGCCACGACCAGCTGGGTGATACCGGCCACAAGACCGGCTTCTGGGTAGAAGAATTTGCTGCCCCCTACTACGCGCTGGCCGACGCCGGCGTCGCCATTACCCTGGCCTCGCCGCAAGGCGGCCAGCCCCCGATCGACCCGAAAAGCGCCGACCCGGCATTTGCCACCCCGGCTACCCAGCGCTTTGACGCCGACAGCGCGCTGCAAGCCCGCCTGGCCGACACCCTGCCGCTGGCCAGCGTCAACGCCGCCGACTACGACGCCGTGTTCTACCCCGGCGGCCACGGCCCGCTGTGGGACCTGGTGGACAACGCCGCTTCGCTGCGCCTGATCGCCGACACTGTGGCCGCCGGCAAACCGCTGGCCGCCGTGTGCCACGCCAGCGCCGCGCTGGTAAACGCGCAAGCGGCCGACGGCACGCCGCTGGTGGCCGGCAAGCAAGTGACCGGCTTCAGCAATAGCGAAGAAGACGCGGTGCAGCTCACCGCCATCGTGCCGCTGCTGGTGGAAGACGCGCTGCAAGCCAAGGGCGGCCTGTACCGCAAGGGCGCCGACTGGGCACCGTTCGTGGTGGAAGACGGCCTGCTGATCACCGGCCAGAACCCGGCCTCGTCCGAAGCCGTGGCGCACGCGCTGCTGGCGCGTCTGGCGTAAGCCATCGCGCGGCGATCTCAACGCAAACAGGGTTGGCCGCGGCCAACCCTGTTGTCGTTTTCACGTCACGCAGGTATCAGGCACTTGACTGCTGCGTCTCGCCATGCAGTACCGACTGCAGATCGTCGATGGCACGGGACAGCGCATTCTGGAAGTGTTCCTCGGCCAGACGGCCCACTGCCAGCTCGTCAAACCCCTCCCTAATCATGGTGATGATGTGGTTTTCTTGACGCTGGGTCAGCCCCATGCTCAACAAAGTGGCTTCCACGCGCTCAAGCACGCTGTTCAGGTGCAGCGTGGCGTCGGCACGCCCCTGGCGCTGCATGCGGTCGATATCGCTCAATACCATGCCCAGTTGGGCCACGGTGTCACGGATGGCACCGCCCTGGCGGCGCGACTGATGTTCGAAGTGCAAGGCATGCAGCCGCACTTCGGCAGACTCGACCAGCACTGCCAGATGGTCGCGCAGGCGGCCACAGCGCGCCTCGTCGTGCAGGGGCAGGTTGGTGATCATCAAATGCAGGCGCGGGTAGGTAATGGCCAGCCGGTCACGGAACTGCACGATGCGCTCCATCCCGGCCATATGGTTCAGCACTGACACCTCCAGTTCTGAAGCCTGACCGTGGCTTTTCAATACCAGCGGGGGCGCATCGGCGGGCAGCAGCTGCACCACCCCTTCTACCTCGAACGCCTGTAGTGCGGCCAACATGGCTTGGCCCAACGCCGGGTAGTCGGCGCACTGATTGAACTGCTTGAGCGCATCCAGCAGCATGCCGGTTTCGCTCATGCTGCTCATCGCCACCATGGCCGTACTGCTGGCGAAACCTGCCTGTTCGCGCAGCTGGCGGCGCTCTGACACCGACAGCAACACGCGCTGCACCTTGGCTAGCAGAATCTGCGGGTCGACCGGCTTGGTGACGAAATCCTCGCCCCCTACCTCATAACCCCTGACGTGTTCGTCCACCCCTTCAAGGCCCGATAGAAACAGCACGGGCACATCCGCCAATGCCGGCTCGGCTTTAACGGCTTCGCACAAGGCGAAACCATTCATGCCCGGCATCCGCACATCGGTCAACAGCAAAGCGGGCGGCGCAGCACGCATCATGCCGAGCGCGGTTTCAGGATGGTTGGCAATACGCACCGGGTAATGCGGCCCCAGTGCCTCCTCCATGAACGCCAGCATGAACTCGTCGTCGTCCACCATCAGGATGGTGTGCGTGTGATCTATCGGCATTTTTTTCTCCTGTTACCCGCAAATTATAAGTGTTTGCAAGCAAAAACACGCAGTATCGCTAATAAAAAGCAGTAAGTTTAATCATTAAAGATTATCGAGTTACCGAATGGCAGCATTAGCGAAAAGCGGGGCATTTATTGCCATTGTCATCAAATTCCACATCATAATCCTGCGGTAACACCCGGCAAGACAACACACTGTGCACAAGCGAAACCCCACAGCGCCGGCCATGCAATGCAGCATTTGCTGGCCGCCATGCTGCAGCAGGCTATCACCGGCAAAAAACGGCTAATACTGGTCGATTTACCTTGCCATGCAGCACGCGGTAACCGGGCAACTACACCACAACTGCCCAGGCCAAAGCTGGTGGCGATGGCACTTTTTGCGTTGCAGAGATTGACAGCGGATGCCAGCGGCCTAGAATCACCCGAAAACAAAAACAACATTTTACGAACATCAATCAAACAAAAAGATACAGACAACACAGGCGCCCGCGCCCAAGGAGAGCTTCATGCAAGACACGTTCATTCTCGCCCTCGACCAGGGCACCACCAGCTCGCGTGCCATCCTGTTCAACCGTAGCGGTGACATGGTGGCCAGCGCGCAAAAAGAATTCCGCCAGATCTACCCGCAAGCCGGCTGGGTAGAGCACGACCCGATGGAAATCTGGGCCGGCCAGGTAGGCGTGGCGGCCGAAGCGCTGGCGCGCGCCGGCGTGCCGGGTAGCCGCATTGCCGCCATCGGCATTACCAACCAGCGTGAAACCACCGTGGTATGGGACCGCGAAACCGGCCAGCCGGTGTACAACGCCATCGTGTGGCAAGACCGCCGCACCGCCGGCTTCTGCGACGACATCCGTGCCCGTGGCCTGGCCGATACCATCCGCAACAAGACCGGCCTGCTGGTGGACGCTTACTTCTCCGGCACCAAGGTGCGCTGGATTCTGGATAACGTACCCGGCGCCCGTGAACGCGCGCAGGCCGGCAAGCTGGCCTTCGGCACCATCGACAGCTGGCTGATCTGGCAGCTGACCCACGGCGAGGTGCACGTCACCGACGTGTCCAACGCCTCGCGCACCATGCTGTACAACATCCACACCCTGCAGTGGGACGACGAGCTGCTGGACATCCTGGGCATTCCGGCCAGCATGCTGCCGCAGGTGAAGAGCTCCAGCGAGGTGTACGGCCATACCCACGCCGCGCATCTGGGCGTGGCCATCCCCATCGCCGGCGTGGCCGGCGACCAGCAGGCAGCGCTGTTCGGCCAGCAGTGCACCATGCCGGGCATGGTGAAAAACACCTACGGCACCGGCTGCTTCATGATGATGAACACCGGCGACAAACCGGTGCCGTCGCACAACAAGCTGCTGACCACCATCGCCTGGCAAGTGGGCGACAAGGTGCAGTACGCGCTGGAAGGCAGCATCTTCATCGGCGGCTCGGTGGTGAAATGGCTGCGTGACGGCCTGGGCATCATCAAGCAATCCAGCGACGTGGGCCCACTGGCGGCGCAAGTGGCCGACAGCGACGGCGTGTACCTGGTACCCGCCTTTGCCGGCCTGGGCGCACCGCACTGGAACGCCGAAGCCCGCGGCACCCTGGTGGGCATGACGCAGGGCACCAGTGCCGCGCACATTGCCCGCGCCGCGCTAGACAGCATCGCGTTCCAGACCATGGACGTGCTGGGCGCCATGCAGGCCGACTCCGGCATCACCATCGCCGAGCTGCGCGTGGACGGCGGCGCCAGCGTCAACAACGTGCTGATGCAGTTCCAGAGCGACATCCTGGGCACCGCCGTGGCACGCCCGAAAATCACCGAAACCACCGCCCTGGGCGCCGCCTACCTGGCTGGCCTCGCCGTGGGCTACTGGCAGAGCACCGACGACATCCAGGGCCAATGGCAGCTGGATACGCGCTTTGCCCCGCAGCAAAGCCCCGACACCGTGGCCCGCTACGTGGCCGGCTGGCACCGCGCCACCCGCGCCGCCATTGCCTGGGCCGGCGACCAGCAGTAAGCACCCGCCAGCCTGTTTGCGGCCAACCTGAGGTTGGCCGCGCGCTCCCTTTATACCGACCTGCCCCGCGCCCGCTTGCATGGTGGCGCGGGTGGTCCCTCTTTTTTGCAAGGAACGAGTCATGAACCCCTTATTCGGTGAATTCATCGGTACCGCCCTGCTGGTGCTGCTGGGCAACGGCGTGGTCGCCAACGTCATCCTCAAGAACACCAAGGGCCACAACAGCGGCCTGATCGTCATCGCCTTCGGCTGGGCGATGGCAGTGTTTGTCGGCGTATTCAGCGTGGCCGCCATCAGCGGCGCCCACCTGAACCCGGCCGTCACCGTGGCGCTGGCGGTAGCCGGCAAGTTTGCCTGGGCCGACGCGCCGGGCTACATCCTGGCGCAGATGCTGGGCGGCATGGCCGGCGCGCTGCTGATGTGGCTGGTATACCGCGACCACTTCGACCACACCGACTGCGCCGACACCAAGCTGGCGGTGTTCTGCACCGGCCCGGCCATCCGCAGCACCACCGGCAACCTGCTGTCGGAAGTGCTGGCCACCTTCGTACTGGTGTTTGCCATCCTCAGCATGGTGTCGCCCAAGATTTCGCTGGGCGCGATGGACGCGCTGCCGGTGGCACTGCTGGTACTGGGCATCGGCGTGTCGCTGGGCGGTACCACCGGCTACGCGATGAGCCCGGCCCGCGACCTGGCGCCACGCATCATGCACGCGCTGCTGCCGATCAAAGGCAAGCGCGACAGCGACTGGTCCTACAGCTGGGTACCGGTAGTGGGCTCGCTGCTGGGCGCTACGCTGGCCGCCGTCGCGCACGGTATCGCCTGATTGCCTACCCAAGCGCCGCCTGCACGCCGCTCACCCGCAACGGGGAGCGGCTTTTTTACGCCTGTGTCTGGCCACGCCCCCGCCACACCAGCCTACAGCACGACACGGATCGCCGATCGGGCCCCGTAGTCGGAGTGCAACGCAGCCGCTTGCATGCCCTGTCAGACGGCATGTTCGTTCAAATCACACATCAAACATTTTTCAAACATTTAATGTTCGTTTTATGTTGCTTTGTTGTCGCAGTTTCACTATCTTCTACACTGAAATCAATCAGGCGGCCGCATGCGGCCAACGTGACACAAAGGACAGAACGGTGGAACAGTACGACTTGCTGGTGATCGGTGGCGGCATCAACGGCGCGGGCATTGCCCGCGATGCGGCAGGGCGCGGGCTGCGCGTGCTGCTGTGCGAGAAGGACGACCTGGCGGCGCATACCTCGTCGGCCAGTACCAAGCTGATCCACGGCGGCCTGCGCTATCTGGAGTATTACGAGTTCGGTCTGGTACGCAAGGCGCTGCAAGAACGCGAAGTGCTGCTGGACGCCGCGCCGCACATCATGTGGCCGCTACGCTTCGTGATGCCGCACGACGCCGCCCAGCGCCCGGCGTGGCTGATCCGCTGCGGCCTGTTCCTGTACGACCACCTGGCGCGCCGCCGCCGCTTGCCGGGTAGCGAAAGCATCCAGCTGGGCAGCCACATCGCGGGCAAGCCATTACAGGCCAGCTACCGCCAGGGTTTTGTGTATTCCGACGGCTGGGTCAACGACGCGCGGCTGGTGGTGCTGAACGCCATCGACGCTGCCGAACGCGGCGCCACCATCCTCACCCGTACCGCCTGTGTGGCGGCCCGCCGTCACGGCAACGGCTGGCAAGCCACGCTGCAAGGCGCCGACGGCAAGCAGGCCACCGTACACGCCCGTGCCGTGGTGAACGCTGCCGGCCCGTGGGTGCAGCAATTGCTGGGCGGCGTCATCCAGGCGCCGGCCAGCAAAGCCATCCGCCTGGTGAAAGGCAGCCACATCATCGTCAAGCGCCTGTTCGAGCACCCGTACGCCTACATCTTCCAGAACCCGGACAAGCGCATCATCTTTGCCATTCCGTACGAGCAGGACTTCACGCTGATCGGCACCACCGACGTGGAATACCACGGCGACGCCGCCCAAGTGGCCATCGACAGCGACGAAGTAGCCTATCTGTGCCAGATGAGCAACCGCTACTTCACCCAGCAAATCACCCCGGACGACGTGGTGGCCACCTACTCCGGCGTGCGCCCGCTGCTGGACGACGACGCGGCCAACGCCAGCGGTGTGACCCGCGACTACGCACTGGAACTGGATACCGACGGCGCGCCGCTGCTGTCGGTATTCGGCGGCAAGATCACCACCTACCGCAAGCTGGCCGAGCAGGTGGTGGACCAGCTGGCGCCGCTGCTGGGCAATACGCGGCCAACGTGGACTGCCGGCAAGGCACTGCCGGGCGGCGACCTGCCCGCTGGCGATTTCGACGCCTTCGTGGCGCAGCTGCAAGCCGACAAGCCGTGGCTGCCGGCCGCGCTGGCGCAGCGCCTGGCCCGCGCCTACGGCAGCCGCGTGCATACCGTGCTGGGCGCGGCCGTGTCGCTGGCGGACCTGGGCGAAGCCATCCAGCCCGGTCTGTACGAAGCGGAACTGCGTTACCTGGTAGAAGAAGAATGGGCCACCTGCGCCGACGACATCCTGTGGCGCCGCAGCAAGCTGCGCCTGCACCTGCCGGCCGGCGCCGATGCGGCGGTAGACGCCTGGCTGGCGCGCTACCGCGGCCACGCTGCGGTACAAGGCAGCAGCCTGACCGCCGCCTAAACGCTCTCCCCTAGCGCCGGCACCCTGCCGGCAAACAGGCGTGCCACCAGCCGCGTGGCCTGGCGCCGGGTCAGCCAGCGCGGCAATTGCGCCAGCAGGTAGTTGGCCGCACCGGGCACCCGGTAGTGGCGGCCGCTGTCCAGCGCCTGCAAGGCCGAGGCCACCACCGACGCCGGCGTAGAGGCCGCCATGCCGGACACATCAGCGCCAGCCACGTCGGCAAACGCGGTGGCGGTATTGCCAGGGCACAGGCCCAGCACGCGTACGCCGCTGTCGGCGTACTCCGCCGCCAGCGCTTCGCTCAGGTGCAAGACATAGGCTTTGCTGGCGCCGTACACGGCGATGTAAGGCAAAGGCTGGAAGGCGGCGGTGGACGCCACATTGATGACGGCGCCACCGCCTCGCGCGCGCATGGCCGGCAGGTAGTGCCGACACAGCTCGGTCAGCGCTAGCACGTTCAGCATCAGCATCTGCTGGTAAACGACGGCGTCTTGCGCCTGGAAATGGCTCCACTTGCCGAAACCGGCGTTATTCACCAGCAGGTCTACCTGCCAGCCGGCCTGTGCAATACGGCGGCACACATCGGGCACCGCGCCCGGCTGCGCCAGGTCGGCCGGCAGCACCAGCACCTGACTGCCGTAACGGCTGTGCAGCTGGGCGGCCAGCTGTTGCAGTTCGGGCTGGCGGCGGGCAGTGAGGATGAGGCGGCAACCGCGGGCGGCCAACTGTTCGGCAAAGTGGCGGCCGATGCCGGAAGAGGCGCCGCTGATCAGCGCGGTCATGCGGGAATAAGGCAAAGCAGTCATGGTGCGGGGTCCTGAAATCCATCGGACCCCCAGCCTAAAGCTTGCCCCTAAGGGCAAGGTCAAGCGTTGGCGGCTGTTTCTCGCTGATACAGCGCCACCAGTTCGGTTTCCAGCGCGTCCAGCGTCTGCTGCAGCGCCTGCAACCGCTGAATCTCGGCGTCGAACTGCTGCCGTTTGGCGGCGATCAGCGTCTGCGCCACCGGCAGCGGAAAGCGCCCGCTGGCGGCTTTTTGCGCGGCCAGGTCTTTCAGCTCGGCCAGCGTGAACCCCACTCGCTGTGCGCGGCGGATCATGCCCACCAGGTGCACGTCCAGCGGGCCGTAAACGCGGTAGCTGCCGCGGCGTTGCGGCTCGGGCAACAGGCCCTCGGCCTCGTAATGGCGAATGGCTTTACGGGTGGCGCCGGTCAGCTCGGCCAGTTTGCCGATCAGCATCAGCCGGCCACCACCAGCCGCGTCTGGCCCTTGTCCAGCACCGCCTGCAGCTCGGCGCTGACCGGCTGGTCGGTAAACAGCGCGTCCAGCTGCGACACGTGGCCCAGCTCCACCAGCGCCGGGCGCTCGAACTTGGAATGGTCGGCCACCAGCCACACCTGGCGCGACTGCTGCATGATGGCCTGGCTGGTCAGCACTTCGCGGTAATCGTAATCGCGCAGCACGCCGTCGGCCTCGATACAGGAAATGCCGATGATGCCGTAGTCCACCTTGAACTGGCGGATGAACTGCACGGTGGCTTCGCCGGTCAGGCCGCGGTCGCGCTTTCGCAGCGCGCCACCGGCCACCAGCACCTCGCAGTCGGGGTAATCGCACATCAGGTTGGCGATGTGGAAGTTGTTGGTGATCACGCGCAGGCCACGGTGCTGCGACAGCGCACGGGCCACCTCTTCGGTGGTGGTGCCCAGGTTGATGAACAGCGAGGCGTTGTCGGGGATCTCGGCCGCCACGGCGCGGGCGATGCGGCGCTTTTCTTCGGCCATCAGCACCTGGCGGGCGTCGTAGGCCACATTTTCCACGCTGGACAGCACGCTGGCGCCACCGTGGTAGCGCTGCAGCAGCTGGTTATCGGCCAGCAGCGTGATGTCGCGGCGGATGGTCTGATGGGTAACCTGGAAGTGGGCGGCCATCTTTTCCACCGCAACGTAGCCTTCGCGGTTTACCCAGGCAAGCAGGTCTTTCTGGCGTTGATTGAGGATCAGCATACCGGCGTTCAGGGTGACGGGAGGCCTTCATTGTAACCGAGCCCGCCCGTGGCCGGCGCAGGCAACACCGCCGGCGTGGCGCGCGGCCCACCCTGCCCGATCGCCCCGTGGGCACCGGCGCGGCTTTTGCGCATAATGGCCTGTCACCGTTGCTGTTGTCCGTCACCATGCCCCCTCCATCCCGTATCGTTTTCATCCTGCACGGCCGTCACTGCCCGCAGGGCCTGCCGGAACCCCTGCTGGCACCGCTGCGTGCCGATTTCGACGTGGACGTGCTGCTCACCAGTAGCGCCGACAGCGCTACCCGTTATGCCCGTGATGCCGCGCTGTCCGGCGCGCGCTGGGTGGTGGCCGTCGGCGGCGATGGTACCGTGCACGAGGTGGTGAACGGCCTGATGAGCGTGCCGGAAGCCGCCCGCCAGCAGGTGGCGCTGGCGGTGTTGCCTACCGGTACCGGCAATGATTTCGCCCGCAGCCTGGGCAGTGGCAACAGCGTGCCGGACTTGCTGGCGCTGATGGCGGCCGGCCAGGTACACGCGCTGGACCTGATCCGCGTCACGCTGGCCGACGGCAGCGTGCGCTGGTGCAACAACATCGGCAGCATCGGCATTACCAGCGACATCGTGCGCCGCGTCAAGGCCATGCCGGCGCGGCTGCCGGCCAGCCTGGCGTTTTACAGCGCCGTCACCACCGCGCTGTTACGCTGGCAGCCGCAAGCCATGCAGCTAACACTGGACGGCCAGCGCATCGATGGCCGCTTTACCTGCGTATCGGCGGCTAACGGGCGTTTCTTCGGCAGCGGGCTGGGCATTGCCCCCGAGGCACAGCTGGACGACGGCCTGATGGAAGTGGTGCTGATCGACAACGCCGGCAGCCTGGACTTCATCCGCCTGCTACCGCAGCTGCGCCAGGCGCGCCCGCTAGCCGACCCGCGCGTGCGCTACCTGCGCGGTCGCGTGCTGACGGTAGAGGGCGACGCGGCACGCTGCCCGCTGGAGCTGGACGGCGAGCTGGCCGGCCACGCGCCGGTGCGCTTCGAGCTGGTACCGGCCGCGCTGCGCTGCCTGCGCCGCCTGCCCTGAAGCCAACAGCCGCAGCACCACGCCAGCACCGGCCTGCGGTATAATGGCCGGTTTTTCGCGCCGGGTGAGACCGATCCCGTGTGCGTCTATGCTGAATAACCTCGACTGTATTTCGACGGAACCATGAACAAGACACCCAAAGCCCTCGTCGTCCTTTCCGGCGGCCAGGACTCCACTACCTGCCTGTACTGGGCCCTGCGCGAATTCGGCGCGGCCAACGTAGAAGCCGTCACCTTCGATTACGGCCAGCGCCACCGCGTGGAGCTGGACTGCGCGCGCAAGATCGCCCAGCTGGCCGGCGTGCGCCAGACCCTGCTGCCGATCGACACCTTCGCCGCCATCGGCGGCAACGCGCTGACCGACGACAGCATCGCGCCGGAAGAAGGCGCCCGTGACGACGCCGACACCGCGCTGCCCAATACCTTCGTGCCGGGCCGCAACCTGGTGTTCCTCAGCTTTGCCGCCGCGCTGGCCTACACCCGCGGTATCGAGCACGTGGTGACCGGCGTGGCGCAAACCGATTATTCCGGCTACCCGGACTGCCGCGAAAACACGCTGAAAGCGCTGGAGCTGGCGCTGCGCCTGGGCATGGACAGCCGCGTTACCCTGCACGCGCCGCTGATGTTCATGAGCAAGGCCGACACCGTGCGCCTGGCGCAGGACGTGGGCGCCATGGACGCCATGGCCTGGAGCCACACCTGCTACAACGGCGAAGTGCCGCCCTGCGGCCGCTGCGCATCGTGCGAGCTGCGCGCCAAGGGCTTTGCCGAGGCCGGCGTCGCCGACCCGCTGGTGGTACGTACCGGAGGTGCGGCATGAACGGCCGTCACCATCTGCTAGGCGCCGGCTTTGAAGCCGCGCGCACGCTGCCGGGCATCGGCGAGCACGGCCACAGCTTCCGCGTGCAGCTGCGCACGGCCGCGCTGCCAGACACCCTGCCCGCGCTGCAAGGCGCTCTGCAACAAGCGGTCGCCCCGTTCCACTACGGCAATATCAGCCAGCATCTGGCCGACGCCAGCGACCTGGCGCTCGCCCGCCACCTGCTGGCCGCTTGCGGCCAAGCCGGCAGCCTGCACCTGGCCAGCGCGCCGGACCGTGGCGTGCTGCTGGGCGAAGACGGCCGCGAGTACGTGTACTTCGATACCCGTTTCGAAGCCGCACACCAGCTGCCGCACGTACCGCCCGGCCACAAATGCGGCCGCCTGCACGGCCACGGCTTTGGCGTGCGCATCGTCGCCGACGCGCGCCATGCGTCGCTGAACGACATCCTGCTGCAAGCCTGGCCGCCGCTGTTTGCGCAGCTGAACCACCGCTACCTGAACGACATCCCCGGCCTGGAAAACCCCACCAGCGAGGTAATGGCAGCCTGGCTGTACCAGCAGCTGCAGCCGCGTCTGGCCGGCCTCGCCTGGGTGGAGGTGCGCGAAACGCACACCGCCGGCAGCCAGTTTGACGGCCATACCTACCGCATCTGGAAAGAGCAGCACTTTGAAAGCGCGGTGCCGTTCGACGCCGCCGGCAACTACACCGGCCACAGCTACCTGATCCGCCTGATGCTGCAAGGCAGTGTCGACCGCGTGATGGGCTGGGTGCTGGACTTCGGCGACGTGAAAGACCGCTTCAAACCCATCTACCGCCAGCTGGACCACAACCCGCTGGACAAGCTCAGCGGCATCCGC
Organism: Vogesella sp.; assembly: GCF_046297735.1. Lineage (NCBI taxonomy): Bacteria > Pseudomonadati > Pseudomonadota > Betaproteobacteria > Neisseriales > Chromobacteriaceae > Vogesella > Vogesella sp. The sequence goes on from NZ_JBKBHK010000005.1 coordinate 149,149, forward strand.
GCCGCCGACGCCGGCAGCGTGGCCGAGTGGGTACACGGCGAACTCAAACCGCTGGTACCGGAACTGTCGCGCATCGACCTGATGGAAACCCCGCACCAAGGCGTGTCGCTGACTTTCCGTGGCGACATGCAGTGGCCGTTGCTGTAAAGGGGCAAGCATGGCGAACTACACCGTAAAAGAGATCTTCTACACGCTGCAAGGCGAAGGCCGCCAGGCCGGCCGCGCGGCGGTGTTCTGCCGCTTCAGCGGCTGTAACCTGTGGAGCGGGCGCGAAGAAGACCGCAGCAAAGCCATCTGCCAATTCTGCGATACCGACTTTGTCGGCACCGGCCCCGACGGCGGCAAGTTTGCCACCGCTGCGGAGTTAGCCGCGCGCATTGCCGCCACCTGGCCTGCAGGCGCCAACGGCGGCCAACCTTATGTGGTGTTTACCGGTGGCGAGCCGCTACTGCAGCTGGACGAGCCGCTGATCGACGCGCTGCACGCGCTGGGCTTCGAGGTCGCGGTGGAAACCAACGGCAGCCTGCCGGCGCCGCGCGGCATCGACTGGATCTGCGTCAGCCCCAAAGCCGGCGCCGACTGGGTACAGCGCAGCGGCCACGAGCTGAAGCTGGTCTACCCGCAACCCACGCTGCTGCCGGGCGAGCTGCCAGCCGACCTGCAATTCGACCACCTGTACCTGCAGCCGATGGACAGCCCGCTGCAGCGCCAGAACACGCGTGCCGCCATTGCCTGGTGCATGGCCAACCCGGCGTGGCGGCTGTCGGTACAGACGCACAAGGTGGTCAACATCCGTTAAGCCCGCGCACGGCCATGGCGGCCAACCTTGCCTGACACCAACCCTGTCTGCTACACAGACAGGGTTTTGTTTTGCCCACCCCGGCCGTCACACAAGCCACACAAAAAGCCGCTCGATAAATTTTTTGCCGCAGTGTGTAATGGATGGCGATGTGGGCCGACTAAAGCTCGTCACGCGACATCTGCCGCGTTCGATACCCACTTTTACACAGGAGAATCACCATGTCCGCTTCGTCCAAAACCCTGCTGGTTTCTGCTTTGTCCGCTGCTATTGCCATGGCTGCCGTCAGCGCGCCGGCTGTCGCTGCCAGCAAAGAAAAATGCTACGGCATCGCCATGGCCGGCAAGAACGACTGTGCCGCCAACGGCCACAGCTGCGCCGGCCAGTCCAAAGTGGACAAAGACCCGACCGAGTGGAAATTCGTAGCAGCCGGTAGCTGCACCAAGATGGGCGGCACCCTGGAACCGATGAAGAAGTAAGCACGCCCGCACAGGCTGCATGACGGGGCTGCGGCCCCGTTCCCGTTTCTGACCCGGTACCTTGTCATGACTGCCTCCCTTCCCGTGTGCGCCGGCATCGGCCTGCGCCACCCGCATTACCAGCAGGTGCTGGCGCAGCAACCCGCGCTGGGCTGGATAGAACTGCACAGCGAAAACTTCTTCGACGGCGGCCAGCCGCTGGCCATGCTGCAACAGTTGGCCGCACGCTACCCGCTGTCGCTGCACGGCGTCGGCCTGGGCCTGGGCGCGGCAGCGCGCCCCGACGCCACCCACCTGGCCGCACTGCGCCGCTTGCTGGACGCCGTACCGGCGGTGGCGGTGTCCGAGCACCTGTCGTTCAACCACGACGCCAGCCAGCGCTTTGCCAACGACCTGCTGCCCATTCCCTACACCCGCGCCATGCTGGACTTGGTAGCGGCCAACGTGGCCGAAGCGCAGGACGCGCTGCGCCGGCCGCTGCTGATCGAGAACCTGTCCAGCTACCTGGCCTACCCCGGCAACGACATGCACGAGGGCGAGTTTCTGGCCGAGCTGGTAACGCGTACCGGCTGCGGCCTGCTGCTGGACGTGAACAACCTGTACGTCAACCAGCAAAACCTGGGCACCGACGTGGATGCCTTCCTGGCCGCGCTGCCGCCGCACGCCATCGGCGAAATCCACCTGGCCGGCTACACCGAGCGCACGTTTGACGACGGCAGCACCCTGCTGGTGGATACCCACAGCCGGCCGGTGTACCCGGCGGTATGGCAGCTGTACCGGCAGGTGCTGGCGCGCTTTGGTGCGCGGCCAACCCTGATCGAGTGGGATATCGACATCCCGCCGCTGGACACGCTGTTGGCCGAAGCCGCCACCGCGCAGGCCATACTCGACCAGTACACGGAGGCCACGCCATGAACGAAACCGCCTGGCAACACGCGCTGCTGGACGCCATCACCACCCCGCAGTGGCAGCCCGACCCGCGCTTTCCCGCCGGCGCGCTAGCGGTGTACCGCAACAACTACCGCGTCGGCCTGATGGAGATGCTGGCGCTGGTGTACCCGATCTGCCGCCAGCTGCTGGGCGACGACTTCTTCGAAGCGCTCAGCCGCGAATACGTCAAGGCCACGCCGTCGGCCAGCGGCAACCTGCACCGCTACGGCGGCGGCTTTGCCGACTTTGTCGCCGCCTTCGAACACACCGCCCACATTGGCTACCTGCCGGATGTGGCTCAGCTGGAGTGGGCGTTACACCGTGGTTATTACGCGGCAGATAGCACGCCACTAGCCGTCGCTACGCTGGCCGCCATCCCGCAGCCGCAATGGGGCAGCCTGCGCTTTGCCTGCCACCCGGCCTGCGCGGTGCTGGATAGCCGCTGGCCACTGGCCGACATCCACGCCCATCACCAGCCGGCCACCGCCGGCTGTGCGGTAGACCTGGCCACGGCACAGCCGCTGCTGCTGTGGCGTAACGGCGACGGCCTGATGCAGCTGCACGTGCTGGCGCCCGGCCAGGCCGCGTTCTGCCAGGCGCTGCTGGACGGCGCCACGCTGGATGACGCCACCAGCGCGGGGTTGGCCGCCACGCCAGATTTCGACCTACAAGCCGCGCTGCTGCTGGTACTGCAGCACGGGGTACTATCTGCCATCAAGGAGCCATCATGAACGCCATTACCACCCTGCTGCGCCGTAGCCAGCCCGTCACCGCCTGGCTGGACACCTGGCTACAACCCGTCGCCCTGCTGGCGCTGCGCCTGTACCTGGCGCGGGTGTTCTTTCTGGCAGGCCTGACCAAAATTCAGGATTGGGATACCACGCTATTCCTGTTCAGCGAAGAGTACCGCGTGCCACTGCTGTCACCGACGCTGGCGGCGGTACTGGGCACTGCCGGCGAGCTGCTGCTGCCGCCGCTGTTGCTGCTGGGCCTGGCCGGGCGCTTTGCTGCGCTGGGTCTGTTCGTGCTCAACATCATGGCGGTGCTCAGCTACTGGCACGCACTGGAGGGCAGCGCGCTGGAATTCCACCTGCAGTGGGGGCTGATGTTGCTGCTATTGCTGGCCACCGGCCCCGGCAAGCTGGCGCTGGACAAGCTGCTGCACCGGCGTCTGGGCTGAACCCCGGCTGCCGCGCCCGCCGCACATGCCATTTCGATAATTCAGCAGCAACCGTGAAGCAGGGCGGTGGGCGTGGCATAATCGCCGACAGTCTTAAATTACCCAGCCACCGACATCATGAGCGTCAGCCCTACCCTGGTTCTGCAAGCCCCGCATCTCGATTTTGCCCGTGTGACCGAGCTGGCCATCCTGGCCGGTAGCGAGCCCGTGACACCTGTAGACGGCATCGCCCGCCTGGCTGCGGCCAACCCCGCACGCCGTGAGCTGGTACTGGAACGTGCCGCCCGCCTGGGCGTGGACGCCAACTACGTCGATAGCCAGCGCCGCTTTGCCGATTTCGGCCTGATCGTGTCCGATATGGACTCCACGCTGATCACCATCGAGTGCATCGACGAGATCGCCGACATGCAAGGCCTGAAGCCGCAGGTGGCCGCCATCACCGCGCGCTCGATGCGCGGCGAGCTGGATTTCTCGCAATCGCTGCGCGAACGTGTGGCGCTGCTGGCCGGGCTGCCGGAAGCCGCGCTGGCACGCGTGTACGAAGAGCGGCTGCAGCTGATGGCCGGTGCCCGCGAGCTGCTGGCCGCCTGCCGCGAACACGGCGTGAAATTCATGCTGGTCTCCGGTGGCTTTACCTACTTTACCGAACGCCTGAAAGCCGAGCTGGGCCTGGACTACACCTACGCCAACCAGCTGGAGATCGTGGACGGCAAACTCACCGGCCGCGTGCTGGGCGACATCGTGGACGCCGCAGCCAAGCGCCGTCTGCTGATCGAAAAACGCAGCGCACTGGGGCTGGCGCCGGAACAGGTGATCGCCATGGGCGACGGTGCCAACGACCTGCTGATGCTGGCCGAGGCTGGCGTCGGCGTGGCCACCCACGCCAAGCCGGTGGTGCGCGAGCAGGCCCGTTACAGCCTCAATGTCAGCGGTCTTGACGGCATCCGCAAGCTGTTCCTGTAACCATGCCGCAGACCCTGCCGTCGCTGGATACCGTCAGTTTCGACTGCCACCTGCCGCTGGACTACCAGCCGCAGCCCGGCCACGCGCCCCAGGCCTTGCTGACCACGCGGTTGGCGCTGGCCATCCTGGCCGGCCAGGCCGATCCGGCTGACGCCGCGCCGGGGCTACAGCGCCTGGAAGCCAAACTCGACCTGGCGCTGGAGCTGGCCTTGCAACAGCATTACCCGCAACACCCGCCGGCGGTCGCCTGCCGGCTCGGGCTGGAAGCGATCGCCTGGCACCATCCGCTGGCGCTGGCCGTCGGCAGCCAGGGCCAACTGTCGCTGCAGGTACAAGCGCCGTCGGCGCTCACCCTGCACTTGCCACTGACCATCCGCCACTGTCTGCCGCAGGCAGACGGCTTTGCCATTGTGGGCGACTGGGGCGCCGCCCTGGGCGAGGCACAGGCGGCGTGGGAACGCTGGGTTTTCCGCCGCCACCGTCAGAGCATAGGACGTCAGGCATGAGCTTTGCCAGCGAGCAACAAGCTGAACAAAGTGCTTTGCGCATGAGCCGCTTGTTGCCGGTTCTGACTGCGATGTTCCTGCTACTGTTGTGGAGCATGGTGGTTGAAACCCTTTACGAACGTGCAGCCTTTACACGGCAGCAGATTGCCACCGAACAACAGCGCTGGCTTAACCAGGCTGCAGGCAGTATCGATATCCGTCTGGACACCCTGCGCAGCGATATCCTGCTGCATCGTGATAAGAAAGGTGGCTTGGCCAGGGACACCACGTCCCTGTACCCGCTGCAAGGCACCCGCCTGTGGCTGATCGATGCCGACAGCCAACTGCAATTACATGGCGAAGCCGACACCTTGAGCACGACGACTGCTGACAGCGTGCGCCAGCTGCTGCAGCAACAACCCGCAGATGGCCGCTTGCTGCTACTGGATGCAGCAGGCCAGCGCTCAGGCGGGCGCCTGCTGGTGGTGATGCCATGGTGTGAGGCTGGTGCCTGTCAGCGGGCGCTGGCAGGCTATGTCACACTGCCCGATCTGCTGGACCCGGAGCTGCTGAACGACAAGCCTCACGTGCAGCTGTCTGACAGCAGCGGTAACGTGCTGGTCAGCCTGGGTCGGGCACCGGGCCGGCTCTCCAGTTATCTGGACCACGGCATGCTGCAAACCGCCAATGCCACGGCAACGCTGTCCAGCGTGCCCTTGCAGCTGTCGGTGCACCTGTCGCCGGTACGCCACAGCCAGCCTTTCATCCTGTTTGCGCTCTATCTGTGCGCTAGTGCCATCCTGATGAGTGGCTTGTTAGTGCTGATTCTGTTACGAGTTGGCCGCAGGCTTACTTTCATCCTGCAGCGTAGTGAAGAAGTGAGTCAGGCCACACACCTGCTCACGCTCACCAACAACAGCCTGCGCGAACGCCTGCGCAAGCTGATTGAAGAACAGCGTGACCAGCAAACGCTGATCGACACCGTGCAGGTAGGCGTGCTGCTGATCGACGCCGAGCAGAAGATCATCATTACCGGCAACGAAGCCGCTACCCGGCTGCTGGGCTATACCCGGCAAGCGCTGTACCGTCGCTCGCTGGAAAGCCTGTTCACTTCGAGCGAGCAATACAGCCAGTTATTGGCGCTGCTACAGGAACAGCAGCAACTGAGCGAACGTGAGGTAGAGCTGAACACCCGTAGCGACGAGCGGCTGTGGAGCGTGCTGTCGATGCGCCCGCTGCTGTTCCGCGAACGCAATGCCTACGTGTTGAGTTTTGTCGATATCACCGAGCGGCTGCTACACGCGCAGCGGCTGGAACAAGAAAAACAGGCCACCGAACGCGCGCTGTCGCAATTGCAGTCCACCCAGCACGAGCTGTACCAGCGTGCCACCTCCGACGACCTGACCGGCATTGCCAACCGCCGCCATTTTCTGTCTGGCGCTGGCAAGGCGCTGGAACTGGCGCGGCTGGAAAACCAGTGCCTGGTCGTAGTCGTACTGGACGTGGACCACTTCAAATCCATTAACGACCGCTATGGCCACGCTGCCGGCGACAGCGTACTGCAACGGCTGACCCAGCATATTGCCGCCGCGCTGCCGCACGCCGCACTGTTCGGCCGCATGGGCGGCGAAGAATTCGCCATCGTGCTGCCCGACTACAACCTGAACGAAGCACACGCGCTGCTGGACAGCATACGCGTGAGCCTGGCCGCGCTACCGCTGCAGCAAGATGGTGACATCGTGCACATCACCTTTTCTGCCGGGCTGGCCGAACGCAAGCGCCACGGCGAGCAGCTGTTTGAACTGTTGAAGATCGCCGACCACGCCATGTACCAGGCCAAAAGCGAAGGCCGCAACCGCATTCACAGCGCCGCGCCTGCGCAAAACGGTTAACGCCGCCGCGCAGGCCAGCCGGCTGGCACACCATAAAAAAACCGCCCCGGCAAGCCGGAGCGGTGCTGGCAGCCAGCAGCAGCAATCAGCCCAGTGCCGCCAGCAGTTTGGCGTGAATGCCACCAAAGCCGCCGTTACTCATCACCAGTACCTGATCGCCGTCGCGGGCTTCGGCCACGATGGCTGCCACCAGCGCGTCGATATCGTCAAAGCAGTGTGCCTTGTCGCCCAGCGGCGCCAGCGCCTCGTCCACGCGCCAGCCCAGGTTGGCCGCGCCGTAGCAGAACACCACGTCGGCGTCCTGCAGCGAACCGGGCAGCGCCGCCTTCATGGTGCCCAGCTTCATGGTGTTGGAGCGCGGCTCCAGCACCGCCAGGATGCGCGTACTGCGGCCAACCTTGTGGCGCAGGCCGGCCACCGTGGTGGTAATGGCGGTGGGGTGATGGGCAAAGTCGTCGTACACGGTGACGCCGCGCACGGTGCCTTTCACTTCCATGCGGCGTTTCACGCTCTTGAAGCGCGACAGCGCGTCGATGGCCACCGCCGGCGTCACCCCCACGTGGCGTGCCGCGGCAATGGCGGCCACCGCATTGAGGCGGTTGTGCTCGCCCGGCACGTCCCACACCACCCGGCCTTGCAGCTGGCCATCCAGAAGGACATCAAAACTGCCGTCGGCGTCCGCCGCGCCAGCTTGCCAGCCACTATCGGTACCGAAGGTTTCCACCGGCGTCCAGCAACCACGGTCCAGTACACGCTGCAGGCTGGCTTCGCGGCCATTGGCCACCACCAGGCCTTCACCGGGCACGGTACGCACCAGATGGTGGAACTGGGTTTCGATGGCGGCCAGGTCGGCAAAAATGTCGGCGTGGTCGTATTCCAGGTTGTTCAGCACCGCGGTGCGCGGGCGGTAGTGGACGAATTTGCTGCGCTTGTCGAAGAAAGCCGTGTCGTACTCGTCGGCCTCGATCACGAAGAACGGGCTCTGGCTGGCCGCATCCTGCGCCGGCGTGCCCGGCAGGCGCGCCGAAATGCCGAAGTTTTCCGGAATGCCGCCAATCAGGAAGCCCGGTGCCAGGCCGGCGTCCTGCAGGATCCACGCCAGCATCGAAGTGGTGGTGGTCTTGCCATGGGTACCGGCTACCGCCAGCACCCATTTGTCGTGCAACACGTTCTCGGCCAGCCACTGCGGGCCGGAAATGTATGGCAGGCCACGGTTGAGGATGGCTTCCATCAGCGGCTTGCCGCGCGTGACCACATTGCCCACCACGAATACGTCGGCGCCGATATCGGCCTGCTCGGCTCCGAAGCCCTGCATCAGTGCTATGCCCATGGCTTCGAGCTGGGTGCTCATCGGCGGGTAGACGTTGGCGTCGCAACCGGTCACCTTGTGGCCGGCGGCTTTGGCGATGGCGGCGATGCCACCCATAAAGGTGCCGCAAATACCGAGAATGTGGATATGCATGATGTGCTGCAGACAGAAATCGGGAAGTGGCAAGGATACCGCAAAGCTCTCGTTAAAACAGGATGAGGAACATCGCTATACTGGGGCCGCCATAAATGACAAAAGGCTAAACCGATGTCTGCGCGCAGAAACTGCCTTGCCCTGCTGTGTCTGCCGGCATTGGGCCACGCCACCACACTGGCCTTCATCGGGCCGGAACTGGCAGGTGTCTATCAGATACGCAATGGCCAGGCCCATGGCGAGCTGGTTACCCTGCTGAACCAGCTTGGCAAACAAGCCGGCATCGAGTGGGAATACCGCCATGCCTCGCCAGCCAGGGTAGAGCTGACCCTGCAAAGCCAGCCCAAAGTGTGCAGCTTGCTGTTGCAAGGCAAGCGCCAGGGCGGCAATTACCAGGTAATGGGCGGACTGGGCAGGCATGCCATCGTCGCCTACAGCGCGCTGCACGATACGCTTACCCTGAGCGATCTGGACAACCTTCCCGTCTCGCAACGCCTGGGTTTTGGCACAGGGCTCAAAGGCCTGCTGCTCAGGCAGAAGCGCCTGAACATTACCGAACACCCATCACTGGCCACCGCAGTCCAGCTGGTAAGTCTTGGCCGGGCACGCGTACTGCTCACGACACAGATCGGCATGTACAGCCTGCAGCCCACCCCGCTGCTGCGCCGTGTCGGTACCGTAGTAGAAGCCGACAATGTACTGGCGTGCTCGCCACAGCTACCGCCAGGTGTGGCACAAGGCTTGCGCAAAGCGCTGCGCAACTGGCTGATACCGTTTGCGCTATAAGCCATCAATAAAAGACAGGCCAGCAAAAGTAGCGCAGCCCTGCTATTGAAATGAAAACCCCCGCTTGGCTGGCAAGCGGGGGTGTCGTTCATCCACCGGGGCTGTCACCATGGACACGCCCGGCATCATGCCGGCTTAAAAGAACAACCAGGTGCACAATACGAAGATCGGCATCAGGAATACCATCGACCAGGCCATGAAGCCGAAGAAACTCGGCATCTTGATGCCGCGCTGTTCAGCAATCGCCTTCACCATGAAGTTAGGCGCATTACCGATATAGGTATTGGCACCCATAAACACGGCACCCATCGAAATGGCCAGCAAGGTCTGTGACAGCGGGCCCATCAAGGTAGCGGGGTCGCCGGAAGCCAGGTTAAAGAACACCAGATAGGTCGGCGCGTTATCCAGGAAGCTGGACAGAATGCCGGTCATCCAGAAGTACATCACGTTCAAAGGCGCACCATCGGGGCCGGACACCAGGCTCACCAGCGGTGCCAGCGCGCCGGCTTTGCCAGCTTGCAGCACGGCGATCACCGGGCCGATGGTGATGAAAATGCCGGCAAACAGCTTGGCCACTTCCAGAATGGGGTCCCAGTTGAACTCGTTGCCGGCACGCACTTGCTTCGGGGTGATCTTCAGCGAAATAGCAGCAATCAGCAGCAGCAGGCCGTCGCGTACCAGGTTTTGCAGCGCTACCGGGGTACCCATTACATCGAAAGTAATACCCGGCTTCCAGAAGCCCGACAGCAGCACCGCACCAATCACCGCCAGCAGCAGCGGGATATTGCGCAGGCCGTACAGCTTGATTGGGGTGTCCGCTGTTTTGTCGCGCGGCAGTACACCTTCCTTGCGGAAGTAGTAGCTGTCTACCAGGTAGAACACGGTCAGCAAGATCAGCACGGCCAGCAACACCGGCAATGCCATCGCAGACACGGTCCAGAAGAAGTCTACCCCCTTCAGGAAGCCCAGGAATAGTGGCGGGTCACCCAACGGCGTCAGGCCGCCACCGATATTGGCCACCAGGAAGATGAAGAACACCACCACGTGCACATTGTGCTTGCGGTTGTCATTAGCCTTGATCAGCGGGCGGATCAGCAGCATGGCAGCGCCTGTGGTACCCATGAACGATGCCAGTATGGTACCTAGCGCCAGAATGCCGGTATTCAGTGCCGGCGAACCATGCAGATTGCCCCATACCAGAATGCCGCCAGACACCGTGTACAACGCAAACAGCAACACCACGAACGGAATGAACTCCGCCAGCATAGCGTGCACTACCAGCCCGGCACTGGTGCCAAGCCCGAAAGTAGCGGTAAACGGCAACAAAAACAGCAAGGTCCAGCCAGCGGTAATCTTGCCGAAATGGTGGTGCCAGAAACCAGGCGCAAAAATGGGAAACAAGGCAATCGACAGCAGAATGCCAACAAAGGGCAAGCCCCAGCTCAGGGACAGCGTGGCGCCGTCCAGGCTGGCTGCATGGGCCAGCCCGGGTAGCAGTGAGAGCAAGAGTGCAGTGCTAAAACGATTCATCGGGGCTCCTTGTGCAGGCAGCAAGGTTGCTGCTCTTTTTGTAACAGAATGTTTTGTGACCGCAGTTTAAACGATTAATTCCGGAATCGGTTTGCCACAAAAGCAAAAAGTCGGCCCACTTGCGGCTGACGCCAGACATAAGAAAGCCCTTCAGCATAGCAGAAGGGCTGTAAATGACATCGGCAAGCTCGCCACCAGCGGCAGGCCGGCGCTTAGCGGGTGCCTTTCTGGATGAACTCGATCTTGTAACCGTCCGGGTCTTCCACGAAGGCAATCACGGTAGTGCCGTGCTTCATCGGGCCGGCTTCGCGCACCACCTTGCCACCCTTGGCGCGCACGGCGTCACAGGCGGCGTAGGCGTCGGCCACTTCCACCGCCAGGTGGCCGAAAGCGTTGCCCAGGTCGTAGCTGTCGGTGTCCCAGTTATGGGTCAGCTCGATCACGCTGTTGCTGTCTTCGTCGCCGTAACCGACAAAGGCCAGCGTGAAGCGGCCTTCCGGGTAGTCGTGACGGCGCAGCAGGGTCATGCCCAGTACTTCGGTGTAAAAGGCAATGGAACGGTCGAGCTGGCCGACACGGATCATGGTATGCAGCAGGCGCATGGTGTTCTCCGGCAATAAGGTTGGCCGCAGCGCGGCAAGAGCAGGCAGATGGGGACGGGTGGGCAAAGTTAAAGGCAGGCGGCCAGAACAGGCTGTTCAACCGTAGCGGAACAGGCTGTTGCCGTGGGTTTTCAGCCATTGCCGCGCTGGCTGCCAGCCCGGGTACAGGCGTTCCACTTCGGCCCAGAACGCCGGGGAATGGTTCATGTGGCGCAGGTGCGCCAGCTCGTGGGCGATGACGTAATCCAGTACCGCCGGCGGCGCCTGCACCAGGCGCCAGTTCAGCCGGATGATGCCCTGGCTGGTACAGCTACCCCAGCGCGTACGCGCCGACGACAGCGCCCAGCCGGACAGCGGCCGTGCCGCGCGTTGTTCCCAGGCTTCCAGCCGCGCACAAAAGCGCTGGCGCGCCTCTTTTTGCAACCAGGCCACCACGGCGGCGGCCAACCTGGCCGGTTGCTGCAGGCCGGGGCCGGCCAGCTGCAGTACCTCGCCGTCGATACGGGCGCGGTGCCGGCTGGCGTCTTCCACCGCCAGGCGTAGCGTCTGCCCGGCCAGCATCACCTGGCCACGGCTTTGTTCGCGCTGCGCGTCTTCCTGCCGCTGCCGCGCCAGGTGACTGGCGATCCAGTCGCGCTTTTGCGCCAGGATATCCTGCAGTGCGGCCAACGATACCGCCGGCGGCGCGATCATCTCCACCACGCCGTCGCGGATGCGCAGCGCCACGCTCTGGCGGGGGCGGCGCGTCAGCTGCACCGCCACCACGCCGTCAGGCAGCGCGAGGCTGAGCGGCGCGGGCTTTGCGCTCATCGGGATGGGCAAACGGGCCAACGCCGCCGATCTCGCGCTGGCGCGCTTCGATCCAGGCTTCGGCGGCCTTCATCATCGCCTCGGGGCCGGCGTAATCAGCCGGGAACAGCGCCGGGCCGATCACCACAGTAATCTCGCCGGGGTGCTTGAGGAAGGCGTTACGCGGCCAGAACTCGCCGGCATTGTGCGCCACCGGCACCATCGGCATGTCGAACTGCACCGCCATGCGCGCGGCGCCCAGCTTGTATTTGCCGGCCAGGCCCGGGCGGATGCGGGTGCCTTCCGGAAACACGCTGATCCAGAAACCGTGCTGTTTGCGGTTAAGCCCCTGCTCCAGCAAGCGGCGGTTGGCGTTGGCACGGTCGGCACGGTTGATGGTGATGGGGTTGGTCAGCGCCAGGCCCCAGCCGAAGAACGGAATCAGCAGCAGCTCGCGCTTGGCCACGAACACCTGCGACGGAAAGATTTCCTGCAGCGACAGCGTTTCCCAGCCGGACTGATGCTTGGCACAAATGATGGCCGGCTGGTTCAGGATATGTTCTTCGCCGATCACGCGGTAGCGCAGGCCCACCACGTGCCACAGCAGCCAGGTCAGCAGCCGTGCCCAGCTTTCGCCCACCAGATGACGGCGGCGCCGCGGCAGGGGGGCACAGAGAAACAGCACAATGAAAAAGAGCGGGGTGAGGATCAGTACCAGCAGCCAGTATGTCAGGTTGCGAATCAACAGCATGGTGCTCAGTTTTCCCGGTTAATCAGATAGTCGGCGGCAGCAAACAGGTCGTCGAAAACAAGGGTGTCAGCCGGCAGGCCACCTTTTTCCAGCGTGCGCAGGCCCTTGCCGGTACGCACCAGCAACGGCAGGCCACCCACTTCGGCCACTGCCTGCAGGTCGCGCAGGCTGTCACCTATCATCGGCAGGCCATCGCCACGCACATTGAAGCGTTCCATCACCTCGTGCACCATGCCCGGCTTGGGTTTGCGGCAATCGCATTGATCGTCCGCCACGTGCGGACAGAAAATCACCGCGTCGATACGGCCGCCAGCCTGGTTCACCAGACGGTGCATTTTTTCATGCATGGCGTTTAGCGCGTGCATGTCGAACAGGCCACGGCCGATGCCGCTCTGGTTGGTGGCCACCACCACGCGCCAGCCGGCTTGCGTGAGGTTGGCAATGGCTTCCAGGCTGCGCGGCAGCGGCTGCCATTCCATGGTGTTCTTGACGAAGTCGTCGCGATCCTGGTTGATCACGCCGTCGCGGTCGAGGATGACGAGTTTCATGGTGTCCTTTTAAGCCATTTTTGCCACGAACCCCACGAAAAACACAAAAGACACATCACGCGCCGAGTAACCCATGATTCGCCTTGTTCGTGTTGTTTCGTGGTTTTCGTGGCAAGGCAGTTTTAGTCAGCCAGCAGCGAGATATCCGCTACGCGGTTGAACAGTGCGGCCAGGCTGGCCAGCAGCGCAATGCGGTTCGCGCGCACGGCCAGGTCGTCGGCCATCACCATCACGCCGTCGAAGAACGCATCCACCGGCGCCCGCAGCGACGCCAGCTGAGTCAGCGCACCGGCAAAGTCGTGGGCGGCAAACTGCGCTTCCACCTCCGGTGCCAGCGCCTGGATGGCGTCGAACAACGCACGCTCGGCGTCTTCGGCAAACAGCGCCGGGTTCACCGTGGCGATGTCGCCTTCGGCTTTCTTCAGGATGTTCTTCACGCGCTTGTTGGCCGCAGCCAGGGTAGCGGCTTCCGGCAGCGCCTTGAACTGCGCCACGGCGGCCAGCACGGCGCCCACTTCGTTCAGCTGGGTCGGTGCCAGCGCCAGTACGGCGTCGATCTCGTCGGCCTTGTAGTCGTTGGCCAGGTAGTTCTTCAGGCGTTCCAGCGCAAAAGCGTACACCTCGTCCACCACGCTGGCAGACAGCAGGCCGGCCGGGAAGGCGGCGGCAGCGTCGGCGATCAGCGCTTTCAGGTCCAGCGGCTGTTCCAGCACCATGCGCAGCACGCCCAGCGCGGCACGACGCAGCGCAAACGGGTCTTTGTCGCCGGTAGGAATCAGGCCGATGCCCCAGATGCCGACGATGGTTTCCAGCTTGTCGGCCAGTGCCACTGCAGTGGCGATCGGGCCTTGCGGCAGGCTGTCGCCGGCAAAACGCGGGTGGTAGTGGCCTTCGATGGCGTCGGCCACGGCGGCGTCTTCACCGTCAAGGCGCGCATAGTAGCGGCCCATGATGCCTTGCAGCTCGGGGAACTCGCCGACCATGTCAGACACCAGGTCGGCTTTGGCCAGGTACGCCGCGCGGGCGGCCAGCGCGCTATCGGCACCCAGCTTGCCGGCGATGGCGGCGGCGATGATCTGCAGGCGCTCGACGCGTTCCAGCTGGCTACCGATCTTGTTGTGGTACACCACATTGGCCAGGCGCGGCAGGCGGCTGTCCAGACGCTGCTTCTGGTCCTGCTCGTAGAAGAACTTGGCGTCGGACAGGCGGGCGCGCAGCACGCGTTCGTTGCCGCCCACGATGTAGCGCGGGTCTTCTGTTTGCAGGTTGGACACCAGCAGGAAGCGGTTCATCAGCTTGCCGTCGCCATCCAGCAGCGGGAAGTACTTCTGGTTCTGCTGCATGGTCAGGATCAGGCATTCCTGCGGCACGTTCAGGAATTCGGCTTCAAAGCCGGCTTCCAGCACCACCGGCCATTCCACCAGGCCGGTCACTTCGTCGAACAGCGCGTCCGGGGCGGCGATGGTGGCGTTCAGGCGGGCAGCGGCTTCGCTCAGCTTGTGGCGGATCAGCTCGCGGCGGGCGGTGAAGCTGGCAATCACCTTGCCTTCTTCGGCCAGGGTGCGGGCGTAGGCGTCGGCGTTGGCCACGGTCACGTCACCGGCAGACAGGAAGCGATGGCCACGGGTGAGGTTGCGGCTTTGCAGGCCCAGTACCTCGCCGGCAATCACTTGCTCGCCGTGCAGCATCATCAGGCCGTGTACCGGGCGCACGAACTGTACGTCCAGGCTGCCCCAGCGCATCAGCTTGGGCGCCGGCAGCTTTTTCAGCGCGGTGGCCACGATGCCGGACAACACGGCGGCGAGGGCTTCGCCAGCCTTGGTGGATTCGTAGGCAAACACGTCCTGCTTGCCGTCGTGCACGGTGGTGAGCGCCGCCACGTCCACGCCGCAGGAGCGGGCAAAGCCGGCCAGGGCCGGCGACGGCTGGCCGTCTTTCATGCCGGCGGACACCGCCGGGCCGCGGCGCACGATGTGCTGGTCGGGCTGGATGGCGGCCACGGCCGGAATCTGCACCGCCAGGCGGCGCGGGCTGGCGTAAACGTTGGCCGCAGTGTCGGCCGCCACAAACTGCAGTTTTTTCAGTTCGTCGGTAATGGTGTCAGCAAAGCTGTTGGCCAGCTTTTCCAGTGCTTTGGGCGGCAGCTCTTCGGTGAGCAGCTCGATCAGCAGGGTGGCTTGTTGGGTCATGGTCATTCGATCTTTTCGCTGGGGGCGCTAGGCGCGAGTCGGCACACGATCTTCAGCATGGTTTCGGCAATGGAGCCCTGCTCCACCGGCACGAAGGCCCAGTTGTAGCGTTGCAGCGGGAACATCTGGGTGTACACATGCTTGCCGCGCGCGGTCCAGTAACTGGTGTTGATGAACGCGTACTGCATGTTCTGGCAATCGGCACGGCCTTCCAGGCGGCGTACCTGATAGCTGATGTCCAGGCTTTCCTCGCGTTTCTTCTCGGCGTAGCGCTCCTGGTTGATGAAGCGGACAAGGCCGTCGTTCACATTGGCAATGCTGTCCAGGTCGAGGGCGAGCTCAAGGGCGTCACCGCTCTGGTACACCTGGAAATTGCCTTCCTGACGCGGGGCATCGCGCTGGCTGGTGACATACCAGCTCAGGCCTGCCAGCACGGCAATCAGGGTGAAGAAGGCGACCGCTGTCTTCATGGCTTAGTCTTTTTTCAGCATCGGGAAGCCCAGGGCTTCGCGTGCGTCGTAGTAAGCCTGGGCCACGCCACGGGCCAGGTTGCGGATGCGGGCGATGTAGGCGGCACGTTCGGTCACCGAAATGGCACCGCGGGCATCCAGCAGGTTGAAGGTGTGGCCGGCCTTCAGGATCATCTCGTAGCCCGGCAGCGGCAGGCCGGCTTCCAGCAGGCGCTTGGCCTCGCCTTCGTAATCGGCAAACTGCTTGAACAGCAGCTCGACATTGCTGTGCTCGAAGGCAAAGCGCGACTGCTCCACTTCGTTCTGGAAGAACACGTCACCGTAGGTGACCGGGGTGCCGTCCGGCAGACGGGTCCAGATCAGTTCGTAGACGTTTTCGATGTCCTGCAGGTACATGGCCAGGCGTTCCAGACCGTAGGTGATCTCGCCCAGTACCGGTTTGCAATCCAGGCCGCCCACTTGCTGGAAGTAGGTGAACTGGGTCACTTCCATGCCGTTCAGCCACACTTCCCAACCCAGGCCCCAGGCGCCCAGCGTCGGGTTTTCCCAGTCGTCTTCCACAAAGCGGATGTCGTGGATGGCCGGGTCGATGCCCAGCTCGCGCAGCGAACCCAGGTACAGGTCCTGGATGTTCGGCGGCGACGGCTTCAGTACCACCTGGAACTGGTGGTGCTGGAACAGGCGGTTCGGGTTCTCGCCGTAGCGGCCGTCCTTTGGACGGCGGCTGGGTTGTACGTAGGCAGCGTTCCACGGCTCCGGGCCCAGGGCGCGCAGGAAGGTGGCGGTGTGCGAGGTGCCTGCGCCCACTTCGGTATCGTAAGGCTGGAGCAAGGCGCAGCCCTGACGGTTCCAGTAGTGCTGCAGGGTAAGGATGATTTCCTGGAAAGTGAGCATGGGCGGAATCTGAAAGTTTGAAAAACAAAGCCCGATTCTAACCGTATCGGGGAAGGCGGGGAAAGCGTGCTGCTGCGCACGGTGCGCGCAGTCAGACAACGCTTGCACGATCTGCCATCTGCATAAAATGCCACAACTGCACAGGGCACACGCTCAAACGCGTGGAAATATTGGCATCTGAAGGGTCTTTTCACACAAAATCATAAAAATAGCCGGTCCTATATCAACAGAATAAGGCTAATAACGCAGCGTCAGCCCCGTGGCCAGACAGCACAAGCAGGAATACAGGTTCGCACCATGATCATTCTGCCCGCCTACACCAGCGGCAGCTTGCTACACGATAGCGGCCGCACGCAGATCTACCGCAGCCAGCGCCGGCAAGACGGCCAGCCTGTCATCCTGAAGGCGCTACACCTGGCTACCGCTTCGGCGGACGAGGTTGGCCGGCTGCAGGCCGAATACGCCTGCCTGCAACGTTTTGCCCACCCAGGCATCGTGCAACCGCTGGCCTTGCTGCAACAGCCGCAGCTGTGGGTAATGGTGCTGCAGGACGACGGCGGCGAAGCCGTCAGCCAGCTGCTGCTACGTGCCGGCCCCGGCCAGCCCTTACCGCCGGTGAAGGTGCTGGACATTATCCTGCAGCTGTGCGACGTGCTGGACTGTGTACACCAAAGCGGGCTGGTTCACCGTGACATCCAGCCAAGCCACCTGTTATGGCATGAAGGCCAACAGCGTCTGCAACTCACCGGGTTCGGGCTGGCCTGCCCACCACGCCACGAAGCCCAAGCTGGCCAGCTGCACGAAGGCACGCTGGCTTATTGCGCGCCTGAGCTGACCGGGCGCACCAGCCACGGTCTGGACCACCGCGCCGACTATTACTCTCTAGGCATTACCCTGTACCAACTGCTAAGCGGCCAGTTGCCGTTCGACAGCCAGGACCGCATGGAACTGGTACACGCCCATCTTGCCCGCCTCCCCGACTACCAGCTGCCAGCGCTGGCTGCCCTGCCACCACAGTTGTTGGCCGTACTGCAGCGCCTGCTGGAAAAGCACCCGGCGCGGCGCTACCAGAACATGCCGCAGCTGCGCCAGGACCTGCAACTTTGCCAGCGCTGGCTAACCGACAACACCTGGCCGCTGCTAACAACCGGCAATGCCGACATACAGCGCGGCCAACTGCAGCTGCCAGCCGGCCTCTATGGCCGCCAAGACGCGAGTACTCAGCTGCAGCAGGCACTGCAGCGCTGCTACGGCAAGCACAGCGAGCTGGTACTGATCTGCGGGCCGGCCGGTAGTGGCAAAACCGCCCTGGCCGAGTCGCTGCGACCGGCTGCGGCACAAGCCGGCAGTTTCTTTCTGGCCGGCCGCGGCGAAGCCTACCGCCAGCACAGCCCGTACGCGCCCTTGCTGCAAGCCTTCCGCCAGTTGCTACAGCAACTGCTGAGCTTGCCACGCAGCCAGGCACAGCAATGGGCAAGCTTGTTGCAAACACAGCTTGGTGAGGACGCACCCGCCTTGCAAACTGTTCTGCCGGAGCTGGCGTGGTTACTGGCAACCGTACCGGGAGCAGACAACGCCAACCACGGCAGCGCTCACCCGCAAGGAGTACCCCAGCTGCTGGCCAGCATGGCCGCCGTATTTGCCGACGCCCATCACCCGCTGATCATCCTGCTGGACGACTTGCAATGGGCCGACCAAGCCAGTCTACTGCTGCTCGAGCGGCTAGTGCTGGACGGCCCGTCGCATCTGCTCGTCATCGGCACCTGCCCCGACATGGCAGAGGCAGCGCCCCTAACCACACTGCTGCAACAACTGGCCAGCCAGGATGCCAACGTCACCACCTTGCAACTGCCACCACTGGACAGCCAGCAAGTTGCACAGTGGCTGGGCGATGCGCTGCGCAGCCCGCCGGAGCGGCTGGCGCCGCTGGCGGAACTGTGTCGTCACAAAACCGGTGGCAACCCGTTTTTCTTGCGCCAATTCGTACGCAAGCTTTACGACAGCGGGCTGCTGTACTACCAGCCGGAGCAAAGCCAGTGGTGCTGGCAACAGCAAGCACTCGATCACAGCCCGGTAACCGACAATGTGCTGGCCAGCATGGCCGAACGCTTGCAGGCCCTGCCCGAAGCCAGTCGCGAGTGCTTGCAGCTGGCTGCCACACTGGGCAAGCACTTTTCGCTACCGCAACTGGCAACCATCAAGCAGCAAGCCCCGGGGCGCATCCGCCGCCTGTTGCAAGCGGCAGTGCAAGCCGACTTGCTGGCACTATCGCGCGACGACGAGGACGGCACCTTCTATCATTTTGTGCATGATCGTATCCAGCAAGCCGCCTACACCCTGTGCGATGACACCGAGCGGCAGCAGCAACACCTGAAGGTTGGCCGCACACTGTTGCAACAACAGGCAGATGATCCGGAACAGCTGTTTGCGGTACTGGCCCACTACAACGCGGCAGAGCTGGTACTGGACGACCCGGCCGAACGCGTGCTGCTGGCCCGGCTTAATACCGAAGCCGGCCAGCAGGCACTACGCACCACGGCCTTCGCCGCAGCGCTGCACCACTTGCAAACTGCCTACCGCTTATTACCGGCAGACAGCCCGCCAGCAATGCAGCGGCCAACCTTGCTGGCACTGTGTGAAGCCGCCAGTTTGTGTGGCGAATGGGCACTGAGCGACAGCCTCTACCCGCAGCTGGATGCACTGGCGGCCAGCCCCGGCGAGCATATCGCCGGCTACCTGATCCAGAGCCGGCAGTACCTGCAACAAGGACGTTTTGCCGAAGCACTGGCCTTGCAACACAAAGGTCTGGCACTGCTAGGCATCCGCCTGCCGCATGACACCGCCAGCCTGCAAGCCAGGCTTCAGCAATCCCCCTTGCTACAACAGGCCGCCGCACCAGACCTGGCGGCACTGCACAAGCTGGGTGACATGGACACTGCCGCCTGTCGCGACGCGATGTCGCTCTTGTTTGGCGTTTGCCACGCCGCCTACCTGTCCGGCCAGCAGGCCCTGGACGCAGTGGCAATCCTGCAGATGACCGAACTGTCTCTGCGCCACGGCCACGATGACCACAGCAGCTTTGCCTACGCCATGTACGCTTTCCTGCTATACGAGCACACGGCACAGCACCACATCGCCCGCCAGTGGGGGCAGTTCGCCCTTGAGCTGGCCAATGCCCGCCCCCACGTCGGCATGCGCGGCGTCACCCAGCTGCTGTTCGCCGCCCTGCTGGGGCACCGGCAACAGCCACTGCGCGACATGCTGCCGCACTACGCAGCGGCCTTGCGCGACAGCAGGCAGCATGGCGACATGCCTAACGTGGCGTATATCTTGGCCATACGCGACGCCGAACTGATCATGCAGGGCGAATACTTGCCCGCTCTGCTGGAACAGGCCGAGCAAGACCTGCACTATCTGCAAGCCCACCATCAACTGCACATGGGTGACTGTATCCGCGTCAGCAGCATCCAGCCGCTGTGCTGCCTGATGGGGCTGACCTATCATTGCCATAGCCTGGACGACGAATCGTTCAGCGAGCAAGACTATTTGGCGCGCTATCAAGACAAGCCACTGCACCTGGCCTACTACTATCACAGCAAGCTGATGCTGGCCTGCCTGCTACAGGCACCGGATACGCTGGCGTTGACCGCACAGCTGGGCCTGATCGCCAGCAATCTGGCCGGCCAGTTCAAAGTAGTCGAGGCCGGCTTTTACTGCGGCATCCTGTTGGCAAGGGCCATTCGCGCCCAGCCGCAAGATGGGCAACAGCCACAATGGCGGGCAGCACTGGCAGCCCGAGTCGATGCGCTGGCGACACGCCGCCAGCTATGCGAGAGCAATATTGCCCCCCGACACGCCTTGCTACTGGCCGAGCAGGCGCGCTGCGAAGGGCAGGCACTGGCGGCCCAGCAGCACTATCAGCAAGCCATCGATCTGGCCAGCCAATACGGTTACGTCCATCTGGCGGCGCTGGCTAACGAATGCTATGGCGACTACTGGCTGGCTGCCGGCCAACACGCCATAGCAAAGCTGTTCCTGCAGCAGGCATGGCAGGGCTATCAGGCGTGGGGGGCCGCCGGCAAATGCGAGCAGCTATTGCAATATGTGCAGCAACGAGGCCTGACCTTGGGCACCACACTGCCGCCGGCCGCGCCCGGCCAGAGCGATAGCCCACCGCCCGCCGGCAATCAGGATGCACTGGACCTGGCCTCCATCCTCAAGGCTACCCGTGCGCTATCCGGCGAACTGGGGCTGGAACGGGTTCTGGCGCGGCTACTGGACATCGTCCGCGAAAATACCGGCGCCCAGTTTGCCCGCCTGCTGCTGCAATACCAGGACCACTGGCTGCTGGAGCAAGGTGCCGGCAAGCCGGAACCGGTACTGCTGGACGCCAGACAACACCCGCTGCTGCCTCTGTCGCTGGTGCGCTACGTGATCCGCAGCGGTGAGACCCTGCTGGAAGACGACCTAGTGCACTCGCAGCGTTTCAACCACGACCCCTACGTCGAGCAACACCAGCCCAGCTCGGTACTGTGCCTGCCTATCTTGCGCAAAGAGCAGGTGATTGGCGTGCTGTATCTGGAAAACCGCCTGATCAGCCATGCTTTCAGCCACGAACGGCTGGCCTTTCTACGCATGCTGGTGCTGCAGGCGCTGGTGTCCATCGACAACGCCCGCCTGTACGACAATCTGGAACGCCAGGTACAGGAACGTACCGAGCACCTCAACCGGGTGCGGCTGGAGCAGCAGGCCATTCTGGATAATGCGCTGGTGGGCATTGCCTTCGTGCGCGACCGCATCATCCTGCGCTGCAACCGTGGCTTCGAGCAGATGCTGGGCTACGACGAAGGCGAACTGACGCAGCAGCCAACGCGACGGCTCTACCTGGATGAAAGCGACTACCAGTTGGTAGGCCACCGTACCCGGCAACAACCGCTGGCAACCGATATGGCCTTGCAGCACAAGAACGGCCACAGCGTGTGGTGTGCCATCCACGCCAAACTGGTTAACCCGGACGACGCCGGTGCCGGCATGGTGGTGGTGATCATGGACATCAGCGCACGCAAGGCGGCCGAGCAAGACATGCTGGCTTCACGTCAGCGAGCTGAAGAAGCCACCCGGACCAAATCGCTGTTCCTGGCCAATATGAGCCATGAAATCCGCACCCCGATGAACGCCATCCTGGGCATGGCCCGGCTGGCGCTGCAACGCGCGCCGGACCTGCAGGTAAGCCACTATCTGCACAAGATCCTGTCCTCCGGCGAAGGGCTGCTGCAGATCCTCAACGATATTCTGGATTTCTCCAAGATAGAAGCGGGCAAGCTGGCGCTGGAAAGCGTGCCGTTCGCGCTGGACGACGTGCTGGAACGGGTGGCAGACGTGCTGCTACTACGCACGCAGGACAAACCGGTAGAGCCGGTATTCCACATTGCGGCAGACGTACCGCAGCGTCTGATCGGCGACCCGCTGCGTCTGGAGCAGATCTTGTGCAATCTGGCCAGCAACGCCGCCAAGTTCACCGAACGCGGACAGATCGTGCTCGATGTCAGCACCTGCCAGCGCGACGCAATCAACGTCACGCTACGTTTCGACCTGCACGATAGCGGCATCGGCATCGAACCGACACTGCTGGAACACCTGTTTCACTCTTTTACCCAGGCAGACGGCTCGGTGACCCGCCGTTATGGCGGCACCGGCCTGGGCCTGGCTATCTGCAAGCAACTGGCCAACCTGATGCAGGCCCAGCTACTGGTAGAAAGCCGGCCCGGTGAAGGCAGCTGCTTCAGCCTGCTACTGACACTGCCATGGCAAGAGCATGCGGCCAAGCTGCCACTACTACCCGCCAAGCGGGTACTGGTGGCCGACGATCACCCGCAAGCCCGCGCCGCCCTGTGCACCATGCTGCAGCAATGGGGCATGACCGTGCTGACATCACACGACGGTATCAGCACCCTGGGGCAGCTGTACCAGGCCGAAGAGCAGGGGCAGCCAATAGACTGGCTACTGCTGGATGCCGACATGCCCGGCTGGACCACCAGCGATACCGTGCAGCGCATCCGCGACGTACCATGGCGCACCCGCCCCGGCATCGTTTTGCTGCAACAAGGGCAACTGCATACCGACAGCGAACTGCACGCCAGCCTGCAAGGCACGCTGTGCAAGCCGGTGTTACCGGCAGCCTTACTGGCCCAGCTGCAAGCACTGGCCGGGCAAGTCAGCACCGCGCCCCCTGCCCCCGACAGCACCCGGCAGTTGGGGCAGCAACTGGCCAGCCTCAGTAGCGTGGCAGGCGGCCGCATTCTGCTGGTAGACGACAACGCCATCAACCGCGAAGTAGTACTGGGCCTACTCGAAAACAGCGGCCTGCTGATCGACGTGGCCGAAAACGGCATTGACGCCGTAGATGCCGTCAACAGCAGCCACTACGACCTGGTACTGATGGACATCCAGATGCCGCTGCTCGATGGTTTTGCGGCCACGCGCCAGATACGCGCCAATCCGGCGCACGCCAGCCTGCCCATCGTGGCACTCAGCGCCCATGCCATGGTCAGCGACCACCACGCCAGCGAAGCAGCCGGCATGAACGATCATCTGGACAAACCCATCGTACCCGAGGCGCTGGTCGCCACTTTGCTGCGCTGGTTACCCGCCCACCCCGTCGCCAAACCGGGTCCGCTACACCTGCCGTCACGACCGCACAACCTGCTACACCGCCTGCAACACCACTTCGTCAACAGTTACCGCCAGCTACCGGTCAAACTGCCGCTGCTGCGCGAGGCGGGAGACTGGGCAAGCATTGAGTACCACACACACAGCCTGAAAGCTGCCGCTGCCTACGTTGACGCACCGCAATTGGCCAATCTGGCCAGCACGATAGAAAGCGCGTTGCGCGACCATCAGCGCCTGAGTGCCGAAGCATTGCTACCAGAAATGGTGGACGAACTGGAGAAAACCCTGCTCCGGCTACAGTGCACCACGGTGCAGATGGTGCCGCCGGCGGCTGGCCCCAGCTCCGGCGCCGAGCAGACACGGTTGATACTGCACCTGCAAGAGCGTATCAAGCACGCCGACTCTCGCGCCGACGAAGCCTTGCAGGCGCTGTTCCATGCCCTACCGCGGGAATGTCATGATCAATTGAGTAATATAGAAAAACTACTCGACCAGATAGAATATGATCAGGCTTACCGACAGTTGCAAACTTTGATCAACACCTTGGACTTGCCCATCGGAAGTAGCACGTGAAGCATCAACAAAAAATCCTGATCGTAGATGATGTGATCATCAATCTGCATCTGCTGGACGGTTTGCTGAAGACCGACTACACGGTACTGATGGCCAAGAACGGCCACCAGGCCATGCTGCTTGCGCGCGAGCACCAGCCCGATCTGGTGCTGCTGGACGTAGTCATGCCCGAAATGGACGGCTTTGCCGTACTGCAGGCACTACGCAACGATGCCCGTACCAAAAACATTCCGGTCATTTTCATTACCGGCCAGGACCGGCCGGAGGACGAAGCGCAGGGTTTGCTGCGCGGCGCAGTGGACTACATTACCAAGCCGCTGAACGAAGTGATCGTCAAGGCGCGTGTGGCCACGCACCTGAAGCTGGAACGCCAACGCCGCATGCTGGAAAGCCTGGCCAATATCGATGGCCTGACCGAGCTGCCCAACCGCCGCCAGCTCGACCAGGCTTACCACGGCGAGTGGGAACGCGCGCGCCGCAACCAGCTGCCGCTGTCGGTGGCCATCCTCGATGTAGACTGCTTCAAGCAATACAACGACCACTGCGGCCATGCCATGGGCGACCGCGTACTACAGCAGCTGGCGCAAGCCATTGCCAGCAACCTGGGGCGCCCGGGCGACCTGGCAGCCCGCTATGGCGGCGAGGAGTTCGTGGTGATCTTGCCGGCTACCCAGCCGCTGGGTGCCTGGCAACTACTGGAAAGCATGCGCCGCACGGTGGAGGCCATGGGCATTCCACACCCGGCTTCCCAGGTCAGCCCCTTCGTCACCATCAGCGCCGGCGTGGCCAGCCTGCGCGCCGGCATTGCCACCCCCGCGGCCTTGCTGCAGCTGGCCGACCAGCGCCTTTACCAGGCCAAACGCAGCGGCCGCAACCGCATCATCGGCGACAGCGGCGTGGAACTGCACCATGACCTCAGTCTGTAGGCCGGACGGGCAAGCGCCTGGCCTTGTGTCGTAAAAACTACAACAGTCGCTCGCTGCGGCGGCGGTACCAGCCTGTTACCGACAAGCGCTGCTGCCGTGCCGGCAGCACCTCGTGCCAGAAGCGGTCCGACAAAAACAATACCAGCGTGCCAGCCTCCGGCGTCACGTCGATGTGGCTCTGGCAGTCCAGGTCCAGATACAGGCGAATCTCGCCGCCCGCGTCCTGCGGCCAACCTTCATTCAGGTAGAACACCGTGGTCAGCGTGCGCGCGTCGTCATCGCGGAAGCGATCGAGGTGCTTTTTGTAGAACGCGCCGGCTGGGTAGACGGCAAAGTGCGACTCCAGCTCGGCCAGGCCCAGATACAGACCGCGGTTCACCGCGTGCATGATGTCGTCCATCGCCGCGTTATAGGCCAGCACCGCAGGCTCGGCTGCTACCTGATCCAGCCACAGTACCGAGTCGCTGCGGATCTCGGCGCGGCGCGCTTGGCCGCCGGCACGGCCGGTGGCGGCCTCGTGAAAGCGGCCGGCGTCCCATACCTGCAGGCAGGTATCGCGCAGCTGCTGCACCAGCTCGGCCGGCAGCGCGTGGGGAATCACCACCCAGCCCTTGTCGGCCAGGGTATCTAGAACGGCATCAAGGTCGAATTGCAGTGCACTCATGGCAAGTTCCGGCAAACACATCAAGGCGGGCTTTGTACCACGCCGGCCCGCCGGCGCCAATGCGCCAGATCAAGTTGCCCGGCTTGCCCACCAGCCATGCAGGCCGCCACCGGCCAGCATGCCCAGCAAAGCCAGCCCCAGCGCCCCGTCGCCGCCGCCCAGCCCGGCCAGTGCCGGTGCCGGGCACACGCCGCACAGCCCCCAGCCGATACCGAACAGCACACCACCGGCCAGCGTGCGGCGCGTCAACGCAAACGGCCGTTGCTGATAGCTGCCACCCAGCCACGGCTGCGCTCGCCAGCGTGGCCATAACTGGAACACCAGCAGGTTAATGCCCACGGCTGCACCCAGTACCAGCAACAGGCCAAGATCACGAAAAGTCAGGAAATCCAGCACGGTTTCCGGCCGTGCCATGCCCGACACCATCAGGCCGGCGGCAAACAGCCCACCCGCGGCCAAGGTGCACACTGCATCGAGAACCTGCTTGTTCATCATCAGCCCCCCGCCTGCATCAGCTGCGCCGTGACGATGGCGCTAGCCAGAAAGGTCAATACCATCACCAGCGAACCGGCCGACAACGATGCCATGCCGCAAATGCCGTGGCCCGAAGTACAACCACCACCCAGCCGGGCACCGAAACCGGCCAGCAAGCCGCCCAGCAATAGTTGCCAGGGCGCCATGGCGGTTGCCGGCAAGCCCCAGCCGGCCAGTGTCAGCAGTGCCCCGCCAGCCAGCATGCCCAGCGCGTACAACAAGCGCCAGTGGCGGCTGTCACGCTGCGCAGGCTGCTGAAAGAACGGCGCCTGGCTGACATAGCTCCAGATAGTGCTGAATACACTGCTGGCACCGCCCTGACGACCGGTGGTGATATACAGCAGCGCGACACCGCTGCCAATGAGTGCACCACCCGCCAGATAGCGCACCATGCCATGGGGAAAATAGAGATCAAACATGAAGGTTGGCCGCAGGCAAAATACCACTATACCAAAATCTTAAGTGTCTGCCGGTACCAGCATGCGCGCCTTTTTTGTTTGCCAATCGGGAAACTGCCGATGCCAGGGCCGATATGGCGTGGCCCGGCTTTGCCGGGTTCGGGCGGTGACAAGCCCTAGTAGTTTTCTACCACCTTGTCGTAAGCGCCCTGCAACCAGGCCAGTACCTGCGGAAAATGGTCGTGCACCGCGTCCGGGTGCGTCAGCAGGCTGACATGGTTGTAATCATGACGATAGCCGGTGCGCCGTGCCAGCAGGTGCACGCGCGACAGGTGGGCGCCGCTCTCGTTGCGAAAATGCTTCACGTCCAGCGGGTTGCCGCGGCACGGGTCGTTCTGCGCCGCCAGGTACAGCGCCGGCGGCAGCGTGTGGCGGCGGGCAGCGGCGGCGTAATCGAAGCCGTCGTCGCTGTCCACCCACGGCCGCACCTTGGCCCAGGCCTTGCTCTGGCGGTGGCTTTTATCGGTTTCGTCGTCGGCACCCAGGCCAATGCGCCGCGCCGGCAGGTAGCCCACGCTGCGGCACAGCAGCCGTGCCACACCGTTCCACATCAGGTCCACTTCCAGCAGCTTGTTCAGATTGCGCGCCCGCACGCTGCGTTTGCTGCCGAAGTACACCAGGCTGGCCACCTCGGCTATTAGCTCGGGGCGGTACAGCAAGGCGCTGTTCATATGCACCCCACCCCAGGAGTGCGCCATCCAGTGCACGCGCTGGCCACCGCTGAGCTGCCGCGCCAGCGCGTGCAGCGCCGGCAGGTCCTCGCGGATGATTTCGGTCTGGCCGTGGCGGCTATCGCGGCCGATGCGCGGCGTGCTGCGGCCGCGACCGCGCAAGTCGGCCACGTACACGTCGTAGCCGTGGCGCGCCAGCCAGTGCGCCAGCCCCTTGCCGCTATCGGAATAAAAAATGCGGCCATTGGCCATCACGCCGTGCACCATCAGCACCGGCTCGCCGTCGCGTTCCGGGTGGCGGATGCGCTTTACATACAGCGTGTCGTGCACGGTAACGGGCAAGAACAGGTCTTCTTCGCGGTTTTTCATGGCAGATGGCAGCAGGCAGCGTTTATCGAACAAGCGCTTGAATGATCAACACCGTCTGCGCTGCCGTCAACCCTGGCGCCACCACAGCGTAGGCTGGTTACCACAGCACAAACCCCGTAGACTGCGCGCTTTACCCCGCAGGCCCGCCTTCATGTCCTTTACCCACCTGGCGCTTGACCCCGCGCTGCAACGCGCGCTGGCCGACGCCGGCTTCGATACCGCCACCCCCATCCAGCAAGCCGCCATTCCGCCGCTGCTGGCCGGCCACGACGTACTGGCCACCGCCCGCACCGGCGCCGGCAAGACCGCCGCCTACTGCCTGCCGCTGCTGCAACGGCACCTGCAGCCCGGCGCCCGCCGCAGCACGCTGATCCTGCTGCCAACGCGCGAACTGGCACAGCAGGTGGGCGATACGCTATGGCAGCTGTCGGCGCACCTGAAACGGCCGAAGATCGTGGTGGCTTATGGCGGGGTATCGATCAACCCGCAGTTGCTGGCGCTGCGCGGCGGTGCCGACTTCATCGTTGCCACGCCGGGCCGCCTGCTGGACCTGATCGCCAATAACGCCGTGCCGCTGGGCGAGATCGGCACGCTGGTGCTGGACGAAGCCGACCGCCTGCTGGCGCTGGGCTTTGCCGACGAGCTGGGCCGCATCCTGACCTTGCTGCCGGCACAGCGGCAGACACTGCTGTTTTCGGCCACCTTTGCGGCCAACGTACAAAAGCTGGCCGCCAGCCTGCTGCGCAACCCGCAGCGGATTGCCATTGCCGATGAGGCGGCACCGGCCATTACCCAGCGCGCCATCGACATCAACGCCGCCGACCGCCGCGCCGTGCTGCTGACCCTGCTGCACAGCGGCGACTGGCCGCAGGTACTGGTGTTCGTCAACAGCAAGCACGACGCCGCCGAGCTGGCGCAATGGCTGCAGCGCGAAGGCATTCGCGCCGCCGCGCTGCACGGCGAACTGGCCCAAGGCCGGCGCGAACGGGTACTGGCCAACCTGAAAGATGGCACCTTGCAGGTGCTGGTAGCCACCGACCTGGCCGCCCGCGGCATCGATATCACCGCGCTGCCGCTGGTGATCAACGCCGAGCTGCCGCGCTCGCCGCAGGACTACACCCACCGCATCGGCCGCACCGGCCGCGCCGGGCTGGCCGGCACTGCCATCAGCCTGATCGACGCCGACAGCCGTGCCCACTTCCGCCTGATCGAAAAACGGCTGGGGCTGAAGCTGGCACGCGAACAGCTGGCCGGCTACCCCGCCACCGATACGCCGGCGCCA
Source organism: Vogesella sp. (assembly GCF_046297735.1). Classification (NCBI taxonomy): domain Bacteria; kingdom Pseudomonadati; phylum Pseudomonadota; class Betaproteobacteria; order Neisseriales; family Chromobacteriaceae; genus Vogesella; species Vogesella sp. The sequence continues at coordinate 178,044 of NZ_JBKBHK010000005.1, forward strand.
AGGTTGGCCGCCGCCGACGACAACGGCGGTATCAAAGGCAAACGGATGAGCAAGAAAGACAAATTGCGTGCCGCCGCTGCCGCAGCCAGCGACAGCAAGCCCTAGCGCGGCGCCGAGTGCTTAGCCGGCGGTGGTAGCAACTGACGGATGTCCAACAGCCGCTCGAAGCTGTCCGCCGTCATCGGGGCACCAAACAGATAACCCTGGAAGCGGGTACAACCGCGCTGTAGCAGGCAGGCGTGCTGCGGCGCGGTTTCTACGCCTTCTGCCAGCACCTCCAGCTGCAGGCTGCGCGCCAGTGCCAGCACCATATCAACGATGGCTGCATCATTGCCTTCGTCCAGCGCACCCTGCACAAAAGAATGATCCAGTTTCAGCTGGTCCAGCGGCAACTGGCGCAGATAGCTCAACGAAGAGTAGCCGGTGCCGAAATCATCCAGCGCAAAGCGCACCCCCAGCCGCCGCAGTGCACGCATCTTGTCGATGCTGTGCACCATGTCGTCCATCAGTACGCTTTCGGTCAGCTCCAGCAACAACTGCGCCGGTGGCGCACCAGTGTGCGTCAGCATGTCCTCGACGCGGGCGACAAAATCTGCCTGCCGCAACTGGCACACACTGACATTGACCGACAGCACCAGACCGGCAGTTTGTGGCTGCGCGGCCCAGCGCACCAACTGGCGGCAGGCTTGCTCCAGTACCCACTGGCCGATGGGCAGGATCATGCCGCTTTCTTCTGCCAGCGGTAAAAAGACGGTCGGCTGCAGCTCGCCCAGCTCGGCACTTTGCCAGCGTAGCAGTGCCTCGGCCCCCAGCACGCGGCCATCCGCCCCCACCTGCGGCTGGTAGTACAGCTGCAGCTCGTCGCGCTGCAGCGCCTGGCGCAGCGCCTTTTCCAGCCGGGCGCGGGCAGTGACGCTGTGTTGCATGGCGGCATCGAAAAAACACACGGCATTACGGCCGGCCGCCTTGGCACTGTACAGCGCCAGATCGGCACGTTTCATCAGGTCTTCACTATGGCGCGGGCCATCGGCAAACAGCGAAATGCCGATGCTGGGCGTGCAATGGTACTCGTGGCCCGCCAGGTCATACGGCTGGTTCATCGCCAGGCGCAAGTTTTCGCCCAACCGCTGCGCCCGCGACGCCGCTTCGGTCAGGCCGCTACCCAACGCCGGCAACAGGATGACGAACTCGTCGCCGCCCAGCCGCGCCACGGTATCGTCTTCCCCGACTTCCTGCAGCAACCTGCGGCCAACCTGCTGCAACAGGATGTCGCCCATATCGTGTCCCAGGGTGTCGTTGAGGGTCTTGAAGTTGTCGAGGTCGATGAACATCAACCCGCCCTCCAGCCCCGGCTGGCCGTGACGCAGGGCTTGTTGCAGGCGCTCCAGCAACAAACGGCGGTTGGGTAGCCGCGTCAGCGGGTCGTAGTAGGCCAGATCGCGGATTTCCTGCTCCTGCGCCTTGCGCTGGGTGATGTCGGTGAGCATGGCCACATAGTGGCTGACCTGGCCGTCCTGGTCTTCTACCGCGGTGATGGTCAGCCATTCGGGGTATACCTCGCCGTTCTTGCGGCGGTTCCACACCTCGCCGCTCCAGCTGCCGTGGCTAAGGAGGTGATGCCACAACTGGCGGTAGAAGTCGGCGTCGTGGCGGCCGGAGCGCAACAGGCGCGGCGTCTTGCCCACCGCCTCGGACGGCCGGTAGCCGGTAATGTCGGTGAAGGCACGGTTGACCCGCAGGATGACACTGCGGGTGTCGGTGACAAAGATACCCTCTTGCGATTCAAAGGCAGCCGCCGCAATGCGCAGGTCTTCTTCGTCACGGGCGCGGGCGCGGGCCAGACGTTCAAAACGCAGGTAGTACAAAGTGGCCAGACCCAGCAACATGGCCAGGGTAATGCCGACGACCAGGGCGGTGCGCCATGCCTCGCGCCGCCAGTCGGCCAGCGCCACGGCCTCGTCCAGCTGCACGCTCACCACAAACGGGTAAGCGCGGGAGGCACGATAGGCCGTCAGCCGGGCCGGGCCGCCAGCGCCGGCAGCTTCGCGATAGCTGTCGGCGTCGGTTTGCGCCAGCCGCGACAATAGCCGGCTGGGACGTAGCGGCAGACCCGGCAACGCATCGGGATCGGTACTGAGCAACAGGCTGCCGTCATAGCGCAGCAGCGCCACACTGCCTTGCTGCGGGCTGATGTGGTTACCGTAAAAGTTGAGAAAATAATCGGTGTTGAGCGCGGCCAGCACGGTACGCCAGCCTTGGTTCGGCTGCGCGACGTCCAGCGCCAGCGGAATGAAGCTAAGACCGTGCAGGGCGCGCGACGGCGGCAGACTGGCGTCGGCAAAGTCACGGCCAACCGTCAACGGGCCGGTACGTAACACCTCTAGCGGGGCGGTGCTTTGCGGCATATAGGCCTGCATCGACACCGGCACGCCCAGGTTGGCCGCACTGCTGCTAACGCGGATATAGCCGTGCTCGTCCAGCAGCGCCAGGCTGCGCAGATACGGCGCCTGCTGCAGGAAGCTTTGCAGGCGGGCGTTATCTGCGCCACTGCTGCCTGCCAGCAGCAGGGTGCGCTCCACCACATTCAGGCTTTGCGTCAGGTGGTCTTCCAGCGCCCGTGCCGTTAGCGTAGCCAGCGCAAACTGGCGTGTTATCGCCTCGCTGCGCAGCCGCCACAGTACCGAAGCGGTGGCAACCGACACGCTGGTGAGCACCACCAGCACAATCAGCAAGAAGGTGGCGCGGTGGCTCAGGGGCGTCAGGCTCTGCAGGCTGGACATGGCTGTGCTGGCTTATCGCTCGGCAATCGGGCCCAACTTGTGACGCTGAATGGCTGCGGCCAGCGTACCGTCCTGGCGTGCTTGCTCCAGAAAACGCGAGACGCGCTGGAACCAGGCATCGTCGCCCTTCTTCATGGCGTAGGCGTAATGGGTGAGGTGATAGGTTTTGGTCGGTGCCACCAGCCGTGCCCAGTCGGTGGTTTCCAGCATGCGGCGGCTGAACGGGTAGTCGGTCATGAACACGTCGGCACGGCCGGCCTGCACCTCCTGCTCGCGGCCTTGCGGCGTGTCGGTGACCAGCAAGGTGGCGTGCTTGAGGCGGGCGCGCATCACCGGCTCGTGCAAGGTGCCTTTGGCCACCGCTACCACCATGCCGGGCTGGTCGATATCGGCCCAGCTTTGCACGCGGCGGTTGCTCTTGGTGGTAATGGCGTAGATGTCGCTAATGAGGTGCGGGCGGGTAAAGCGTAGCTTCTCGCTGCGCTGCGGGTTGATGCCGATGGCGAACATGGCGATGTCGCAACGGTCTTGCTCTACGTCGTCGATCAGGGTGGCAAACGAGCTGTCCACAAACTTCACCGCCACCCCAAGCGACTTGCCCAGCGCCTGCGCCATGTCGATATCCACACCACTGAGCTGGCGGGTTTTGGGGTTACGGTAGGAAATGCCGTAGTAGTCCGGCCAGATGCACACCCGCAGCTCGCGGCTGGTCTGGATGGTATCGAGACGGGCGGCACCAGCCGCCAGCGGCAGGGCCAGCAACAGGCTGGTCAGCAGCTTGCAAGGGGTTTTCATGGTGGGGTTTGTCCGGTGGGGCGATTTCTGACGGCCTCAAACTCGCCAAGCATAGCGGCTTTATCAAGTCAAAACCAGCAGAAATACGCACTTATCATTAATAAATACTATCAAATGATAAACAGTGTTGCCCCCGCCTACCCTGCATCAGATCAAGCTTTCCGACAGTGCTTACTGCCCCCAGCGCGCCTCGCGCCAGATCGCCATTTCTTCCTTGTCCAGATACGTCCACGCCACCACGCGGCTGATCTTGTTGCCTTGCGCCATGTCCAGCGTCACCACGCGGCGGGCGTCGCACATTTCCAGCTCGCGCTGCAGGCCGCGCACGTTGGCCGCCTTGGACACCAGCGAGCTGAACCACGCCACCTGGTGGCCGTAGCTGACGCTCTCGCGCGCCATGGTGGCCAGGAACACTTCTTCGCCGCCATCACACCACAGTTCGTGGTGGCGGCCACCGAAGTTCAGCTCCACATTGCCCATGCGCTGGCCGGTGAGGTTGGCCACCTTGCGGCGCGCGGCGGCGTCGGCCTCGCTGGCCGAGCCGTGGAACGGCGGGTTGCAGATGGTGAGGTCGAAGCGGTCGTCGCGCTTGATGATGCCGTCGAAGATGCTGGCTGGCGTGGTCTGCTGGCGCAGCTTCAGCCCGCTCTTGAGCTGCGGGTTGGCGTCCACGATCAGGCGCGCCATGCGCAGCGCGTCGGCGTCGATGTCGCTGCCGACAAAGCGCCAGCCGTACACGTGGCGGCCGATGATCGGGTAGATGCAGTTGGCGCCCACCCCCACGTCCAGCACGGTGGCGCGCTTGGGGATGGTGCCCTGGTTGCTCTTGGCCAGCAGGTCGGCCGCATGGTGCAGGTAGTCGGCGCGGCCGGGTACCGGCGGGCACAGGTAGCCGGGCGGAATGTCCCAGTACACCACGCCGTAGTGGTGCATCAGCAGCGCACGGTTCAGCGCTTTTACCGCCGCCGGGTTGTGGAAATCCACGGTCTCGATGCCGTGCTCGTTGTGGCGCACGTACTCGGCCAGCTCGGGGTTGGCCGCAATCAGCGCGGCAAAGTCGTAACGGTCACGGTGCAGGCTGCGAAAATGCAGGCCGGGTTTGCCGTCGCCGGCAGGTAGCTTGATGGTCATGGCAGATACCGCAAAATCAATCGGCGGATTGTACGGACTTATTGCAATGAAGTGGGAATGGCTGCATTGGCTGACCGGCCTTGTGCTTTTGCCCTGCTGGTACTCAGGCGAAGATGTCGATGATGTTACCGGCCACCTTCAGGCCGTTGACCACGCTCTCGCCGGTGGCTGACACCGTCTCGTACACCACTTCGGCTGCCTCGACGGCGGTTTCCGCCGCGCCGGCGGCCAGGTTGAAGGCGCCGCCGGCCAGCTCGACCCCGGCTTCGCCCAGGTCGAGCGCCGCCTCGCCGAAATCGGCAGAGACTGCGTCCACCACCGCTTCACCCGCGTGGTACACGCCCTTGCCCAGGCCGACCACCCCTTTCAACATCTGGCTACCGCCCACTGCCATGCCGCTGTAACTCATTTCGCTCTCCCGGATTGCTGCATTCCCGCCGTCAGCATGCCGGGTTGCGGAGGGCAATAGGTAGCCGGATTGTTGCGCTTGGCAACAAAACGCTTACAAACCACCACCAACCTGGCCGGGTAACTGCGTTTCGAACTTGGCCCACACCCGCCGCATGGCGCGGGCCGAGGCAAAACCGCCGCCTTCGGCCGCCCGCTCTACCGCCACGCCTTGCTGCAGCAGCTGGCGCACCAAGGCCACGCGCAGGCGTTGCTGGTATTCCACAATGCTGACGCCGGTCTGCTGGCGGAACAGCCGCGTGAGGTGGCGCGGGCTAAGGTGCACGCGTTCGGCCAGCGCGGCCAACGGCCACGGCTGCGCCGGGTCGCGCGCGATGGCGTCCTGCACGCGGTGCACCGCCGGGTGCAGGTGGTTACGGTAGGCCAGCCACGGCGACAGCTGGGCGTCGTCGCCGGCGCGGCGGCTGTACAGGACCATGCGCCGCGCCACCCGTGCCGCCACGTCGGAACCGGCATGGCGCTCGATCAGCGCCAGCGCCAAGTCCATGCCGGTCGTAATGCCGGCCGAGGTGGCGATGTGGCCATCTTCCACAAACACACGGTTGTCCAGTACCCGCGCGCGCGGCGCAGTGGCGGCCAGCTTGGCCACAATGCTGTGGTGCGTGGTACAGGCGCGGCCATCCAGCAGCCCGGCCATGCCGGCCAGCAAGGCGCCGGAGCACACCGTGGCCAGCGCCACCTGCGGCCGGATGTGCTGGCGCAACCAGGCCACCAGTTGCAGCGCCTGGGGCGTGGCGTAATCGGCGTCCTCATCTACCGTCCCCACCACGATCACCAGGCTGCCGTCGGCCACCGCATCCGGCAGCGGCGCAATGCGCGACACCAGCCCCAGCGAGCAAATGCACTCGGTGGCCGGGCCGGCAATGTGCAGCCGAAACGGCGCGCCCTCGTCCAGCGCCATGCGGAAGGCCTCGGCCGGGCCGACAAAATCCAGCGCCAGATAGCGCGGGGTGAGCAGGAAGTAGATGTCTTTCATGCGGCCAACCTTGTCTGCGGATAGCCGCTTACAGCTCGCCCAGCTTGATGTCCGGCTGGTAGTCGCCGTCCACTTCCTTGACGATGGCCTGGCCGGCGATGACGCGCTCGCCGTTGAAGGTGAGCGTGGGCGCGCCGTGCAGCTGCCAGCCACGGTTCAGCGCCTCGGTGACACGGTGGCAGAAGGCGCTGTCGTCGGGGCCGGTGAGCAAGCGGTACAGTTTCATGGTGTGGGTCCGGTGGTCAGAAGGTATGACGATACACGACAAAGCCGGTCTCCCGCGCCACGCGGTCGTACAGCTGGCGGGCGGCGGCGTTGTCGTGGCGGGTATGCCAGTGATAGCGGCAAATTATCGCTCATGCGGCCAACCTTACGCCGGCTGCGGCTTGCGCCACAGGGCCAGCAGGCGCGGGCCGAACACGTTCACCGCCAGCCCGCCCAGCAGCAGCGCGCCACCGGCCAGCTGCCAGAAGCTGAGGCGCTCGCCCAGCACCAGCGCCGCCGACAGCACGCCGAAAAACGGCACCAGCAGCGAGAACGGCGCCACCACGTTGGCCGCATGACGGCTGAGCAGCTTGCTCCACTGGCCGTAGCCGAACAGCGTGGCCACCAGCGCCAGGTAGGCAATGGCAAACAGGCTTTGCGGCGTGGCCACCTGCGCCCATACGATACGGTCGGCTTCGAACAGGCCGGACAGCGCAAAGAACGGCACGATGGGCGCCAGGCTGCTCCACACCACCAGGCCCAGCATGTCCGGCTTGTAGCCGGCGGCCACGATGCGGCGCACCACCACGTTGGACAGCGCCCAGCTGGCGGCGCCGCACAGCGTCAGCACAAAGCCGGCCAGCGGCAGGCTGGCCGCGCCCAGGCCACCGATCAGGTACAGCCCGGCGCTACCGATCAGCAGGCCGGCCAGCTGCCACGGCGTAAAGCGCTCGCCCAGCCACAGCATGCCGATCAGCAAGGTAAAAAACGCCTGCGACTGCAGCACGATGGACGCCAGCCCGGCCGGCATGCCCAGCTTGATGGCGGTAAACAGACAGGCAAACTGCCCCAGCCCCACGCTGAGGCCATACAGCGCCAGCCAGCGCCACGGGATGGCCGGCCGCCGCACGAACAGCAGGCCCAGGCCGGCGGCAGCGCTGAAGCGCAGCGCCCCCAGCAGGAACGGCGGCACGCCGGCCACGCCCCACTTGATCACCACAAAGTTGAAACCCCATACCGCAACGATCGCCAGCGCGATCAGCCGGTCTTGCCAGTTCATGGCCTGCTCCCCAAGGTTGGCCGCACGCGGCCGGTGGTCAATGACATCGAGCTTACGCCAGCCGGCACGCGCCAGACAGCAACAGTGCGTTCCGATTGACGGGATACAGCTGCCGTCAGCGCCACTCGGGTGGCAAGCCGTCCTGCGCCGCCAGCAGCGCGGCGTGGGCGGCCAGGTCTACCGGCCGGTAGGTGACGGTGCTGGTGGCCGGGTGTACCGCCAGACCGGTACAGCCCACCCATTGCCGCGCCGGGCGGATGGGGCGCGGGGCGAAACCGCCGCCGCAATTGGGGCAGACGTTGTGCAGCACCGCCTCGACACAGCGGGCGCAGAACGTGCACTCGTAGCTACAGATGCGGGCGTCGGGGCTGTGAGGCGGTAGCGGCATGTTGCAGTGTTCGCAGCTGGGGCGCAGTTGCAGCATGGCGTGTGTGCTTTCAGAGGGTGGCCTGGTTGGCCGCATCGGCGTCCAGCCGCGCCAGCACGCTGGCCACGGTATGGATGTCGGCAAAACGGCCGGCCAGCACCAGCTCGGTCCGCTGGCGGATGTCGTCGGCGCTGAACACGCGACCGCTGTGCGGGTGGGTCATGGCAAAGGTCAGCGTGGCCTCGGTAACGTAATCGACGCCAAAGCCCAGGTCGCTGCCGACGCGGGTGGTGGTTTCGCAGCACTGCTCGGTGCGGATACCGCTGACGATCAGGCGGTCGATACCCCGTGCCGTCAGCCACGCCTGCAGGCCGGTATCGGTAAACGCGTTGTGGACGTGCTTGGTAAAAGTGACGTCCGGCGCCGGCGGCAGCCAGGCCATCGGCTGCACGTGGCCGCTGGCGGCGGCAAACGGGCCGTCGCCATCTTCGTGCAGCACGTACACCACCGACACGCCACGGGCGCGGGCGCCAGCGATCAGCGCCAGCAGCGCCTGGCGGAAAGCCGGCAGTTCTCGCTCGTCCCAATACGGGCGGTGCAGGAAGGATTGCTGGACATCGATGACGAGTAAGGCAGAACGGGACATTTCAATACTCCGGGCAGCTGGGTAGACAATCCCTATTCTGCTTGCCGCCAGCAGTAGTGACGAGGCAGCAGGCAGCCAGAATGGGGACCGATCCGGCCATGCTGCGCCATGGCATGGCGCTTTGTATCAAAACCCTTACAAAACCGACAATACCCCTACACAGACACTATCGATACTGACAGCATCGCCAAGAGCGCATGGCACCGGTCTGGCCCAAACGGGCGCAGCCGGTCGCCTGGACAGCCTGCAATGCCGGGCTGGTGGCCCGCCCCGTGCGGCGCCATCCGATAATAAAAACGGAGCCTATCGATGAAGACCTCACTGCTCACACCGGTCTGCGTGTTGCTGAGCCTGGCCGCGCCGCTAACGGCGGCGGCCAACCCTACCGCGCCCCTGCCAGACCCGCAGACGCTGTTCGCCTTGCTACCCGAGACCGATGCCGACGCGAGGCCGACGCAGCCGGTAGCTTTCCGCTGGCCGGCTGCCGTCAAGCTCAACCTGCCGCAGGCACTACGTGCCACCAGCCTGGCAGCACCGTCGCTGCAAGCACCGGCCGAATGGCTGGCGCACATGCAGCGCCTGGGTCGCAGCGACAGTACGACCCCGCCGGCTTCGCCCGATAGTACGCGCCACCCGGTAGCCGTGCCGGGCTGATCCCCCGCTGTGCACGCAAGCAGCATGCGCCCACTTGCGTCAGAATGAACATGACGCCGACCCCGCTACGGGCAACCCGGCGTAGCCAAGGAGCTTTCATGAACGAACACAGCATCCATCTGCTGATCGTTGACGACGACCCCGATATCCGCGACCTGCTGGCGCACTACCTGCAAAGCTACGGCATGCAATGCCTGTGTGTCGGCAATGGCCAGGCCATGCGCGACGCGCTGGCGCACACCAGCTTCGACCTGATCATCCTCGACCTGATGCTGCCCGGCGAAGACGGCCTGTCGCTGTGTCGTCACGTGCGCAGCGTCGGCGATACGCCGATCATCATGCTCACCGCCCGTGGCGAGTCGGCCGACCGCGTGGTAGGCCTGGAGCTGGGCGCCGACGATTACGTGGTGAAACCGTTCGACCCGCGCGAGCTGGTGGCGCGCATCCACACCATCCTGCGCCGCGCCCGTGGCAGCAGCACGCCGGGCGAACAGGACACGGTTCAGTTTGCCGGCTGGCGCCTGAGCCACCTGAAGCGCGAGATCACCACCCCGGCGCAGCTGGTGGTGCCGCTGTCCAACGCCGAATACCGGCTGTTGTGCGCGTTTCTGGAACGCCCGCAACGCATCCTCAGCCGCGAACAGCTGATGGACGCCGCCCGGGGCCGTACCGTAGAAGCCTTCGACCGTAGCATCGACCTGCTGGTATCGCGCTTGCGCCAGAAGCTGGGCGACGACCCGAAACAGCCGCAGTTGTTGAAAACCGTCCGCGGCGAAGGCTATCTGCTGGACAGCAAGGTAGGCTGACATGCGCTGGCGCCCGCGCGATACCCTGTTTACCCGCCTGTTCTGCCTGGTGCTGGCCGCGCTGCTCTGCAGCCACATCATCATGACGCTACTGTTTGCGCTGTTCGGCCCTGGGCCACCAAGCGTGGCAGAGCCGCTGCCCAAAGGGGCCATCACGTCCACAGAGGTAGTGATGATGCCTGCGCCGCAAGACCTGCCGCCTGGGCTGAGGCCAGCACCGCAGCCCAGGCCAGCCCCGTTCGGGCCGGAACAAGGTAGCGCCATGGATGCGCGGCCCCGGATGCCACCGCAGCCACCGGGGCCACCCGGGCCTGGCCGTCTGCCGCCTGAATTCTGGTACGGCTTCGCCCTGCAACTGGTGGCAGTCAGCCTGCTGGCCTGGTACGGCGCACGCCGGCTGGCACGCCCGATCGAACAGCTGACCCGTGGTGCCCGCGAACTGGGCCGCACGCTGGACGCGCCGGCCATTGCCGAAACCGGGCCGCTGGAAACGCGGCAGGCGGCACGGCTGTTCAACACGCTGCAAAGCAAGCTGCGCCAGCAGATGACCGAGCGTAGCCAGTTTCTGGCTGCGGTGTCGCACGACCTGCGCACGCCGCTGACCCGCATCCGCCTGCGCAGTACCCAGGTACAGGACCCGCAATTGCAAACGCGGCTGAACCAGGACATCGACGACATGGCCGACATGCTGAACGCTACCCTCGCCTACCTGCGCGACAACAGCCAGCAAGACGAATGGCAACAGCTGGACATCGAAGCCCTGCTGCAGGCCATGGCCGAAGACGCGCAGGAGCTGGGCCAGCCGGTCAGCTTCAGCGGTCATGCCGACCAGATCCTGACGCTGCCGGCCACACTGCGCCGCTGCCTGGACAACCTGCTGGGCAACGCGCTGCGCTACGGCGAACACGCCGACATCCTGCTGCAACAGAACGCCGACTACGTGGAAATCTGCATTCGTGATTACGGGCCTGGCATTCCGGAAAACCAGCTGGCGCGGGTACTGGAACCGTTTGTGCGGCTGGAAGATTCGCGTAATCGCCACACTGGCGGCACCGGCCTGGGGCTGACCATTACCCGCGACGGCGCACGGCGCATGGGTGGCGAACTGTTGCTGGCCAATGCGCCGCAAGGCGGCTTGCTGGCGACACTGCGACTGCCGCGCTAAGACCGCAGCGTTTGTATCGGCGGCGATACAAACACGATAAATGCCGCTTACAACATCGCCATAAAGTGATACGGCCCGCTACAGGCCGTATCACTTTTTTGTCATGGACGCGCTGCAGGCGGGCCTTTTTACCCCTACAGGGAGATCCATCATGAACAGCATCTCAAGCAGTAGCGGCAGTTATCAAACCGCCGTGATGCAAGGTATGGGCGGGCCGCGTGGCCGGCCCAAACCGGAGGCCAGCGATGTTGCCGCACAGATTTTCAGCAAGCTGGACACCGACAAACAGGGTTATCTGGAAGCCAGCGACTTCACCTCGGCCATTAGCCAGCTGTCCAGCAGCCAGCAACAGGCCAGCGGCGAAGAAGTGTTCTCCAGCCTGGACAGCGATAGCGACGGCAAGCTCACTCAAGACGAACTGACCACCGGCATCCAGGCCTTGCAAGACCAGCTGGACAGCCAGTTCAACGCCATGCGCGTGCAACAGGGCATGGGCGGCATGAATGGCATGCCGCCGCCCCCGCCGCCAGGCGGAGGCCGCGGGGGACAAGGCCAGGACGAAGGTTTCGACCAGGAACAGCTCAGCCTGCTGGCCAGCGCGGCGGAAGAAGCCGGTGACAGCCGTGGTGCCAGCATGTTCAGCGAACTGGCGGACAACTTCGACGAAGCCGACGCAGACGGTGACGGCAAGGTCACCTTCAGCGAAAGCGTGGCCTACCGCGAGCAGCAACAGCAGCAAGCCAGTAGCGAAGACAGCAGCAGCGACACCAGCACCGCCAGCGCCAGTAGCAGCACCAGCCTGAGCCAGGAGATGCAAAGCCGCATTGCCCAGCGCCTGATGGACATGATGCGCGCCTACGACGACAAGCCGCGCAACAGCACGGCAAGCAGCCGCTTTGCTGCCTGATCAGACCTAACCGTGCCAAGGTTGGCCGCAGCGGTGGGCGATGCAGCGCACTGCCAGCAGCTACCCGTAAAAAGCGACCCCGCCTGCCAGGCAAGCGGGGTCGCTTTATCAATGACAAAGACGGTTTACTGGATAGCCAGCGCCACAGCCAGCTGATACCCCTGGCCGCGTACTGCCTTCAGAGCACTGCTGTCACAGCCAGCTTGCACCAGCTTTTTACGCAAGCGTACCAGCTGCACTTCCAGATTGGCCTTGCTGTAGTCTTCCAGCCGCTTGCCCAGTAACTCGATCATCTGCCAGGTTTCCAGTTGCCGCCCGGGGGCGCGACACAGGCCGGCTAGCAGCGCAAACTCGGAGGCGGTCAGCGGTACCACGCCCGCCGGTCCGGAGAGCTGCTGCTGGTCGCTATGCAGCCACCAGGTACGCGCCGCCTCGCGGCTTTCGTGCAAACGACGCGCCAGCGAGCGCACTGCGGCCAACAGCTCTTCCAGCGAACAAGGTTTGGTGAGGTAGATGTCTGCACCGCTGGCATAGCCCTCAACCCGCGCCGCTATGCTATTACGCGCAGTGGTCATGATGATGCCGACCTCCGGCTGGCTGCTCCGCAAGCGACGCGCCAGGCTGATACCGTCTTCGCCAGGCAGGTTGAGGTCGATGATGAACAGGTCAGGCTGCACCGCCAGATCACCCAGTGCCTCGGCGCAATCAACACCATAAACGTGGTAGCCCTGCACACGCAGTGCTTCCATGGTCACTTCGCGCAGTACATCATGGTCTTCCACCACCACTACATTCAACGGATTGTTACGGGTAACCATACTTCAAATCTCACGATATCGGCTTCGGGCCGGTAGGCGATGCGACCCTGCAACAGCGTACACAGGCCCCGCACCAGATAGAGCCCCAGACCGGAACCAGTCTTGCTGTGCGCACCAGGACTTCGATAATACTTTGTAAATACCTTGCTTGCATCCGGCATGCCGGCAGCAGCGGGCTTATTGTCAACCGATAGCCACACACTACTACCGCTAACACCACATTTGACATGCACCTCGCTATTTGAAGGCGAATACTTCAAAGCGTTATCTATCAGATTTGATAATACGATGCGCAAAAGCTGCGTGTCTGTTTGCAACAGTGGCAGCGTCGCCGGCTGCAGTACCAGACGTGACGGCTCGCGGCAGGCCTCGCGGATGTCCGCCAGCAAGTCGGCCAGCACCACGGTCTGGCACTGCAGCGCTTGTTCACCCTGATCAATACGGTCTACCAGCGTACAGCGCTCCACCACGGCATTCATGTCGTCTACTGCGTGCTCGGCGTGCTGCAGCAGGCGCTGCTGGCCCAGTTGCAGCCGCAAGCTGCCCAGGGCCATGCGGATGACCGACATCGGCGTTTTCAGTTCGTGCGTGAGCATGGCCATGAAGCGGCTTTGCTGCTCGCGCTGCTGGCGCTCGATGTCGATCTGCTGCCTGGCCAGCTCCAGCTCCAGCGCGATGGCCCGCCGCTCCTGCCGCAGCTGGCTGGAGCGGCGCTGGAGCAGCACATAAGCCAGCGCACTGGTCAGCAAAGACAGCAATAACTGGCCGTAACGGTTCATTTCCAGCACGTCCCCCACACCCAGCAAGGGCAGCATGGTAATGGCCACCACGGCTATAGACAGCGTATAGAGCACGCGTAACAGACGCCGCAGCGGGTGCGGCGGCACTGCCCACGCAGTGACGGCCATCAACACCACTTGCAGCGTGGCCATGCTGGTATTGGTCTGCATCACGGGTTGCACCACACCTACAGCCAACAGTAAAAACAGCAAGGGGAAGTACACCGGCAACAGGCGCAACAACCAGGCCAGCGGCGCCGGTGGCGCAAAACCCAGCAACAGACGACGGTGAAACAACACACTGGCCAGACAGAACAACGTGGACGTCCAGCTGGTAGCCACATCGGCCAACTGCGGCCAGGCTTTCGGCACCAGCATGCTGTAATAACCCATGAACGCCAGGTTGCAGAGAATGGACAGCAACTGGTAAGGAATGAACAGGCCAACGACGCGGTCTCGACTGTGGCGATAATCGGCAATGGCCCATACCAGCAGCCACAGCAAGACGGCGTAATAGAAAATCTGCCAGCCAAAGTGCCGCGCGTCCTGTTGCAGGGCTTGTTGCAGACTTTGTGCTTCCACGCTCAGCAGGCTGGTACTGGTGGTTTGCAAGCGTAGGTAATACACGCGTTGCGGGCTGTCTTGCTGTAACAGGAAGGCCGGCGTGATGCCAGGATAACTGCGCTGGGCGTAAGGATAGCGATCGCCATCTGCCGCACTGTGCCAGCGCCCGTTGCGGTCTTGCCAGTACAGTTTCACATCATCCAGATAAGCTGGCCGCACGCGCAATACAAAAGGCTCGCTGGCCTGACCATGAGCCACCTGCAAGCGCAACCAGCTGACTTGCGAGGTATACCCGCGCGCCAGTACACCCGGCAACGGGGTGAAGGCTTGCTGCTGTACCTGCTGTACGCTGTAACTACCCAGCGGGTCAGACAGCAAGCCACGCGATAGCACTAGCGTCTGCGCTGCCAACGGCTGCCACAACAGCAACAGCAATACTCCCCACAAGCCACGCCACACGATCTTTGCTACCTCGTACAAAAGCGCGAGTATGGCACAGCAATGGAACTCCCGCTGCCGCCACCTCTCAGAAGCCTGTCGAATCTTGGCGAAAAGCACCATGAGAATACTATCGATACTACTAGGCGCAGTAGCACTGCCAGCATTAGCGGCGAGTAGTGGCCAGCTGTTTCATGACCCGAACTGTGGCTGCTGCGGCAAATGGGCACAGCATATGCAGGCACATCAACTATCGCTGACAGCACAGCCGCGTCAGGACATGGCGGCGCTGAAACAGCAACTGGGTATACCGGCCAACTTGCAAAGCTGCCATACCGCCCGCATTGGCAGCTATCTGATCGAAGGCCATGTACCCGCCGCAATAGTGCAGCGCCTGCTGAAAGAAAAACCGGCCGTTGCCGGCTTGGCAGTGGCAGGCATGCCGATAGGCAGCCCGGGTATGGAGGGGCCGGTGAGCCAGCCTTACAAGGTGATGGCCTTCACCCGTGACGGCAAGCAGTTTGTTTACGCCAACATCAAAGGAAGCAGTTGATGTCAATACGCAAGCGTATCGTGATGATGGTAGCCACGGTGGCGGCACGCTGGGTGTGGCAGAAGCTGAAGCGGCGTCTGTTGCGACGCTGAGCGTGTCACGTGTCAACAAGATTGCGGCCAGCCATGCCTATGCTGCGGCATAGGCTAGCCAGGTGGCGCTATCTTTACCGTAGTTGCGACAAACGGCGGTACCGCCAAACTGCGGCCGTAATGTAGCACGTACATGCCTACCATGGCGGAGCTGGCGTACCAGCCCCTGCCGAGCATAGATTGGCTATCGAACAGGCCGCAGGCCAGAGGAGACACTACAGCCGAAAGCGATCAGACAAATCAGCCAGCTCTTTGCTGGCCCGGCTGATCGCCTCGGCCATGCCGAGTGTTTGTTCGGTCGCTGCGCGGGTGGAGACCGAAATGCTGCTGACTTCGCGCAGGTCACCGCGTATGCCCTGGCTGGTATCGGCCTGCTGTTGTAACACCTGTTCTACGGCCAGCATCTCGCTGCACAGTGCCTCGGTACCACTGCGGATGGTACTGACCGCCATGCCGCCATCCTGGGCTTGCGAAATACCGCCTCGCAGTTGCTCCACCATCTCATCCATGCGCTGCTTGGTCAGCTGGCTGTTGCTCTGGATACTGCCGATCGTGCTGGTAATCTCCCCTGTGGCCTGACTGGTACGCTCGGCAAGCTTGCGTACTTCGTCCGCCACCACGGCAAAACCTCGGCCTTGTTCGCCGGCGCGCGCCGCTTCGATAGCGGCATTCAGGGCCAGTAGATTGGTCTGATCGGCCACGTCGCGGATAACCCCGATCACGGTGGTAATGCTGCCCAAACGGCCAACCAGGTCATCAATACTGGCTTGGGTAGCGCTGACCAAGGTGCCGATTTCATTCAGCCGCTCGATAGCACCGGCAATCACGGTCTGGCCATTGCTGGCATTGATACTGGCGTCGTCGCTCTGCATGCGGGCGGCGTGCGCCTGGCTGGCTGCGGCAGTCACGCGTTGACTGAACTGCTCGGTAGCGGCACGGATGCGTTCAGTCGCATCATTCTGCTGCTGCGCCAGCTGACGGCTGCTGCCGGCCTGCTCCACAATGGCGTTGCTGCTCTGGTTCAGTACATGCACCGACTGCGCCAGATCCCCCAGCAGGCGACGCAATGCCTGCCGCATTTGCAACACCGAGGCATGAATGCTGCCTTCCACCACCGCCTGACCATCATCGACACCGCGCAGGTCGCCTGCCGCTACTCGCTGCACCAGTGCCTGAACCTCGCTGGGCTCGCCGCCAAGCTTGCGTAACAAACCACGTACCGAGAGCAGGATGATGGCAGCGATGCCGGCTACCAGCAGCATCGCAATCAGTACCTGCCAGCGAGCGGTTTGCCAGAAGCGCTGATCAACCTCGGCAAAGCTGATGCCGGTGCCCACCACCCATTGCCAGCGCGGTGTGCGCTGCGCCACCGACAGCAGGTCGACTACCTCGCCGTCACGCACCGCCGTCCACCAGTACTCGGTCAGCTGGCCGCCCGAACGCTGCAATGCGTTACTGAGGATGGCGCCAACGCTGTTGCCATCGGCGTCCTTGAAATCGTTGAAGCTGGTGCCGTGCAGCTGCGGGTCCAGCGGGGTGGCGACAAACAGCAGCTTGTCGTCGGCAACGTACACGTACTCCGACGTGCTGTACTTGTTCTCGCGCAGCAGGCGGGTGGCGATGGCTTTGGCCTGGGCGTCGGTCAGTTGGCCGCTGGCGGCCAGCTGTTCCAGTTGCACGATGCTGGAATAGGTGCTGGACATCAATTGCCGGATGCGGGCGCGGTTATCCAGATCGCTCATGTGGCGCATGGTGTAGGTACCAGCCAGCGCGATGGCTAGCATGCTGATTAATACCAGTAGCGATATCAGCCAGGCTTTGTGTTTGACTTTCATGATTTGCTCCCTGTCGCTGCCAGCGGATGGCGGGTGATGACGAGTCACGATTCTGCCACAGAGGTCTTATATTGGTACTAATTTGGTATTAGCAACGGCAAACACCATGACTTCTATAGGGCTTTTTAGGTCGACAACGACATGGCAATAAAAAACCCCGCCGCAGATGCGACGGGGTTGGTGAAGTTGACCGCAGACCGGGCGTCAGGCTTGCTGCTTGGCGCGGGCGATGTCGGCGATCTTCACGCTCCATTCTGCCGGGCCGGTGTTGTGTACCGAGGTACCACAGGCGTCGACCGCCACGGTTACCGGCATGTCTTTCACTTCAAACTCGTAAATGGCTTCCATGCCCAGATCGGCAAAACCCACCACTTTGGAGGCCTTGATGGCCTTGGACACCAGATAGGCAGAGCCACCCACCGCCATCAGGTACACGGCTTTGTTGTCCTTGATGGCTTCGATGGCTGCCGGGCCGCGCTCGGCCTTACCGATCATGCCCAACAGGCCGGTCTGTTCCAGCATCTGGCGGGTGAACTTGTCCATGCGGGTGGCGGTGGTGGGGCCGGCCGGGCCAACCACTTCGTCACGCACCGGGTCTACCGGGCCCACGTAGTAGATGAAGCGGTTGGTGAAGTCTACCGGCAGCTTCTCGCCCTTGTTCAGCATGTCCACCATGCGCTTGTGCGCGGCGTCACGACCGGTCAGGATCTTGCCGTTCAGCAGCAGCACGTCGCCCGGCTGCCAGCTGGCCACTTCTTCCGGGGTGATATTGTCGAGGTCGACACGCTTGCCATTAGAGGCGTCGTAGGTGATTTCCGGCCAGTCTTCCAGGCTCGGCGGGTCCAGACGGGCCGGGCCGTTGCCGTCCAGGTGGAAATGCACGTGGCGGGTGGCGGCACAGTTGGGGATCATGGCGACCGGCAGGCTGGCGGCGTGGGTCGGGTAATCCAGGATCTTCACGTCCAGCACGGTGGTCAGGCCGCCCAGACCTTGCGCGCCGATGCCCAGCGCGTTCACTTTTTCGAAGATTTCCAGGCGCAGCTGCTCCACGCGGCTCAGCTCGGCACCGCTGGCAGCCTTGGCTTTCAGCTCGTGGATGTCCACGTGGTCCATCAGCGACTCTTTGGCCAGCAGCATGGCCTTTTCCGGGGTACCACCAATGCCGATACCCAGGATGCCCGGCGGACACCAGCCAGCACCCATGGTCGGCACGGTCTTCACGACCCAGTCGACGATGCTGTCGGACGGGTTCAGCGCGTAGAACTTGGACTTGTTCTCGGAACCGCCGCCTTTGGCGGCACAGATCACTTCCACGCCGTCGCCTTCAACAATCTCGAAGTGCACCACGGCCGGGGTGTTGTCCTTGGAGTTCTGGCGCTTTCCCGCCGGGTCCAGCAGCACGGAGGCGCGCAGCTTGTTGTCCGGGTTGTTGTAGGCGCGACGTACGCCCTCGTTCACCATTTCCTGTACCGACAGGGTGCTGTCCCACTGCACCTTCATGCCCACTTTCAGGAACACCACGGCGATACCGGTATCCTGGCAGATCGGGCGGCGGCCTTCGGCACACATGCGGCTGTTGATCAGGATCTGCGCCATGGCGTCTTTGGCGGCCGGGCTTTCCTCGTGCAGGTAGGCCTGGTACAGCGCCTCGATATAGTCTTTCGGGTGGTAGCAGCTGATGTACTGGAAGGCATCGGCAATGCTCTGGATGAAGTCGTCCTGACGGATGATGGTCATTATTGGGTTCTCCAGCGTAGGGGCTGTGTTGGGTTTGCCGCGCTATTTTAGGCGTTTCGCCCCCTGGCCGAAAGCCGCATTGCTGCAACGCGGGAACATAAAACCCGAACAATGCAAAACCGCCGACACAAGGCCGGCGGCTGGGCGAGGCAGATGGCGGCCAACGTTGGCCGCAACACGTCATCAGGCCTGGTGGTAGCCGGTAACGCGCGCCACTTCTTCCTTGGAGCCCAGGAACACCGCCACGCGCTCGTGCAGGCCGTTCGGCTGGATGTCCAGGATGCGCTGGTGGCCGTTGGTGGCCAAGCCGCCCGCTTGCTCGATGATGAAGGCCATCGGGTTGCCTTCGTACATCAGGCGCAGCTTGCCCGGTTTGGCCGGATCACGCGCGTCTTTCGGGTACATGAAGATGCCGCCGCGGGTGATGATGCGATGCACCTCGGCCACCATCGACGCTACCCAGCGCATGTTGTAGTCCTTGCCCAGCGGGCCCTCCTTGCCGGCCAGCAGTTCGCTGACGTAGCGCTGTACCGGGGCTTCCCAGTGGCGCTGGTTGGACATGTTGATGGCGAACTCGCCGGTGGTGGCCGGTACCACCATCTTGCGGTGGGTCAGCACCCAGGAACCCAGCTCGCGGTCCAGCGTGAAACCGTACACGCCTTGGCCAAACGTCAGCACCAACATGTTCTGCGGGCCGTACACGGCGTAGCCGGCAGCCACCTGGCGGTTGCCCGGCTGCAGGAAGTCGGCTTCGGTCGGCTGGGTGTTGCCTTCCGGTGCTTCCAGCACCGAGAAGATGGTGCCAACCGAGATGTTGACGTCGATATTGGACGAGCCGTCCAGCGGGTCGAACATCAGCAGGTAGCGGCCACGCGGCATGTGCCCGGGGATGGAGTGCGGCAGCTCCATTTCTTCCGACGCCATCGCGCCCAGGTTGCCACCCCATTCGTTGGCTTCCAGCAGGATGTCGTTGGCGATTACGTCCAGTTTTTTCTGGGCTTCGCCCTGCACGTTGCCGGTACCGGCATCGCCCAGCACGCCAGCCAATGCACCTTTGTTAACCGAGTGGGCGATGGCCTTGCAGGCACGTGCCACGGTTTCGATCAGCAGGCGCAGGTCCGGCGGCAGCGCGCCGTGCTGGCGCTGTTCTTCAATCAGGAAACGGGAGAGGGAGATACGGCTGCTCATTATTGTCCTCGTATCACGTAGGTCGCAAAAAGGGATGGCCAAGTTTACCACCCTGCCCCAGGCGTCTGGGGTGTTACCTGCGCACTACATGAATCATCCATGAAAAACGCCCGACCAGGGCAAAACGGAAGCCGTTTTGGCGAGTCGGGCGTGGGGCAGAAACGCAACGCTTAGGCGTTCAGTTCCTTGGCCAGGTACAACCAGGTTTCCACCACGGTATCCGGGTTCAGGGACACGGTTTCGATGCCCTCTTCCACCAGCCACTTGGCGAAGTCCGGGTGATCGGACGGGCCTTGACCGCAGATACCTACGTACTTGTCGAGTTTGCGGCAAGCCTGGATCGCCATATGCAGCATGGCTTTCACGGCTTCGTTGCGCTCGTCGAAGGTGGAGGCGATCGGGCCGCCGGAGTCACGATCTACGCCCAGAGTAAGCTGGGTCATGTCGTTGGAACCGATGGAGAAACCGTCAAAGTGCTGCAGGAACTTCTCGGCCAGAATGGCGTTGGTCGGCAGTTCGCACATCATGATCAGGCGCAGGCCGTTTTCGCCGCGCTTCAGGCCGTTGGCGGCCAGGATCTCGATCACTTTTTCGGCTTCGGCCAGGGTACGCACGAACGGGATCATCACTTCCACGTTGGTGAGGCCCATTACGTCGCGCACTTTCTTGATGGCGCGGCATTCCAGCTCGAAACAGTCGCGGAAGCTGTCGGCCACGTAACGCGCGGCACCACGGAAGCCCAGCATCGGGTTTTCTTCGTGCGGTTCGTACAGTTGGCCGCCGATCAGGTTGGCGTACTCGTTCGACTTGAAGTCGGACATACGCACGATCACCTTTTTCGGCGAGAAGGCCGCAGCCAGCGTGGACACGCCTTCGGCGATCTTGTCGACGTAGAAGTCAACCGGGCTGGCGTAACCGGCGATGCGATCGGTGATGGTCGCTTTCAGGTCGGCCGGCAGGCTGTCGAATTCCAGCAGCGCTTTCGGGTGGATACCGATCTGACGGTTGATCACGAACTCCATGCGCGCCAGGCCCACGCCTTCGTTCGGCAGCTGCGCGAAGTCGAAAGCCAGTTCCGGGTTGCCCACGTTCATCATGATCTTCACCGGCGACTTCGGCATCTTGTCGAGTTCGAGCTCGATGATTTCCACGTCCAGCAGGCCATCATAGATGTTGCCGGTGTCGCCTTCGGCGCAGGAAACGGTCACTTGCATGCCATCCTGCAGCAGGTCGGTGGCGTCGCCACAACCTACTACCGCCGGAATGCCCAGCTCGCGCGCAATGATGGCCGCGTGGCAGGTACGGCCGCCACGGTTGGTCACGATCGCGGCAGCGCGCTTCATTACCGGCTCCCAATCCGGGTCGGTCATGTCGGTAACCAGCACGTCGCCGGCTTTGACCTGATCCATCTCGGACGCGTCCTTGATCATGCGCACGGTACCCTGGCCGATCTTCTGACCAATGGCACGGCCTTCACACAGCACGGTGGAGGTGTTTTTCAGACGGTAGCGGCGCAGGGTGTCCTTGCGGTCTTCCTGCGACTTCACCGTTTCCGGACGCGCCTGCAGGATGTAGAGCTTGCCATCCAGGCCGTCGCGGCCCCACTCGATATCCATCGGGCGGGCGTAGTGTTTTTCGATGATCAGCGCGTACTGGGCCAGTTCGGCCACTTCGGCATCGGTGATCGAGAACTGCTTGCGCAGGTCTTCGGCCACGTCCACGGTTTTCACGGAACGGCCGGCTTGCGACGCGTCGGTGAATTCCATCTTTATCAGCTTAGAGCCCATGGTCTTGCGCAGGATGGCAGGACGGCCGGCTTTCAGCGTCGGCTTGTGAACGTAGAATTCGTCCGGGTTCACCGCACCTTGCACCACCGTTTCGCCCAGGCCGTAGGACGAGGTGATGAACACCACGTCTTCAAAGCCGGATTCGGTATCGATGGTGAACATCACGCCCGCAGCGCCGCTGTCGGAACGCACCATGCGCTGTACACCGGCAGACAGTGCCACCACATCGTGGGCAAAGCCTTTGTGCACGCGGTAGGAAATGGCGCGATCGTTGTACAGGGAAGCGAATACGTGCTTCATGGCGTCTTTGACGTTGTCAAGGCCACGGATATTCAGGAAGGTTTCTTGCTGGCCTGCGAACGAGGCATCGGGGAGGTCTTCTGCGGTTGCAGAGGAACGGACTGCTACGGAGATGTCGGCGCCGCCGGCGTCGGCGACCATTTTTTCCCAGGCGGTCTTGATGTCTTCATCAAGTTTGGCCGGGAAAGGCGTGTCGATGATCCATTGACGGATCTCTTTGCCGACACGGGCCAGCTCCGTTACGTCGTCAATATCAAGCTTCGACAACGCCGCATTGATGCGGTCAGCCAGACCATTATGCTGGAGGAAATCCCGGTAGGCATCTGCTGTAGTAGCAAAACCGCCCGGAACGCGCACCCCGGAATGGGCCAGCTGACTGATCATTTCGCCGAGGGAGGCGTTCTTGCCGCCTACTTTCTCGACATCGGTCATGCGCAGGTTCTCGAACCAGATGACGTAGTTCTCTGCCATCACTTCACTTCCTGTGTTGGATTGGACGATAGGGAAGCCCGCATTCTAGCCGAACAAGACCCGCTTTGCGTAGTTACTTTTGCATCGCACAACACAGGGCTTTCCCTGAATTATCAGCACACTGGATAAAAAATATTGTGTATCCCCATGACTTCCAAGGAAGAAATGTAATAGCGGCACTACAATGCCGGCCAGCGCTACAGGCACGGTATTGATCTGGCTGCTTGCCGTCGCCGCTAAAACGGCACAGACTGCTGACAGCCCAACAACCCGCATTACAGGACCTGCCATGCCGCACCGCCGCTCCGCCTTCTTCGTTTCCGACCGCACCGGCATTACCGCCGAGTCGCTGGGTAACACCCTGCTGACCCAGTTCGATACCGAAGAATTCAAACGCGAAACCGTCCCGTTCATCGATACCGTGGAAAAAGCGCAGGAACTGGCGCGTCGTATCGACGAAGTGGCGCAGGAAGACCACGAGAAACCACTGGTCTTCACCAGTATCATCAAGGCGGACGTGCGCGCCGCCCTCAACATCAACAGCGCGCTGGTGATCGACTTCTTCGAAACCTTTATCGGCGAGCTGGAAAAAGAGCTGGGCGAAAAAGCCACCCTGGAAGTGGGCAAGGCCCACGGCATGTCCAATGAAGAGAAATACGACCATCGTATCGAAGCGGTGAACTACTCGCTGAACCACGACGACGGCGTGAAGCTGAAAGACCTGGACGAGGCCGACGTGATCCTGGTGGGCGTGTCGCGCTCGGGCAAAACCCCTACCTGCCTGTACCTGGCGCTGCAATACGGCATCAAGGCGGCTAACTACCCGCTGACGCCGGAAGACCTCAGCAGCCCGACCCTGCCCAAGATGCTGCTGCCGTTCAAGAACAAGATCTTCGGCCTCACCATCGATCCGAACCGCCTGCACTTCATCCGCTCGGAGCGACGCCCGGACTCGCGCTACGCCAGCATGGACAACTGCCGCCGCGAGGTGAACGAAGCGGAATCGATGTTCCGCCACCATTCAGTGCCGTTCATCAGCACCACGCACAAGTCGATTGAAGAGATCGCGTCCACCATCATGCACAAGGCACACCTGGGCCGCCGTTTCTGACCGCGGTTGGCCGCAACGCACACGGGCGGTACGGCCACAATAAACAGGTGCATTTTTCCTGCATGGGTCTATGCTGAATTCAGGTTTGCCCCACCGCAACCCACCTGCAGGAGAAACCATCATGCGACTGGAACACTTCAACCACATCGCCAATCTGATCGGCCTGAAGAAAAAGTCCCGTGAAGCCGTATGGCTCATCGAGATCGACGGCATGACCGGTTACGCCGCATCGCGGCAGCTGGATATCAGCCAGTCTACCGTCTCGCGCGCGCACGCCCGTTTCCGCAAGGCGCTGCACCAGATCAACCAGCTGACACCGCACCTGCCACTATAGGCATACCGCACCACATCAAGGCGGCCAACCCCGGCAACGAGGTTGGCCGCCATGCTTTTACAAGGTCATTAGAAGGCCGCGCTGCGCACCACGCCGTCAAACGCCAGACAGTCGGCCACCCGCTGCCGTTGCACTGGCGACAAGTCATGCAGCGGCGAGTAACGCCAGGCCAGATGTTCGTCGCTCAGCGTCAAGCCGGCCCCCGCCGGCAAACGACAACGAAAGATGCAGGCCTGCGATTCGTACGCTGCGTGATAGTAGACCCCGGTCAGGCAATCTATCTGCACGGCAACGCCCAGCTCTTCTAGGCACTCGCGCTGCAGCGCCTGGTGAATGGTCTCCCCAGGCTCCAGCGCGCCCCCCGGCAAACCCCAGGCCTGCTTGCCGTAACTGGCCTGCAATAGCAGTACCTCGCCTTGCGCGTTCAAAATCACCGCGTGACTGCTAATACGGAAGCGATCGTCGAAAGCCATGCAAGCTCCTGTTTTTGTAGTAGGTTTTGTGTCAATTCGGCGACTCGCTGTCGCCAACCTGCAAAATACTGCCAGATTTTTACAAAAAGGTGTTGACACTCAAAGCGTCCATCCGTATAGTTCGCATCTCTCGCAAGACAACAGTCAAACGAGAACAGCGCACCCGTAGCTCAGTTGGATAGAGTATTTGGCTACGAACCAAAGGGTCGGGCGTTCGAATCGCTCCGGGTGCGCCACAATCTGTCCCCATCGTCTAGAGGCCTAGGACACCGCCCTTTCACGGCGATAACCGGGGTTCGAATCCCCGTGGGGACGCCAGCGCACCCGTAGCTCAGTTGGATAGAGTATTTGGCTACGAACCAAAGGGTCGGGCGTTCGAATCGCTCCGGGTGCGCCACAATCTGTCCCCATCGTCTAGAGGCCTAGGACACCGCCCTTTCACGGCGATAACCGGGGTTCGAATCCCCGTGGGGACGCCAGGATTCGACAAAAAAGCCACCGCAAGGTGGCTTTTTTGTTTTCAGCTTCCACAGCGCATTATGCGTCTGGTAACGCCGCAATCGCGTTGCGTACCGGCTGCAATGCCTCGACCGTCGCCGCCAGCGCCGCCGCCATCTCTGCAACCGTTGCGCCTTGCCTGACCAGGCTTTCCAGTTGCTCTGCCTGCTGGCGTACCGCTTCGGCGCTGACATTGCTGGCAGCGCCTTTCAGTGTATGTGCCAGCAACTGCACCCGGGCAATATCGCCCTGCTGCAATGCCACCGCAGCTTCGTCGCCAAATGTGGCCTGACTGCTGGCAAACAGACGCAACCACTTCAGATAGACCTTGCGCTTGTGCATGGCACGCGCCACGCCTTCATCCACCACCACGCCCAAGGCAACAAGCCGATCCCAAGAGCCAGCCTGGAGGTTGGCCGCATCAGACGACACCGGCAAAGAGGGCTGGCTACTGGTGGCAGACACCGATTTGAGCGCAGTGATACCCAGCTGCGCCAGCACGGCAAACAGTTTGTCAGGGTCGATCGGTTTGCTGACGTAATCATCCATACCGGCGGCCAGTGCTTCTTCGCGGCTGCCCGCCAGTGCATTGGCCGTCAGCGCCACCACCGGGATGGTCGCCCAGTCCGGGTTGGCGCGAATATGGGTGGTAGCGGTAAAACCATCCATTACCGGCATGTGGCAATCCATCAAGATGACGTCGGGGCGATAGCTGGCCAGCAGGTGCAGTGCCTCCTCGCCGTTGGCAGCGTAGCGCACCTCGGCGCCGGCATCCTGCAGGTAGGCGCCAGCCACTTCCTGATTGAGCGCAACGTCGTCCACGACCATCACCCTGCAACCAGCCAGTACCTGATCGATAGCCTTGGCGGCATGTTCCGGCGATGCAAGCGCGCCCTCCAGCAACCTGTGCACCCCCTGACGCAAACGCAACGGGGTCAAGGGTTTGGTCCATACCCCAGCCAGAGGCATGCCATCGGGACGCATGCGTGTCATCTCTTGACCACTGAGATGCCGCCGGCTGAGCAACACGCACTGCGCACCGGCGGGCCAGCTGACGTCCTGAAAAACGTTGGCCCAGCCAGAATGGTCACTATCGATCAACCACAATACCGGCGCTTCCGGCTGCATCAGCGCTGGCAGGGTGGCCTCCACGCCAACCAAGGAGTGACAAGGAATGGCCAGTGCTGCCAATTGCTGCTGTACAACGCGTGCCTGGCTGGGCCGCAAGCCGTAAAGGTAAACGGCAGCCAAACGGCTGCCAGGCCAGTGGACAACGGTATCTGTTGCCAGTAAGGGCAACACGAAACTGAAGCTGCTCCCCACCCCAGGCTGCGATACCACCTCGATACCGCGCCCGCCCATCAACCTTACCAGCTCACTGGAAATCACCAGGCCCAGCCCGGTACCGCCAAAACGGCGCTGGGTGGACACATCCGCCTGGCTAAAGGGCTGAAACAGTTTGCCCACCTGCTCGTCGCTCATCCCGATGCCACTATCGTGCACGCTAAACTGCCAGCCATCAGCGTGCGGCTGGATACTGAGCACGATTTCGCCTTCACGAGTGAACTTCAGTGCGTTACCTAGCAGGTTAAGCAGTACCTGTCCCAGCCGCAGCGGATCGCCCACCAGCACAGGCGGTACCTGTGGTGCCACGTCGAACACCAGCTCCAGCGGCTTGCCTTCCACCCGCATCGACAGCATGTCGGCCAGCGAGCCCAGTACGCTGTCCAGCTCGAAGCGGGTTTGCTCCACTTGCAGGTGGCCGGACTCGATCTTGGAGAAGTCCAGAATGTCGTTGATGATGTCCAGCAGGCCGCGCGCGGACGATAGTACCTTTTGCAGGAACTGCCGCGTACGTTCCGGCAACGCATCGCGCAAGGCCAGGTCCGCCATGCCGATGATGGCGTTCATCGGGGTACGGATTTCGTGGCTCATATTGGCCAGAAACGCGCTTTTGGTCGCTGCGGCAGCCTCAGCGGCCAACTTGGCGGCCTCCATCTGCTGCGCCAGCGCTTTCTGTTCGCTAATGTCTTCCTGCACGCTGACAAAGTGGGTCAGCCGACCGGCGCTATCGCGCATCGGCGAGATCATCTGCATCACCCATAGCGGGGAGCCGTCCTTGCGCTGATTCAGCATTTCGCCGTGCCAGCTGATACCGTTGCGTAGCGACTGCCACAAGCCTTTATAGGTATCCTTGCTGGTAAGCCCGGAGCGGAATAATTGTGGCGTTTGCCCCAGAATCTCTGCCTCGCTATAGCCGGTCATGGCCAGTAAACGGGGGTTGACGTATTCGATGACGCCATTGATATCGGTAATCAGCACTCCGGCCGGGCTTTGCGTGACCGCACGCGACATCTGCTCCAGCCGCGCCTCGCTGGCGCGCTGGGCGCTGATATCGCGGAAGTACAGCACCGCGGCCAGGTCGCCATGCCCTTCCGGCAGCAGGTTCAGCTGATATACCACCGGAAAACTGGCACGCTGCCGGCTACCGAACAGCTCCCACTGGCTGGCGCAAGACTGCCGCAATAGCAGCGCCTGCAACAAGGGGCCGGGTTCCTGATATGCGCGCCCATCCGGGCCGCTGTGGTGCAATACCTGCTCCAGCAACTGCCCTTCCAGCGCCGAAACATCCAGTGCCAGCAAGCTGGCTGCAGCACGGTTACAAAATACGATACTGCCGCTGGTGCTCAGCCCGATGATGCCGTCTTCGATGGCAGCCAGAATGGCCTGCGCTTTCGCTTCTGCATGGCTGGCAGCCAGCTCGGCGCGCGCCAGCCGCTCTTGCTCCAGTGCCTGCAAAGTCGCTGTTTTTTCTTCGAGGATGGATACGTAGTGCGACACATCCTGGATCACCGCCATGCGCCGGCTCAGGGCACCATCGGGCTGCCAGTCATGGCGGCCCATTTCCTGCACGTATTTCACTTGGTCGCCAAACAACAGCCGATAGTTGACGCGGTACTGCCCGACGTGGTCGTCTTCGTATACCGCCAGCACGCGGGCCAAATCCTCCGGATGCACCCGTGCGCGGAACAAGGCCTCACTGGCACCAAATGCCTCCGGATAGGCCAGTAGTGCCGACAACTGGCGCGACCAGGACACGGTGCCACCAAGATGATCGACGATGTAGTAACCCAGCCGGGCCATTTGTTCGGCGTCTTCTAGCTGCTGCTGGCGCTGCAGTAACTGGCCGGTATGCTCGGCCACTTTGGCTTCCAGCTCACAAGCATATTGCCATAGCCGCTTTTGCGCCTCGCCGATCTGCTCGGCCATCAGGTTGAAGCTGTGCCCCAGGCGACCGATTTCATCATCGCCCGTATTGGCCACCCGCACGCCAATGTCGCCGTTACCGAGCCGGGTACTCACCTGCAGCAGGGTATGCAACGGTTGCAGTAGCCGCTTGGTCAGCCACCAACCCAATAGCAGCACGCCTGCCGCAGCCGCGAGCATCAGCAAGAATATCTGCTGCTGCAATTGTCGCAGCGGCTGCATCGCTTCTTGCTGATCTATCTTCACCACCAGGCCCCAGCCCAAGCCGGGTACCGGCTCCCAGGCGGCCAATACCGGTTCACCGCGGTAATCATGGCGCAGGCCGGCCCCACGCCGGCCACGCAGCGCATCAAAAACCGGGTCGAGACGAGCCTCGTCAGCTTTCAGCCGTAGCCGGAATGCCGCTTGCGGCTGCTGACGCAGCGGCCCGAGCACCAGGGCGCGACCGTCGGCCTCGCGTCGTGCCAGTAGCACTTCGCCGGTACGGCCCAAACCAACATCACTATTGAGGATGCGATTCAGCGACTCGGCACTGAGACTGATGATGAAGTAGCCGGCCACGCTGCCGTCCACCACGATGGCCGACAGCCAGAATGCGGTTTCTCGTCGAGCAGGCGGGTAATAGTGATGCGGCACAAAGTAGGTACCCGGGCGCTGCGCGGCGTGGCGCGCCTCTTTGGCCAGGCGGGTGCCGCCAAGCTCGCCCTCGAATAACCAGGCACCAAAATCCAGACGCTGGCGCAGCGTGTAGACAATACGACCGTCCCGGTCGGCCAACAGCACATCATCCAGGCCATCCAGCACCGAAAAATCCAGCGTGGAGCGGCAGACATCGCGCTGACGACGGTACTCGGCCGACAACGGGCCTGCATCACGCATCACCCGCCCCAGCTGGCGGGCACACTGCTGTACCGCCGGGTTGGCCGCCAGCACCCGGACGTGATCCTGCTGGCCGCTTTTCCAGCTGGCCAGCTCGCGCACACGGTCATCTGCCAGCGACTGCACCTGATGAAACAGTGTTTGCTGCATTGCCTGATAAGCCTGGTGATAGGCAAAGTACACAATCAGCACAATGGGCAACAGGCTGCCCAGCAAGAACCACCACAGCAAGCGATGACGAATGGACATGACACTTCCTGTCTGAGCTAGGCGCTACAGCATGACGCCCCGACTCTGGCACGGTAATGGCTACAGATCGGGGAGCGAGGCCAAAGCCTGCTTCAACGCGTCCACACCTCGGGCATCACCACGATAAAGATCCAGCAGCTGGTAGCTGGTTTCTCGCAGTACCGCCATCAATTGTTCTTCCTGCATCTCGGTCAGCCCCAGGTGCATCAGGCTGCGCTCCACCCGGCTAAGCGAAGTTTCCAGATAGGTACTGGCGGCGACCCGATCTTCGCGTCGTTGGGTATCGAGCGCAGCAACACCATCGCGTACGCTTTGCAGCAAGGTATGCAGCTGTGCTTCGCGTTGATGAACGCGCTGTTGCAGGGCCAGTATTTTCAGCCGCTCGGACACCAGTTCGGTCAGCACCGCAAAATGATCGCGCAAGCGGCCGGCGCGGTCGTGATCGTCTACCGGCAGATCGCGAATCAATAGCGTGATACCCTCAAAATTGAACGCCACGCGCTTGCCCAGGCTGGCAAGGCGGCCGCAGTCGGCGATCAGCTGCAGCACCCCGCGCTCCATCTCGCTCACCTCGCCTTCCTGGCTGCGCTCGTAACGTTGGCCGGTCATCCACAGTGCTACGGCGCCGTTTACACCGAAGCCGGACAGCGTATCCAGCAACACCTGCGCTAGCTGTGCCAGCGTACCGCAGGCCATGGCGCGGCGCGAAAAATCTACCACCAAGCCCAGTTCGGCCGCATTGCTCATCGCCGTCATGGCCGTTGCCGTGGCGTAGCTGGCCTGGTTGGCCAGGGCGGCTTTTTCACGCTGCCGACGAAACAGTGCATCAACGCGCGATGACACCACGCTCAGATTCAAGGGTTTGGAGGTGAAATCCTCGCCGCCAGCGTCGTAAGCCGCCATGCGATCCTCCAGCGAGGTCAAGCCGGACAGGAACACTACCGGGATATCGCTGGTTTCGAAGTCGTCCTTCAAGCGTCGGCAAACCTCGTAGCCGTTCATTTGCGGCATGTTGATATCCAGCAAGATCAGCGCCGGCTGCAAGCCGCCCACCTCGGCCAAGGCCTGCACAGGGTTGCTGAAGCACTGCACACGGTACTGGTCTTCGAAACCGTCGCTAATCATCTCGCCGGTCAGTACGTCATCGTCGATCACTACAATCAGGGGCTTGTCGCTCATTTTTACCTGCCATCGTTATATGTTGAACGCGTACGACTGTTGTAGCTTTCATTCTAGTCATAGTTCTTTAAGTAGTAGCCGTTCTAAATCGATAAAAAGCACATGCATAGAACGCGCTATATTCCCGCTTTAGCACCAAAGCGCGCCATATATAGCATATAGATATATATATTCATTCTTTCAGGGAACCGCCCCTCTCCGGTACATTGGCGGTGCCCGGAAAGTCCGGCACGGCGCCTGCCCGGGTGCCGCGATGCCAACAGCCAGAGAATTGAGCGCAAAGATGAATATCAGTCAGGAGAGGCTGACTCACCTCAAGCAACTTGAAGCCGAGTCCATCCACATCATCCGTGAAGTCGCCGCCGAGTTCGACAACCCGGTGATGCTGTACTCCATCGGCAAGGATTCTGCCGTGATGCTGCGCCTGGCCGAGAAGGCCTTCGCCCCCGGCCGCCCGCCGTTCCCGCTGATGCACGTGGACACCACCTGGAAGTTCAAGGAAATGATCGCGCTGCGCGACAAGCAGGCCCGCGAATACGGCTGGGACCTGATCGTGCACACCAACCAGGAAGGTGTGGAAGCCGGCATCAATCCGTTTACCGCCGGTAGTGCCAAGCACACCGACGTGATGAAAACCGAGGCACTAAAGCAAGCACTGAACAAGTACAAGTTCGACGCCGCCTTTGGTGGCGCCCGCCGCGACGAGGAAAAATCGCGCGCCAAGGAGCGCGTGTACTCGTTCCGCGACAAGAACCACCGCTGGGACCCGAAAAGCCAGCGCCCGGAGCTGTGGAACATCTACAACGCCAAGATCAACAAAGGCGAAAGCATCCGTGTGTTCCCGCTGTCCAACTGGACCGAACTAGACATCTGGCAGTACATCCTGCTGGAAAACATCGAGATCGTGCCGCTGTACTTCGCCGCCGAACGCCCGGTGATCGAGCGTGACGGCACGCTGATCATGATCGACGACGAGCGTATCCTGCAGTACCTGAGCGAAGAAGAAAAAGCGCGTATCCAGCACAAGAAAGTGCGCTTCCGCACGCTGGGCTGTTACCCGCTGACCGGCGCGGTGGAATCGGAAGCTGGCACCCTGGCCGATGTGATTCAGGAAATGCTGCTGACCAAGACCTCCGAACGCCAGGGCCGCGTGATCGACCACGACTCGGCCGGCTCGATGGAGAAAAAGAAGATGGAAGGCTACTTCTAAGCCCCGCTTCTTCCTACTGAATATCCTGAGGTTGGCCGCATGCGGCCAACCTAGCTGATGCAAGGCATACGCTCATGGCACACCAATCCGACCTGATCGCCAGCGACATCCTGGCCTACCTGAAGCAGCACGAAAACAAGGACCTGCTGCGCTTCATCACCTGTGGCAACGTGGACGACGGCAAGTCCACGCTGATCGGCCGCCTGCTGCATGACTCCAAGCTGATCTTCGAAGACCAGCTGGCCGCCATCCAGCGCGACTCGAAAAAGTACAACACCACCGACGAGGAGATCGACCTCGCGCTGCTGGTAGACGGCCTGCAAGCCGAGCGCGAGCAAGGCATTACCATCGACGTGGCCTACCGCTACTTCAGTACCGACCGTCGCAAGTTCATCATTGCCGACTGCCCGGGCCACGAGCAGTACACCCGCAACATGGCCACCGGTGCCTCCACCTGCAACCTGGCGGTGATCCTGATCGACGCCCGCTACGGCGTGCAAACGCAGACCCGCCGCCACAGCTACATCGTCAGTCTGCTGGGCATCAAGCACGTGGTGGTGGCCATCAACAAGATGGATCTGCTGGACTTCGACCAGGCCGTGTTCAACCGCATCCGCGACGAATACCTGGCTTTTGCGGCCAACCTGGGTATTGCCGACATCCGCTTCGTGCCGATCAGTGCCCTGCGCGGCGACAACGTGGTCAGCGCCAGCGAGCGTACGCCGTGGTACGACGGCCAGACGCTGATGGGCATCCTCGATAGCGTGGAAGTCGACCACGACGTGGCCCAGAGCGCTTTCCGCCTGCCGGTGCAGTACGTGAACCGCCCCAACCTCGACTTCCGCGGCTTCTGCGGCACCGTGGCCAGCGGTGAAATCCGCCCCGGCGACCGTATCGTGGCGCTGCCGTCCGGTAAGGAAAGCACCGTGGAAAACGTGGTGGTGTACGAAGGCAATCTCGACATCGCCCGCAGCGGCCAGGCCATCACCCTGACGCTGGCCGACGAGATCGATATCTCGCGCGGCGACATGATCGTGCGCGCCGACGAAGCCCGCCCGCTGGTGAGCCAGGCGGTGGAAGCCCACCTGGTGTGGATGGATGAAACCCCGCTGGCGGTGGGTAAGGACTACCTGTTCAAGCTGGCCGGCAAAACCGTTACCGGCCGTGTGGAACGCATCGTGCACCGCGTGGACGTCAACACCCTGGACGCCTTCGAAGCCGAAAAGCTGCAGCTGAACGAAATCGGCCTGGTGCGCATCGCCTTCACTGCCCCGGTGGTGTTCGACGCCTACAGCCAGTGCCGCGCGACCGGCAGCCTGATCGTGATCGACCGCCTCTCCAACGCTACCTCCGGCGCCGGCATGATCCGCGGCGAAGCACAGATCGACAGCGCCAGCCAGGACCAGAGCGACCTCGCCCGCCTGCGCGCGTTCGAGATCGAGTTCAACGCGCTGGTGCGCAAGCACTTCCCGCACTGGGACGCGAAAGACATCAGCAAGCTACTTTAAGTCTTGCCCGGCACCCGCAACAACAAAGCCCCGTACGCGAGTACGGGGCTTTGTTGTTGCGGGTGCCGCAGAGCGCGTGCGGCCAACCCGGTTAATCAGTTTGCTGGCCTCGTGCAGCCAAAACGGCCAGAGCTTTATGGTAGACGCTAGCAGCAGCATCTAAGTGGTGGCCCTACCACCGGAGCAACTTGGCACCACCCGGCCTGACCTGTGTTATCCAGATCGGCGGGGCACCGTCGTAAACCCTGCCGGCTGCCAGATTTACAGCCGGCTCAGTTGCCGTGTCTGGCTGGGCGTTTCGCCAAACTGGCGGCGGTAGTCGTAGCTGAAATGGCTGGGGCTAACAAAGCCCCAAGCTGCGGCCAGGTCGTTGATGGGGGTGTCGTCAGCGGGCGTAGTACGCAAGGCCTGACGCACGTGGTGCAGGCGCAGCGCACGCAGCCATTGCAAGGGGCTGGTGGCCACCACTTCCTGAAAACCGTTTTGCAGCGTGCGCCGGGTAACGTGCAGGCGGGCGCACAGCTCGTCCACCGTTGGCAGCACATCGGCCGGGCTGGCCGCCAGCGCACAGGCCGCCTCCACCCAGGCCAGATGGCGCTGCTGGATACTGCTGCGGCACAGCCCGTCAATGCCTTGTGCCTGCAACAGCGCCTGTATCAGCGCGGTAATGCTGGCCTGCGCCAGCCGCGACGGCGCAGCGCTGGCAGCGGGAGTATCCAGGATGCTGTCCAGCGTCTGACACAGCTGGGCGTAGGCGGTAGCGGGCAGCGTCAGCATGCCGCGGTGCCGCCAGCTTGCCGGCGCATGGCTGCCGGTAAGCAGCTGGGCGTGCAGGTCCAGCAGCGCCAGCGGCAGCACCATGCCGTAAATCAGGAAACCCGGCGGGGTACGCAGCGTGAAGTCGCTACCTCCGGGAGACAGCAACACGGTGTAGGCCGGTACGCTGCGGCCACAGTAGCGTAACTGGCCACCGGCGCCCGGGCGCGGAATGCCGAACCACACGGCGTCCGGCCAGGCTTGGCAGTGCTGCCAGGTTTCACAGGACGAGAACTCGCGGAAAACCTGTAGGCGCGGCAGGCATAGCTCATCGAGCCGCCCCTGGTAGCGCCCGCAGGATAGCTGCGCGTAGTGCTGCTGCCAGCCGGTAATAAAGGCGGCGTGATCGGCCGCGTCTTCGGCCATGCGGGTGGTCAGCTGCATGCTGGCCATGCCGGTCAATGCGTGCATGGCGTCCTCCGTTCGCCAAAAACCACACGCCAAGCAAGCAAAAGCCACACCAGCGGCCCGGCATGACATTGGCTATCCAAAACCGGCAAATTCGCCAGCCTTGTGCACGCGTTGGCCGCCGGTTGCGCAAGCCGGGTGCGCCTTGCCGTGCCTGCTGACACGCAGCGCACCATCGCAGTGCATGGCATCGGCACGGCATTTGCTGCAGCGCGGCAAATCATGGCCTGCGCCGCGCCGGTGCGGCGTGCAATTTCCGTTTTGCGATACCGGCCGCCGACAGCCGCTTCCTACCATGGTTGCCAGGGCCTGACAGCGGGTGCTGCAGGCAGGGAGCAAAACAAGCATGGAGCCATCACAATGAGTACAAGCAACCATGGCCTGGCACGCAAGCTGGGCGGCTGGCAGCTCTGGGGCATCGCCGTCGGGCTGGTGATCTCGGGCGAATACTTCGGCTGGAGTTATGGCTGGGCGCAGGCGGGCACGCTGGGCTTTCTGGTGACCACGCTATTCGTGGCACTGATGTATACCGCGTTCATTTTCAGCTTTACCGAACTCACCACCGCCATCCCGCACGCCGGCGGCCCGTTTGCCTACGCCCGGCGTGCCTTTGGCCCGGTGGGTGGCTTTGTGGCCGGTTTTGCCACGCTGTGCGAGTTCGTGTTTGCACCGCCGGCTATTGCGCTGGCGATCGGGGCGTACCTGAATGTGCAGTTTCCGGCGCTGGACCCAAAATGGACCGCCTGCGGCGCTTATCTGGTGTTCATGACGCTGAACATTGTAGGGGTGAGCATTGCTGCCACCTTCGAGCTGTGCGTGACGCTGGTGGCCATTTTTGAATTGCTGGTATTCATGGGCGTGGTGGCGCCGGGCTTTGACTGGGCCAATTTCACTGCCCACGGCTGGGCCGGCAACGATGCCTTCAGCATGGCTGCCATTGGGGGTATCTTTGCTGCCATCCCGTTTGCCATCTGGTTCTTTCTGGCGATCGAAGGTGCCGCCATGGCCGCCGAAGAGGCGCGCGACCCGGTGCGCACCATCCCGCGCGCTTATATTGCCGGCATCCTGACGCTGGTAGCGCTGGCGCTGGGGGTGATGATCATGGCCGGCGGCGTGGGCGACTGGCGCACGCTGTCGAATATCAACGACCCGCTGCCGCAGGCAATGAAGGTGATTGTGGGCGGTGACAGCGGCTGGCTGCATATGCTGGTATGGCTGGGCCTGTTTGGTCTGATCGCCAGCTTCCACGGCATCATCATGGGCTACTCGCGCCAGATCTTTGCGCTGGCCCGTGCCGGCTACCTGCCGCCGGCGCTGGCCGTCGTGCACCCGCGCTTCAAGACCCCGCACCGCGCCATCCTGGCCGGCGGCGTGATCGGTATCGCGGCTATCTTCAGCGATAGCTTCATCCAGATCGGCGGCCTGCCGCTGACCGCCAATATCGTCACGCTGTCGGTGTTCGGTGCCATCGTGATGTACATCGTGTCCATGCTGTCGCTGTTCAAGCTGCGCCGCAGCGAGCCAGGCCTGGCGCGCCCCTATACCGCACCGCTATTCCCACTACTGCCTGCCATTGCACTGGGCTGCGCCCTGGTGTGCTTGGCGGCGCTGGTGTACTACAACACCATGCTGACCGGCCTGTTCCTCGCCATCCTGGTCGCCGGCTTTGCCTACTACCTGGCCACCCACCGCCAGCGTGCCGCCGCCGCGCACGACGCGCTACTGCACGGCGAGGCCGCCGGCGCCGACGTGAAACCGACCTTGGCTACCGAAGCATCCTGATACCCCGTGGAGGCAGGGCCGGCGACGCCGGCCCTGAAGCAGCATGTACCAGATCACCATCGGCCCGCGCCGTTACCCGTTTGCCGATCTCAAAACCCTGCTCGCCCGCGCCTCGCCGCTACGCTCCGGCGACCTGCTGGCCGGCGTGGCCGCTGCCAGCGCCGAAGAGCGCGTGGCAGCGCGCTACTGCCTGGCGGACGTACCGCTGCGCGACTTTCTGCAGCACGCCATCATCCCGTACGAGGAAGACGAGGTCACCCGGCTGATCATCGACAGCCACGATGCCACCGCCTTTGCCACGGTGGCCCACCTCACCGTGGGCGGCTTTCGCGACTGGTTGCTGTCCGATGCGGCCAACCCTGCCACCTTGGCCGCCCTGGCGCCCGGGCTCACCCCGGAAATGGTGGCCGCCGTCAGCAAGCTGATGCGCAATCAGGACCTGATCCTGGTGGCGCGCAAGTGCCGTGTGGTGACCGCCTTCCGCAATACCCAGGGCCTGCCCGGCCACATGGGCGTACGCTTGCAGCCCAACCACCCCACCGACGACGCGCGCGGCATTGCCGCCGCCATGCTGGACGGCCTGCTGTACGGCGCCGGCGACGCGGTAATCGGCATCAACCCGGCCACCGACAGCCCGGAGGCCATCCACACCATGCTGGCGATGATGGACGAGGTGCGCCTGCGTTACGCCATCCCTACCCAAAGCTGCGTGCTGACCCACGTCACCACCACACTGGAACTGATAGGCCGCGGCGCACCGGTAGACCTGGTGTTCCAGTCGGTAGCCGGCACCGAACGCGCCAACAGCGGCTTCGGCATCAACCTGGCCGTGCTGCAAGAAGCCCACGACGCCGCCCGCAGCCTGCAGCGCGGTACGGTGGGCGACAACGTGATGTACTTCGAAACCGGCCAGGGCAGCGCGCTGTCGGCCGGCGCGCACTGGGGTGCAGACCAGCAAACCTGCGAGGCCCGCGCCTACGCCGTGGCACGCCACTTCAGCCCGCTGCTGGTCAACACCGTGGTGGGCTTTATCGGGCCGGAGTACCTGTACGACGGCAAGCAGATCATCCGCGCCGGGTTGGAAGACCACTTCTGCGGCAAGCTGCTGGGGCTGCCGATGGGCTGCGACATCTGCTACACCAACCACGCCGAAGCCGACCAGGACGATATGGATACCCTGCTGACGCTGCTGGGCACCGCCGGCATCCACTTCATCATCGGCGTGCCCGGCGCCGACGACATCATGCTGGGCTACCAAAGCACCTCGTTCCACGACGCGCTGTATCTGCGCGAGCTGCTGGGGCTGAAACGGGCACCGGAATTCGAAGACTGGCTGGAAACGATGGCCATTACCCGCGGCGGCCGTCTGCAGGCGCACGGGCAGCAACCACCACTACTGGGCCTGATGGAGACCGTCGCATGAGCGTGATCCCTTTCCCCGGCCCGGCGGCCAACCCCGACACCATTACCGAAGACAGCTGGCAGGCGCTGGGCCAGCACACGGTGGCGCGCATCGCGCTAGGCCGTGCCGGCGCCAGCCTGCCCACCCGCGAAACGCTGCGCTTTGCCTTGGCGCACGCGCAAGCGCGCGACGCGGTACACACCCCGCTGGATGGCGACGCGCTGGCCGCCACGCTGCAACAGGCCGGCCACGGCGTGCTGCAGGTGCAATCAGCAGCGGCCAACCGGGCGCAATACCTGCAGCGCCCCGACCTCGGCCGCCGGCTGCACCCCGACAGCCGCACGCAGCTGCTGGCACAGCAATCGGACGGCTGCGATGTGCTGTTCGTGGTCGGCGACGGCCTGTCGTCGCTGGCCACCGCCAGCCACGCCGCGCCGCTGCTGGCGGCCACGCTGCCTTATCTGGCCGACGCCGGACTCAGCGTCGGCCCGGTCGTCATCGCCAGCCAGGCCCGCGTGGCGCTGGCCGACGAAGCCGGCGAGTGCCTACATGCCCGGCTGGTGGTGATGCTGATCGGCGAACGCCCGGGCCTGAGCTCGCCGGACAGCCTGGGCGTCTACCTCACCAGCGCGCCCAAGGTTGGCCGCATGGACTCGGAACGCAACTGCATCTCCAATGTGCGCCCGGCCGGCCTGCCCTACCCGCTGGCCGCCTTCAAGCTGGCGTGGCTGATCCGCGCTGCCTTGCAACAGGGCAGCGGCGTGGCACTGAAAGACGGCAGCGCCGCCGACCCCGGCTGGGCCACCTTGCTGGCTGGCACCCAGGCCAGCGCGCTGCCAGCCTGACCATCCCTACCGCCCGCCACACGGCACCGCATTTGCATGCGGTGCCGTTTCGCTTGGCATATCAGCTGTTTACATTCTGCAACAGCAAGGGGAAAGCCCCGATAGCCCTGCTAGCGGCAGATGCTGGTAAACTGCCGCGCTTCCGGTTACCCCTGACAGAGCAAACCATAAAGGACGACGCATCCGGCGCCGGAACGGGCAGCGTCACCGACAACACAGGATTCACCATGAACCTCTCCCGTCTGCCGCACTTGCTGGCCGGCGCCCTGCTGTTGCTGCCTGCGCTTGCGCAGGCCAGCATCAACGGCGGCGAGCTGGCCATTGCCTGGGCACTGCCGTTTGCCGGCATGCTGCTGTCCATCGCCTTGTTACCGCTGTTGGCGGCCAACCTCTGGCACCACCACTTTGGCAAGATTGCTGCCATGTGGTCGCTGTTGTTCATCGTGCCGTTCGCCGCCAGCCACGGCCTGGGCGCAACGGCCTACGAGATGGCCCACACCCTGGTGCTGGAATACGTGCCGTTCATCATCTTGCTGGTGTCGCTGTTTACCGTGGCCGGCGGCATCTACCTGCGCGGCAACCTGCACGGCTCGCCGCTGCTGAATACCGGTTTTCTGGGCGTCGGCACCTTGCTGGCCAGCTTTACCGGCACCACCGGCGCCGCCATGCTGCTGATCCGCCCGCTGCTACGCGCCAACGACAACCGCCGCTACAAGACGCACGTGTTCGTGTTCTTCATCTTCCTGGTGGCCAATATCGGCGGCTCGCTGACGCCGCTGGGCGACCCGCCGCTGTTTCTGGGCTTCCTGAAAGGCGTGGGCTTTGGCTGGACCATGGTACACATGCTGGCCCCGATGGCGCTGGCCAGTGCCATCCTGCTGACGGTGTTCTACTTGCTGGACCGTCACTACTACCACAAGGAAGAAGACCTGCCGCCGCTGCCGGACCCGACGCCGGACTCGCGCGTCAGCATCGAAGGCAAGGTGAACTTCGCGCTGCTGGGCGGCATTGTCGGCGCCGTGCTGCTGTCCGGCTTGTGGAAGCCCGGTATCAGTTGGTACATCGCTGGCCTGGATATCGAGTTGCAGAACGTGGTGCGCGACATCCTGCTGCTGCTGGTAACCGTACTGTCGCTGAAGCTGACGCCGGGCCGCTGCCGCCAGGCCAACGCTTTCAACTGGGGGCCGATGCTGGAAGTAGCCAAGCTGTTCGCCGCCATCTTCATCACCATGATTCCGGTACTGGCCATGCTGAAGGCCGGCAAAGCCGGCGCCTTTGCCGAACTGGTGACCATGGTTACCACCCCGGATGGCGCCCCGGTCAACGCCGCTTACTTCTGGTTGACCGGCGTACTGTCGAGCTTCCTGGACAATGCCCCGACCTACCTGGTGTTCTTCAACCTGGCAGGCGGCGATGCCCAACAGCTGATGGGCCCTGGCGCCAACACCTTGCTGGCCATTTCGATGGGCGCCGTATTCATGGGTGCCAACAGCTATATCGGTAACGCGCCGAACTTCATGGTGAAAGCCATTGTGGAAGAGCGCGGCGTGGCCATGCCCAGCTTCTTTGCCTACATCGGCTGGGCCTGCCTGTTCCTGATTCCCACCTTCGTGCTGCTGACCTTCGTGTTCTTCTAAGCCTGTGCGGCCAACCTGTGAGGTTAGCCGCATAGTTGGCCGCAACAAAAAAGCCCGCGATTGCGGGCTTTTTTTGCGGTGGCAGCCAGGGCAACTACACGCGGTAGCTGGTGGCCGTCATCACCTTGGCAGTGAGCTTCATCAACCCCTTCACCGGCAGCGGCAGCGGCGCGGCGCCGAAGTCGTGCGCCATGTCGGCGTGCTTCAGCTCGTCGTCGCGCATCTGCGCCACGATGGCGCGGCTTTTGGCGTCCTGCTCCGGCAGCTGCTGCAGGTGGCTGTCCAGATGGGCACCCACCTGCTTTTCGGTTTCTTCCAGAAAACCCAGGTTCCACTTGTCACCCAGCAGACCGGCGGTCACACCGATGGCCAGCGAGCCGGTATACCACACCGGGCCCAGCAGGCTGGGGCGGCCGCCCAGCTCGCGGATGCGCTGCTCGGTCCAGGCCAGGTGTTCAACCTCCTCGAAGGCGGCATGACGCAGCGCGTCGCGCGCCGCCGGGTTACGCGCGGTCAGCGCCTGGCCCTGGTACAGCGCCTGGGCGCACACCTCGCCACAGTGGTTGACGCGCATCAGGCCGATGGCGTGCTGCTTTTCGGCGGCAGACAGCTCGGCTTCGGCCACTTCCTTGTCCGGTCGCGGGCGGCTGCTGACGGCGGGCGCAAACAGCGTGCGCAGGCCACGGTCGAATTCGGTGATCAGTCTGTCTAGCATCATGCAAGCTTATGGCGGTCATCAATAGTGGCGATTATACCTTGCCGGCGCTGCTGGTATAATCCCGTGGTTTTTCCCATTGACCGTACCGACACAAGGATACCGAGCATGAATATCGACCTGATCAGCCCGGGCAAGGACATGCCCAACGACATCAACGTCGTGATCGAAATCTCCGCCAACAGCGCCCCGATCAAATACGAGTTCGACAAAGAAACCGGCGCCCTGTGCGTAGACCGCTTCATGGGTACTTCCATGTTCTACCCGGCCAACTACGGTTTCGTGCCGCAAACCATCGCTGGCGACGGCGACCCGGTTGACGTGCTGGTGGTCACCCCGTTCCCGCTGCCGCCGGGCGTGCTGATCCGCGTACGCGCACTGGGCCTGATCAAGATGGAAGACGACGGCGGCGTGGATGCCAAGCTGATCGCCGTACCGGTGGAAAAACTGTGCCCGATGTACAAGGACATCCAGAAACTGGAAGACCTGCCGCAACTGCTGCGCGACCAGATGGTGCACTTCTTCGAGCACTACAAGGACCTGGAAAAAGGCAAATGGGTCAAGATCCAGGGCTGGGGCACGCTGGAAGACGCAACCCGCGAACTGAACGAAGGCATCGAGCGCGCCAAGCAAGGCTAAGCCTGCTGCCGACGCAAAAAAAGCCGGGGTAACCCGGCTTTTTTATTGCCTGCGCCACGGTTGGCCGCATCAGGCGCCGCGTTTGAACTGCGCCGCTTTCTGCGCCAGACGGGCACCGAACAGGCGGGAAGTTTCCAGGTCGGCCGCATCCGGCGTCACCTCGGCCGGTGCATTGTCGGTACGGGTCATCAGGCCCAGCGAGCTGCCGTAACGGTTGATCTCGCTACCGATGGTACCGCCCGGCATCAGGCCGGTGCCAACCCAGATCATGCCGTGCTGGGCAGCAAACACCGACAGCTGCTGCAGCGTGTTCAGCTTGTCGCCGCTGGGGCTGTTGGATACGGTAAAGCCGCCGGCGATCTTGTCTTTCCAGCCCTGGCTGTACCACACCTTGGCGCTGGCATCCATGAAGGCCTTGAACTGGGCCGATACGCTGCCCATGTAGGTAGGGGCACCGAACACGATGGCGTCGCAAGCGGCCAGCTCGTCGATACGGGCGGTGGCTTCTTCGGCGTTGAGCAGCAACACCTCGGCGTGCTCGCGCGCGCCGGCAGCCACAAACTCGGCTACTTTGGCGGTATGGCCGTAGCCGCTGTGGTACACCACGGCAAGTTTGGTAGTCATGACATTTTCCCTCTATGGTTAGAACGGGGGCATAGCATGGACTGCACGTGCCGGGCCCGGCTGACAGCAACGCTAATTCAGAAAATCTGCCCGAACCCGGGCCACAGGAAAACGCACAATGCGTTTCAAAACCAGTGACTTGGGCTGC
Source organism: Vogesella sp. (assembly GCF_046297735.1). Lineage (NCBI taxonomy): Bacteria > Pseudomonadati > Pseudomonadota > Betaproteobacteria > Neisseriales > Chromobacteriaceae > Vogesella > Vogesella sp. The sequence goes on from NZ_JBKBHK010000005.1 coordinate 220,289, forward strand.
AACAGACGGTCAAACACAGTATATTGTCGTGACCAGTACGGATATAGCGTTACTTTTTGACTCTTTTTTTCAGATATTCTGAAGATGAAACTTTCTCTCGATGCCTTGATGGTGCTGGATGCCATCGACCGCCGTGGTAGCTTTGCCGCCGCAGCCGAAGAGCTGTACCGCGTCCCGTCGGCCATCACCTACAGCGTGCAAAAGCTGGAGCAAGACCTCAACGTGCAGCTGTTCGACCGCAGCGGGCACAAGGCCAGGCTAACCTCCACCGGCGAACTGCTGCTGAAGGAAGGCCGTTCGCTGCTGGATTCGGCCGCCATGATTGAAAGCCGCGTCAAGACGCACGCCACCGGCTGGGAAGGCGAGCTGCGCATTGCCATGTCCGACCTGCTGTTTTTCGACGACGTGCTGCAGTTACTGGAAGAGTTCAACCAACTGGGCGCCGACACCGAACTGCGCATCAGCCGTGAAGTGTTTGGCGGCACCTGGGACGCGCTGGTCGATGGCCGTGCCGACCTGGCAATTGGTGCCACCGAAAACAGCCAGGGCGGGCACGCCTTCCAGACACGCAGTATGGGCAAAACCCGCTTTGTGTTCTGCGTGTCGCCCGATCACCCGCTGGCCAGCGCCGAAGAGCCCATCCCGCAGCACCTGATCCGCCGCTACCGCGTGGCAGTGGCCGCCGACACGTCACGCAGCCTGCCTCCACGCAGCGTTTCGATACAAGAAGGTCAAAGCCGTCTGACCGTCGCCACAGTAGAAGACAAAATCGCTGTTCAGCGTGCCGGACTTGGGGTAGGTTTTCTACCGCTATGCCGCATTCACGATGATGTTGCAGCCGGCCGCCTGGTCATCAAGGAAGTAGAAGAGAAGCGCACACCGGTCCAGCTACACTACGCTTGGAAAGAAGCGCAGCCAGGCCAGGCGCTGAGTTGGTTCATCAAGCGGCTGCAGACCTTTGAATGGAAACTCAGCTAAATCGTCACCATGCCAGCTTGCCGTCCGGAACGCGATGCCCTGATTCATCGCCTGCAATCCAGTTACCCGGACATTGCCGCGGACGGCGATGATGACATCATCCTTTGGCAGGGCTGGCGCATTCATTGCGCCCCGCTGCCCAGCGCCTTAGCTCCCGTCACCGATATTACCCGGCTGGAACTCTGCCAGCTGTGGCCCCACTCCCCTCTCAACCCCGGCCTGCTGTTGGCCGGTAGCCCTGCGGCTGTCGCGGCCTGTGATCCGCTATGGCACAGCCTGACCGGGACGCCACAAACCTGGCTGTATTGCGGCCCGCTGGGGGCTGCCGGCTTCTGCAAGCGCGTGTTCGACAGCCTGTTCTATCTGGCGAGCCCGGCGCTGATACAACACACGCTGCAGCGCCACGGTGCCGCCCAGCAAGCCGACTGGGCCGCGCTGCTACAACAACATCAGCAACTGGCGGAACGCCTGCAGGCATTGTGCTGGCAATACCTGCACCATCACGGGCTGACAACGCTACCGCAAGATGCCGGCGCGTTGCTGGCGCTGTTCCGTGTGCCACCGCAGCAACAAGACCATTACGCCCTGACGCTCGCCCAACTGCTGGCAACGGCCCTGACGCTGAGCGAGCCTGCCAGGCAACTGCTGGCGGAGTGGAACCCGCTTGCGGTCACCACGCCACCCGTGCGCTAACAAAAGAAAAAGCCCCTGCAAGCAGGGGCTTTTAGCTTCAGCAGCGGGCAAGTGCCACGCTGCTGGTACATCAAGCAGCCGGAGCAGCCGGAGCTTTGCGAGCGCGGCTTACGGCAGCGCTGGCGGCTTTGGCGGAAGTTTCTGCGGCTTCAACGCTGGCTTCGGCGAACTCGGAACCCACTTTCTTGGCGGTCTTCGAAGCGTTTTCGAAAGCCGCGCTGCTGGTGCTCACCAGGTTTTTCAGGGCCTGAACAGCCGGCTCGGAACCCACCGGGGCGGTTTTAGCCAGACGGTCGATGGCTTCCAGTACTTGCTTGTTGGTTTCGGCAACTTGCTCTTCCACGAAGGAAGTCAGCTCGGTCTGGGTTACCAGCGTGGCATCGTACACTTCACGTGCGGTGCTCAGGGCTTTGTCCAGGCTGGGCTGGGCCAGGCCGGCTTGGAATTCGGCGAACGCTTTCGGGTCTTTGATGCTGGACAGCTGCTTCAGGGTTTCCGCGTTGGACGCCAGCACTTTGCGGGCGATTTCCAGTTGCAGGTTGGTCAGGCGCTCGGCGCTGGCCAGGAAGATGGAGGACAGGCGTACGGCTTTGTCGAACTGTGCCTGACCGAAAGCGGAAAATTCTTGTGCATTGGTAAACATGGAGATGATCCTTTTCGAATGAGAGAACTCAGCAGCAAAACCGTGGTTAGTCCTGTTGCTGCATTGCAGCAATTCGGATTTTATATTGCACCGCAACAATGTCAAGCAGATCTGCACTACCTGGCGCGATAAGCATCTATTTTTGCAACAGCTTTTGCAGCAGAATGCCGCCACAACATGACATGATGATTACATGAACTGGTGGTTTTGCAGCATTGCTACAATGCGGTTGCAAGCGATAAAACACCACAGCAAGCCACGATTTGCACGCTGAGTACCGGAAAGCCATGCCCATGCGTTGAAAGCCCAACGCCAAAGCTTTACACTGCACTGATAAATTTAATCTATCCGGTAGCGAAGCCATACAATGAGCCCTGCGGCCAACCTGTTTGATATCAAATCTGCCAGCCTGGACTTGCTGGCAGTCATGCTGCGCACGACCGACTGTGCACAGCTGGAAGCGGCGCTGGATGCACGCTTCGGCAACAAGATCGACGCCTCGCAGAGCGAGGCGTTCCTGCTTGACCTGGACGCCATCGAACAACCGGCACAACTGGATCTGGACCAGATCCGCGCCCTGTTCCTGGCCAAGGGCATCCGCATCATTGCGCTGCGTCACCGCGACATGGCGGTGGCAGAACTGGCCCGCCAGTACGGCCTGGCCTACGTCAACGCCAGTGCCGCGCCACGCAGCGACCTGCCGGCAGTAGAAGCCAGCCCGGCACCGGCACCCGCCGCAGCGGTAGCGCCAGTCGCCGCCAGTACGCTGGTGATTGACCGCCCGGTACGCGCCGGCCAGCAGATCTACGCCAAGGGCGGTGATCTGGTGGTGCTGGCCACGGTCAACGTGGGCGCCGAGCTGATCGCCGACGGCAGCATCCATGTGTACGCACCGATGCGCGGCCGCGCGCTGGCCGGTGCCCGCGGCAATACCCAGGCGCGCATTTTCGTGAAAGCGATGGAAGCCGAGCTGGTATCGATTGCCGGCGTCTACCGCACCATCGAGCAAGCGTTGCCCGACAGCATCCAGGGTAAGCCCACCCAGATTTATCTAGAAAACGAGCGCCTCGTGATGACGGCGCTTGGCGAATAACACGAATCACGACGAAGCAAGGAAGACCATCGTGGCAAAAATCATTGTTGTTACCTCCGGCAAAGGCGGCGTAGGCAAGACCACCACCAGCGCCAGTTTCGCATCCGGCCTCGCCCTGCGCGGCCACAAGACCGCGGTGATCGACTTCGACGTTGGCCTGCGTAACCTCGACCTGATCATGGGCTGCGAACGCCGCGTGGTATACGACCTGATCAACGTGATCAACGGCGAAGCCACGCTGAACCAGACGCTGATCAAGGACAAGCACTGCGACAACCTGTACGTGATGCCGGCGTCGCAGACCCGCGACAAGGACTCGCTGAGCGAAGAGGGCGTAGAGAAAGTACTGAAGGACATGGCTGACATGGGCTTTGAGTACATCGTGTGCGACTCGCCGGCCGGTATCGAAAAAGGCGCGCTGCTGGCGCTGCTGTTTGCCGACGAAGCCATCGTGGTCACCAACCCGGAAGTGTCGTCGGTACGTGACTCCGACCGCATCCTGGGCATTCTGGCATCCAAGTCGCGCCGCGCCATCGAAGGCCGCGAGCCGGTAAAAGAGCACCTGCTGATCACCCGCTACTCGCCGTCGCGCGTAGACAAGGGCGAGATGCTGTCGGTAGACGACGTGAAGGAAATCCTGCGCGTCAACCTGATCGGCGTGATTCCGGAATCGCAAGCCATCCTGCAGGCGTCCAACTCCGGCACCCCGGCCATTCACCTGAAGGGCAGCGACGCCGCCGAAGCCTACGGTGACGTTGTGGGCCGTTTCCTGGGCGAAAACCGCCCGATGCGTTTCCTGGAAGCCGAAAAAGTAGGCTTCCTCAAGCGCCTGTTCGGAGGCTAAGCCATGTCCCTCATCGATATGATCTTCGGCAAACGCCAGAAAACGGCCTCCATTGCGCGCGAGCGCTTGCAGATCATTCTGGCGCACGAACGCAACGGCCGCAGCGCCCCCGACTACCTGCCCGCGCTGCAACGCGAGCTGATGGAAGTGATTTCCAAATACGTGTCGGTCAACCTGGACGACATCAAGGTACAGGTAGAGCGCCAGGACGATTTCGAGGTACTGGAAGTCAACATCGTCCTGCCGGAACACCAGCGCTGACATCATGACCCTGACCGAACTGCGTTACATCGTGGCCGTGGCGCGCGAGCGCCACTTTGGCCGCGCGGCCCAAAGCTGCTTTGTCAGCCAGCCCACGCTGTCCATCGCCATCAAGAAGCTGGAAGACGAGCTCGGCGTTACCCTGTTCGAGCGTGGCGGCCAGGAAGTGAGCGTCACCGAGATCGGCGAGCGCATCATCGAGCAGTCGCAGCGGGTGCTGGAAGAGGCCGAGACGGTCAAACGCCTGGCCGGCGAACACCAGAACGAGCTGGCCGGGCCGCTGAAGCTGGGGGTGATCTTCACCATCAGCCCCTACCTGCTGCCGCGGCTCATCCCGGCCCTGCGCATCCTGGCGCCGGACATGCCGCTGATCCTGGAAGAAAACTACACCTCGCGGCTGGCAGAAATGCTGAAGCGCGGTGAAGTGGACGCCATCATCGTGGCCGACCCGTTCGACGAGCCCGGTACCGAAGCCTACCCGCTGTACGACGAGCCGTTCATGGTAGCCACGCCAAAGGGCCACCCGTGGGAAAAACGCGACTACCTGTTTGCGCAAGACCTGCGCGACGAGAGCGTGCTGCTGCTGTCGCAAGGCAACTGCTTCCGCGACCAGGTACTGCAGGCGTGCAGCGAAGTGGCCAGCAAGCAATACCAAGGCAACAGCCTGGCGTCGATGGTGCAAGGCAGCTCGCTGAACACCATCCGCCACATGGTGGCCAGCGGCATGGGCGTCACCGTACTGCCCGCCACCTCGGTGTCGCCGGCGGACGAAGGCCTGCTGTCGGTCATTCCGTTCCACCCGCCGGTGCCGCAGCGCCGCGTGATGCTGGTGACCCGCCGCCAGTTCTTCCGCAAGAAAGCCATCCAGACGCTGCAGCAGGCGGTGTTCCGCTCCGGCCTGCCCGACGTGTGCATGCTGGAAGACGAAGCCGCCCGCGTCTGAGTGCTTTGCCGTACGACGCAACAAGGCCGCCAGGCATGCCTGGCGGCCTTGTTCTTTGGCAAGACCAGGTTGGCCGCGGCCAACCCTGCCGGCCTTACTGCGCGGCGCGGATCACGCCGGCCAGGCGCTTGATGCCTTCCTCGATGCGCGCCGGCGAGGCGTGGCTGAAGTTCAGACGCAGGTGGCCGATGCCCTCTTCCGGCTTGGCGTAGAACGCCTCGCCCGGCATGAAGGCCACATTGTTTTCTTCCAGCGCCACTTTCAGCAGCGGGCGGGTGTCGCGCGGCTGCTTCAGCTTCAGCCAGAAGAACAGGCCACCCTGCGGCACCAGCCAGTCAGCCAGGTCGGCAAAGTGCGTTTCCAGCGCCTGCTGCATGGCGTCGCGGCCAACCTTGTAGCTTTGCTGCAGCTGCTGCAGGTGGTCCACGTAGTCGCCGCTGTTCAGCCACTGGGTGTTGAACCACTGGCCCAGACGGTTGGTGTGCAGGTCGGCGGCCTGCTTCAGCTTCAGCAGGTAGGGCATCAGCTCCGGCGAGGCCACCAGGTAGCCCACGCGCAGGCCCGGTGCCAGCGTCTTGGAGAACGAACCGCAGTAAATCCACGGCGCGGTTTTCAGGTGCGTTACCAGCGGGCGCGGCGCTTCGCCGTCGTACGCCAGTGCGCGGTACGGGTCGTCCTCGATCACCGGCAAGTTGGCCGCGTCGATCACCTCGGCCAGGCCACGGCGGGTGGTCTCGCTGTAACAGGCGCCGGACGGGTTCTGGAACGACGGAATCAGGTAGGCCAGCTTGGCTTTGCTGCTGGCAATGGCGTCGGCCAGGCGCGCCGGTGGCAATTGGCCCTGCTCTTGCTGCACGGTGGTGATGTCGGCGCCGAACAGCTTGAACACCTGCAACGCGGCCAGGTAGGTCGGGCCTTCGGTAATCACCGGGGTATGCGGGTCGATGAACAGCTTGGCGGCCAGGTCCAGCGCCTGCTGGCTACCGGACAGCACCAGCACTTGCGATGCGTCCACATTCAGGCCGATACGCGCCAGTTCGGCCACGATGGCGGCGCGGAATTCCGGCTCGCCTTCGCTGGTGCCGTACTGGGCCAGTTGCGGCGGCACGCCGCTGAAATCCAGCTCGGGCAGACAGTCCGCCGCGGGCAGGCCACCGGCAAACGAAATCACCTCCGGGCGCTGTGCAGCAGCGAGGATCTCGCGGATCAGCGAGCCGGACAGGCGTTCGATGCGTTCTGAAAACATGTTACTCTCCTTGGCAGACACGTCTTTTATTAGTCAAATTGTTTGACCAAATTAACGCTTTGTGACGAGCACGTCAACATGAAATCCGCAGCCAACCACACATTGTTACGCGATGCGATGAAGGCGTTTTTCCATGCCTATCAGGCTTTTACCGACAAGCCGGACGAAATGCTGGCCAAACGGGGGCTGGCGCGGGTACACCACCGCATCCTGTTCTTCGTGGCACTGCATCCGGGGCTGTCGGTGAAGGACCTGCTGGCCTGCCTGGGCGTCACCAAACAGGCCATCAACATCCCGCTGCGCCAGCTGGTGGAAATGGACCTGATCGAAGCCGGCACCGCCGAGCACGACAAGCGCGTCAAGGCGCTGCGCCTGACCGAAGAAGGCCGCAAGCTGGAAGAAGCGCTACACCGCGAGCAGGCACGCCTGCTGCTGCAAGCGTTCGGCGAAGCCGGCCAGGACGCCACCGAAGGCTGGTTGAAGGTGAACCAGATGATGGCCCGCGCCCAAGCCTGAGCGCCTGGCCCCGCTGCGGCCAACCCTCCCGGCCGCCGACACGGCCCGCCGCCTGCTGTTGCATACAATAGACAGCCAAGCCGGCACCCTCCCCACGACTTTCCGCGTACCACCAGGTGCACACCCGTCGCTGGCCACTTACCGGCGAGTCGCCCCCCAGGCAGCAGCCTTTAATCGCCGATACGCTGGTAACGCACCGCCAGAATCTCGATCTCTTCTTCGCCGTCCGGGCCACGGAAATACACGGTGTCCCCTTCGCGCGCCTTCAGCAGCACGCGGGCGATCGGCGAAATCCAGCTGATGTGGCCGCGCGACAAGTCGATCTCGTCCACGCCGACAATGCTCAACGTCTGCTCGCTGCCGTTGCCGCGCAGGATGTCTACCGTGGCGGCAAAGAACACCTGGTCGCAGGCTTCGCGCCGCTCCGGGTCCACCACTTCGGCGATTTCCAGCCGCTTGGTCAGAAAGCGGATGCGGCGGTCAATCTCGCGCAGCCGGCGCTTGCCGTACAGGTAATCGCCGTTTTCCGAACGGTCGCCATTACTGGCCGCCCAGTTCACCACCTGGGTCATGTGCGGGCGCTCGTGCTTCACCAGCTGGTTCAGCTCCTGGCGCAGCCGCTCCCAGCCGGCGGGGGTGATGTAGTTCTTGGTGGCGGCCGGTAGCCGCTGCTCGGCGGGCAGATCGTCGTCGCCGTCTTCGTCCTGCTCTCGGGTAAATGCCTTGCTCATCTTGCTCTCGTCACGGATACCGTCACCCGGGCGGCCATCATCGTGGGGGCCGCCAGACTGACACACTGACAAAACAAACCCTGTCTGCATGGCAGACAGGGTTGCGGATAACAGCGGCTGTCAACGGGTGACAGCACAGCCCGGCTTAGCCGTTCTTGCCCGGCTTGGCCTGGCCGGTCACGGTCAGGCCGGCCCACTTCATCACGGCCGCTACTTCGGCTTCGTTCAGCTCGTAGTACTGGCCGCGCTTCAGGCGCGGGGGCAGACCGATATTACCAAAACGCACGCGGATCAGGCGGCTGACGGTCAGGCCGAAGTGCTCGAACATGCGGCGCACTTCGCGGTTACGGCCTTCACGGATCACCACGTTGTACCAGCGGTTGGCGCCCTCTTCGGCACCGCCCTTTTCGCTGACGCGCTGGAACACCGCCGGGCCGTCTTCCAACTCCACGCCCTTGGTCATTTCCTGCATCTGCTCGCGGGTCAGCTCGCCCAGCACGCGCACCGAGTACTCGCGGTCGAACTCGAAGCTGGGGTGCATCATGCGGTTGGCCAGTTCGCCACTGGTGGTAATCAGCAGCAGGCCGGAGGTGTTCACGTCCAGACGGCCGATGGCCACCCAGCGGCTGGATTTGGCTTGCGGCAAGCGGTCGAACACGGTGACGCGGCCTTCCGGGTCGTCACGGGTGACGATCTCGCCTTCCTGCTTGTGGTACATGATCACGCGCGGCAGGCGGTCGGCCCACTTCAGCTTGATCGGGTTGCCCTTGGCGGTTACGCGGTCGTGCGGGCCCACCTTGTCACCCAGCGCGGCTTTCTTGCCGTTGATGGTGATGAAGCCGGCCTCGATCCATTCTTCCATTTCGCGACGCGAACCCACGCCCGACGCGGCCAACGCTTTTTGCAAGCGGATCGGCTCGATCTTGCTGTAATCCAGGCGGGTTTCGCGCAGACGGGCGGCGCGGTCGACGATTTCCTGTTTCGGTGCGCGCAGCGCCAGTTTCTTGGCACGCTGTACTTTCGGTGCCGGGCCTTCGCGGCGCGCCTTGCCGAATTCCGGCTGCGGCGCGTCGGTTGCCGGCATGGCGGCGTTCTTGTTGCCGTAGCGGCGTTCGTGCTGCAGGGCGGCCTCGCTGCCAGGGGCGGCGCGGCGGGTATCGTAGTTCACCGGGGCGCGACGGCCTTCCGGGTTGATCGGCGCGGCGTCGCGGCGGGCGGCCGGTGCCGGCTTGCCTTGCGGCGCAGCCGGGGCGTTACGCGGGGTCAGAAAGCTGCCGCCGGTTTTGCCACGGCCACTGGGCTTGCGGCCACCGCCGCTGCGGCCCATATCGGGCTGACGGGGTTGGCCGCTTTCCTGGCCGCGTACGCGGGCTACCGGTTGGCGGGAGGTATTGCGTTGTCCTTTAGACATGGTGTTTCCTGTTCTACGGTGCGGAAGGCAGCTGCATGCGCAGGCTGAATACTGCCTTCCCGGCATGGCCTTGCCCGGCGGGGCCGGTGTGGGCGATGCGCTTACTGGGGCGCCTCATCAGCGAGGGGCTCTTCGTCCGGTGTGGCCGGCTCGCCCACCACCAGGGTGGACAGCTCGGCCAGCGGCGGTAGGTCACGCAGGGTATGGAACCCGAGGTCATCGAGAAACTTGTGCGTGGTGGCGTACAGCCCCGGACGTCCGGGCACGTCCTTGTGCCCGATCACTTCGATCCAGCCCCGCTCCAGCAGGGTCTGCATCACACTGGTGGACACCGATACCCCGCGGATGGCTTCGATATCGCCACGGGTAACCGGCTGTTTATAGGCGATGATGGCCAGCGTTTCCATCACCGCGCGCGAGTAGCGCGGCGGCTTTTCCGGCGCCAGACGCGCCAGGTAAGGGGTGAACTCGGCGCGGGCGCGAAAGCGCCAGCCGGAAGCCAGCTTCACCAGCTCCACCCCCCTGCCTTTCCAGTTCTGCTGGATCTCGTCCAGGATGTCGTTGATCAGTGCCGCTTTCACGTCTTCGGTAAACAGCTTTTTCAGCTGGTTCACGGTCAGCGGTTCCTGCGCGGTCAATAGCGCGGTTTCCAGCACGATCTTCAGGTAATTGAGGTCGGTAATGGTCGACATGACAGCCACAAAACGGGCACAACAGAACGGAAGGCGCGGATTTTACACGATTTTTCCGCGGCATGTGCCGCTTTGACGCCCGGCCGGCCGTGCAGCCAACCATGGTCAGCCGCTATCGCCGCATGCCGCCGTTAGCAGCGCCGCGCCGGCAGGTGATAAAAACGCAACCACGGCTCGCCCGGCCCCTGCGCGGTGGCGGTCAGCAACACGCCGCCGGCGCGGCTGATCACACGTTGCGAGGCGGCGTTATCGTCGTCGCAGGTCATCAGCCAGCCGCCGTCCAGCTGCGGCGCACCGTGGCGCTGCACGTATGCCAGCAGGCCACCGGCCACGCCCCGCCCGCGGGCCGCCGGGTGCACCTCGTAACCGATATGGCCACTGTGATCGAGGATGAACGGCGTGCAGCCGTGACGCAGGCGGATGGCGCCCAGAATGACGCCGTGCGCGTCCAGCGCAAACCAGGTTTCGGTAGGCAGCTGCCCTGGCGGCAGCTGGCGACCGGCGGCGCGGTCCAGCACGCGCTGGTAGAACACCGCCGCGCTGTCATCGCTATCGCGGTAATGGCTGCAACCGGCAGCCCGGCATTGCTGGAAATAATCGGTATAGGCGTGGCTGTGCAGCACGCTGGCGGCTTCGATACGCATGACGGACATCCGCTGGGCATTTATCGATATCGTAGCCGCGCCCCGCCTGCGGCGACAAGTCAGCCCCGTGGCGCCAGCATGATCACCAGCATGCCGGCCAGACACAGCGCCACGCCGGCCGCGTCCCACAAGGTTGGCCGCACACCGTCCACCGCCCACAACCACAACAGCGCCACGCTGACGTACACCCCGCCATAGGCAGCGTAAATACGGCCGGACGCGTCCGGGTGCAGCGTCAGCAACCAGGCAAACAGCGTCAGGCTGGCCGCCGCCGGCAGCAACACCCACACCGACGCCCCCTGCTTCAGCCACAGCCACGGCAAATAGCAACCGATGATTTCGGCCAGGGCAGTCACGACAAACAGGGCAAAGGTACGCATGGGGCTTGTGTTCCGGTGGTGCAGAGAGATGGCAGGAAATGACCGTGCCGTGTGGCGGCGTCGGATTGGATGATGCCACGACCAAGAGAATGTTCGCGAGCAGGGGGGCCACGGCAAGGTTGACTGCCCGGCGGTTTGCCCGCATGGCATTTGACGATATCATCAAACGGATAGCCAGGCGTAGATGCCGTCTTGCATGAAGGAAACCGAATGGCACCCAGCCCCCACATCAAGTCATTCCCCTGACGCATGACGAGGCAAGAACCGCCGCCATCGCATACCTCGAGGCGCTTACGACAGACTTCAGCTTACCGGTAAGCCCTTGTTCTTTCGCTTCACTGCAGGTCGTCAGCATCAACGGACAGCCGCTTCCGGATGGCAGTTTTACTAACGGCAACGGGTCTTCAGCAGATGCCGGCACCGCCATGCTCGCCGATTATCTGCAGGCACGGCACGTCACCGAGCTACTGGTTCGGGAACCTTATCTGGATATTGCTGAAGCCGACTTGCCCGCCCATCTGATAGACGGTGAGATCTACTACCTGTATTCGGGCGTGCGGCTTCTGAAGCAAACGCTGATCACAGCCGTAGCCGAAAACTGCGTCCCTTGGCTTTTCTTTGCACTGGCGCACTTACTCAGCGGCAAGACACTGATGATCGTGGGTGCCTATGATGGTGAAGGTTTTCTGATTTTTGAAAAAATGCCGATAGCAAGTAGGATTGGCAAAGCGCAGCGTGCCCACCGGCATGACAGTTTGGCTTGAGCGCAGGGAAGCCCAACCTTGAGCGCGCTGAATAAGGTCTCATCCTGCGCGGAATGTATTACGAATCGCGGTAAACGTTGGGCTTCATTTCATTCAGCCGTAACCTACGGTTCTAAAACGGTAACGCCACACCCATACATCACACGAAATAAATCATGATAAAATATATAGAATGTGCGGCACGTGAAATTGAAGAGCAATCGTTCGAACTGACAAAGCAATACCTGAAAGCAAATTCAATACAAAAAGAAAAAAATCAATATGCCATTGAGCGAATTTCGGAGCAAACCGAAGACGTCACGATTTATTTCAAGCTATACAGAGAAAAATACTTCCTCGGCATCTGCATCGACAAGAAAACAATAGAAGTCACTTGGGTTTTCATTGAAAACAGCAACGAATGCCATTTAACAGCAAGTTCTGACTGCCTTAGCCTGGAGGAGCTCTCTTGTTACTTGCCCTTTAAATACAGCAAAGGTTGGTCAAAAGGTGAGATCAGCAACGATGGCAAATCACGCTATGCATTTAGCCGCATTTTCTTTGAGATACTACCTTCGCACTGCTACGACACCGAAGAAGCATTAAGCCTGTTATTGGATCAGTTGGCCAGACACAAAGAACAAGTCGACAAACTATCCAACGTCTCAAATCTATGCATTAGCATCTGCAAACATCAATACCTGTCCGCCAACGCCGGACTGCACCTCAACACCGACCTGATCAGGCGATTAAGCGAATTCAATTTGGCCGTAGACATAGATACCTACATTGTTGGCCAGCCAATCATATCGTAAGCAACACATAGGGTAAGTACAGTGTAGCGTGCCCACCATTCGACACGAGATTGGTGGGCACGGCCTTCAGCCTTAGCCCACCCTACGATAATGACCCTACCCAACAATCGGCACGGTGGCTTGGGTTGAGGGCAGCGAAGCCCAACATTGACCGCGCAACAATAGCCTCCCCGGATGCGGCTGCGCCTTATCCGGGCTACCACGGGTTACCGCTACACCAGCGCCAGGCGCACGTAGATGGGTTGGTACGGTTCGTCCTGGCTGACTTTGATCATGCCCTCTTTCACCAGCTCCAGCACGGCGATGAAGTTCACTACCAGGTGGGCGACGCCTTTGTGGATGTCGAACAGCTCTTCAAACGCCACGTAGTCGCGGCCGTCCAGGTAGCGCAGGATCCAGCTCATCTGCTCGCGTACCGATAGCTCGTCTTTTTCCACCTTGTGGTGACGGTTGTGCTTGGCACGCGACAGGATGGACAGCCAGGCCTGGCGCAGGTCCAGCGCTTGCACTTCCGGCAGACGCTGCTCGGCCGATTGTTCGATCAGCACCGCCAGCCAGGCAAAGTCGCGGTCGGCCTGCGGCAGCTTGTCCAGTTCCAGCGCGGCCAACTTCATTTGTTCGTATTCCAGCAGGCGGCGTACCAGCTCGGCGCGCGGGTCGTCCGGCTCGCCGTCTTCGTCCAGCTGCGGGCGCGGCAGCAGCAGCCGCGACTTGATTTCGATCAGCAGCGCCGCCATCAGCAGGTATTCGGCGGCCAGCTCCAGCCGGCCGTCGCGCATGGCGTCGATATAGGCCATGTACTGCGCGGTGACATCGGCCATCGGGATGTTCAGCACGTCCAGGTTCTGCTTGCGAATCAGGTACAGCAGCAGGTCGAGCGGGCCTTCGAAGCTTTCCAGGATCAGCTGCAGGGCGTCGGGCGGGATGAACAGGTCTTGCGGTACCTCCAGCACCGGCTGGCCAAACACGTGCGCAATGGGCGTGGCGGGGGGCAGGTCGGGCGGGGTGAGCTGGAAGTCGGTATCGGTCATGGTGTCTCGTGTCTGCCGCAGTAGGGCCGGCGGGCAGGCGGGGTGCATTTATGGAACAGGCGCGGCGCGAAAAACCCCGCGCCATACTGGGCCGGTCGCCATTGTACGCCACCTTGCCCATGACTCCGCTACGCCTGTTCTTGCCGCTGCTGGCCCTGTTGCTGGCGGCCTGCGGCCAACCTTCTACGGCTACCGATCAAGCCGACCAGACGTCGGCGCCGCCACGCGCCCTGCCCGCCTACGGCCGCTTTGTGGCGGTGTACCAACGTGCGCAGTCGGCCGCGCTGGCGCCACTGGCACAACAGATCAGAACCGAACGCTGGCTGGACGAGGCGGTGGCCAACCTGAACCAGCAGTTTCGCCTGCCACGCGATATTGACGTGAATACCGCCGAGTGCGGTGACAGCAATGCCTTTTTCGACCCGGCCAGCCACAGCATTACGCTGTGTTACGAGCTGATAGCCGAGCTGCAACAGCAGGCCGCCACCACCGACTGGCCGCCTGCCGAGCGCGACGAGTACGTGGATGGCGTACTGAGCTTCGTGTTCTTGCACGAGTTGGGCCACGCACTGATTCATGAGCTGGCGCTACCGATTACCGGGCGCGAGGAGGACGTGGCCGACCAGCTGGCGGTGGCGTCGCTGCTGGGCGATGCGGACGCCGTCAGCGAGCACGAGTTTGCTACCAGCGTGGCGCAGATCGGCCACGTGGCCAGCTGGTTCCAGCTGAACGCGGCCGGCGAATACGAGATGGAGGCGCTAGCCGACACCCATGCGCTGGACGAGCAACGCTTTTACAACGTGATGTGCTGGCTGTACGGCGCACAGCCGGCGGCATTTGCCGATATGGTGAAGGATGGCGAGCTGCCGGCCGAACGGGCCGAGGGCTGCGCCGACGAGTACCGCCAGATCCTCAACAGCTGGGATACGCTGCTGGCGCCGCACCGGCTGAAGTCCGCCCGTTAGCGGTGTGCAGATGCAACAAGGCCGCTGCCGGCATGTGCCGGCAGCGGCCTTGTGACGTTAACCGGGTTGGCCGCATCGACGCTGCGGCCAACGCTGACTACCGTCTAGTAACCCAGGCCCATCGCCTGGCGCACGTCGTTCATGGTGGCGCGCGCCACTTGCTCGGCCTTCGCATTGCCTTCGGCCAGAATCTCCTGCACCAGCTTGGGGTTGCTCAGGTATTTCTCGGCGCGCTCGAACATCGGTTGCTGCTCGCGCACCACGGCGTCGATCACCGGCTGCTTGCAGTCCAGACAGCCGATGCCGGCGCTGGTACAGCCGGCTTTCACCCATTCCTTGGTGGCGCCGTCGCTGTACACCTCGTGCAGCTGCCATACCGGGCACTTGGCCGGGTTGCCGGCGTCGGTGCGGCGCACACGCGCCGGGTCGGTAGGCATGCCACGGATTTTCTTGGTTACCGCCTCCGGCGCTTCGCGCATGGTGATGGTGTTGCCGTAGGACTTGGACATCTTCTGCCCGTCCAGGCCCGGCATTTTGGAGGCGGCGGTCAGCTTGGCCTCGCACTCCGGCAGGATGATCTTGCCCTTGTTTTCCAGCCAGCCCATCAGGCGCTCGCGGTCGGCGCCGCCCAGGTTCTGGCTTTGTGCCAGGATTTCGCGTGCTTTTTCCAGCGACTCGGCGTTGCCGTCCTGCAGGTAGGCGGTGCGCAGCTGCTCGAACTGCTTGCCGGCCTTGCCGATTTTCTTCACCGCCGCCTTGGCCAGCTCTTCAAAGTTCGGCTCGCGGCCGAACATGTGGTTGAAGCGGCGCGCCACTTCACGCGTCAGTTCGATGTGCGGCACCTGGTCTTCGCCCACCGGCACCAAGCCGGCCTTGTACACCAGGATGTCGGCGGCCTGCAGCAGCGGGTAGCCGAGGAAGCCGTAGGTGGTGAGGTCCTTGTGGCTCAGCTTGTCCATCTGGTCTTTGTAGGTGGGCACGCGCTCCAGCCAGCCCAGCGGTGTCACCATCGACAGCGCCAGGTGCAGCTCGGCGTGCTGCGGCACCTTGGACTGCACGAAGATGGTGGACTTTTCCGGGTCCACGCCGGAAGCCAGCCAGTCGATGACCATCTCGTTGATGGATTTGCCGATGATGGACACATCGTCAAAGTTGGTGGTCAGCGCGTGCCAGTCGGCCACCATGAAGAAGCATTCGTGGCTGTGCTGCAGTTCCACCCAGTTCTTGATCACGCCGTGGTAGTGGCCCAGGTGCAGGCTGCCGGTGGGGCGCATGCCGGAAAGGATACGGTTGGCAAACATGTATGGCTTCCAGAAAAGGTCAGGCTCTTACCAGCAGGTAGAGCAGGTTGTATACGAGATCGATAAAGGGGCGCAGGATGGGCGATAGCAAGCCGGTAACGACCAGCGCCAGCAGAATCCACATGCCGTAGGGTTCGATACGGGAAAACCGGTAAGCCAGGCCAGGTGGCAGCAGGCTTTCCACGATGCGGCCGCCGTCCAGCGGCAGCAGCGGCATCAGGTTCAGCACCATCAGCACCACGTTGATGCCGATACCGGCCTGGCTCATCAGTGCCAGCGGCTCGCTGTAGCCGTTGTTCATCACCACCGCCAGCTTGAACAGCAGCACCCACATCACCGCCATGGCAAAGTTGGCCAGCGGGCCGGCCGCCGCTACCCAGCGCATGCCGGCGCGTACATTGCGCAGGTTGCCAAAGCGTACCGGCACCGGCTTGGCCCAGCCAAACAGGAAGCCGCCCACTGCCACACACAGCAGCGGCAGCAGGATGGTGCCCACCGGGTCGATGTGGCGCAGCGGGTTCAGCGACACGCGGCCCAGGTTGTAGGCGGTATTATCGCCCCAGTACTTGGCGACGTAAGCATGTGCGGCTTCGTGCAGGGTAATGGCAAACAGTACCGGCAGCGCGTACACCGATATTTTCTGGATCAGATTGAGTTCTTCCAAGATGCGTTCCTAGCAGGTTACAGGCCGACGCGTGCCGGGTCGCCTTTGCCGGCGCGCACCAGCGACACGCCGTCGGTCATGTCGATGACGGTGGTGGGCTCTGTGCCGCACCAGCCACCATCGATCACCAGATCGACCAGATGTTCCAGCCGCTCGCGGATCTCGTACGGGTCGGTCAGCGGCGCGTCGTCGCCCGGCAGCTGCAGCGTACAGGACAAAATCGGCTCGCCCAGCTCTTCCAGCAGCGCCAGCGCCACCGCGTGGTCGGGCACGCGCAGGCCGATGGTGGCGCGTTTGGGGTGCAGCGTCCGCTTGGGCACCTCGCGGCTGGCTTCCAGAATGAAGGTAAAGCTGCCCGGCGTGGCCGCCTTCAGCAGGCGGAACTGCGCGTTGTCCACGCGAGCATAGCTGGCCAGCGACGACAGGTCGGCGCACACCAGCGTCAGGTGGTGCTTGAGGTCGATCTGGCGGATGGCCAGCAGGCGTTCCATCGCTTTCTTGTCGCCCAGGTGGCAGCCCAGCGCGTAACAGGAGTCGGTGGGGTACACCACCACACCGCCGTCGCGGATGATCTTGGCCGCTTCACGGATCAGGCGCGCTTGCGGGTTTTCCGGGTGAATCACAAAGAACTGGGACATGGCATTAGCTCGCTAGTTTGGCCGCGGGGTTGGCCGCAGGCTGCAGCACGCGGTGCGCCAGCGCCTGCCAGACGGGCTGGCAGATCGGCGGCAGCGGCTGGGTACTGCCCACGTCGCGGCCGCCCTCGCCTGGCGCATGAAAGTCGCTGCCGGCGCTGGCGTACAGGCCGTGGCGCTGGGCGTGCAGCGAAAACTTGATCATGTCGTCCAGGCTGTGGCTGCCGCTGGCAATTTCGATGGCTTCGCCGCCGGCGGCTTTGAAGTCCAAGATCAGGCGCTCGATCAGCGTGCGCCCCATATCGTAACGGCCGGGGTGGGCGATCACCGCCATGCCGCCGGCGGCGCGTATCCACGCTACCGCGTCTTCCAGGCTGGCCCACTCGTGCGGCACGTAGCCCGGCTTGCCGGCGGTAAGGAATTTGCGGAACACGGTTTTCACATCTTTGACTTCACCGCTTTGCACCAGATAGCGGGCAAAGTGGGTGCGGCCCACCATATCGGGGTTGCCGGCAAAGCGCATGGCGCCGTCAAAAGCGCCGTGAATGCCGGCCTTTTCCAGCGACGCCGACATCTGGCGCGCGCGCTCGACGCGGCCGTCGCGGATGGACTGCAAGCCGGCTTGCAGCACCGGGTTGGCCGCATCGATACCCAGGCCAACGATGTGCACGGTATGGCGCTGCTGCCAGCTGACCGAGATTTCCACCCCGTTCAGGAACGGCACGCCGCATTCCGCGGCGGTGGCCGCCGCTTCGGCCAAGCCGGCGGTACAGTCGTGGTCGGTCAGCGCCAGCAAGGTGGCGCCGCGCTCGGCCGCACGGCGGATCACCTCGGCCGGGGCCAGGCCGCCATCGGAAGCAGTGGAATGAAAATGCAGGTCAATCGGCGTCATGCTTGGCCCTCGCCAGTGGTGCGCGCCTGGCGTGCCGCTTCACGCTGTTGCCAGGCCGCCAGTTTCTGGCGGTACTCGGCCAGTGCCGCGTCGTACAGGTCCCACACGCAGGGCTGGCAGCCGCTGTGACAGCAGGCGTAATCGTCCGGCGTTTCCGGGGCTTCCGGCTGCGGGTCGAATTCGTCGTCGAAGTCGGCCGCGCCGTGCTCGGGCAGCGTACTCACTGCGCGGCCACCACCTTGATGGTGAAGCCGTCACCCGACACCACCTGACCCACACGGATCTTGTTGGTCTTGCGCAGCTCCACCTGGCCGTCCACCAGCACATTGCCCTCGGCAATGAAGTGTTTGGCCATGCCGCCGGTGTCGCACACACCGCAGGTTTTCAACAGGTCACACAGCGGGATGTAGTCGCTGTCCAGTTCGTAGATTTCGTTCATCGCCATCTTTCGGTTTTGCACACCGGCTTTTGACAGCCCTGTGCGCGGCCTGTGGACAAAGGCCACAAGCTTTTGTTTTACAGTTATTTTTTACGACTGATTATTTTTTAATCAGCACGCTTTTGTCTTTCCACACCCCGGCTGGACAGGCTTGTGTACCGGCTGTGGACAACCGCAGCAAGTGACTGATCTGCAAGCCAAAGGCGGCTACTGCCTAAAAAACAGGCAACGCCAATCCTGCGTCGCACAGCGCCTGCCACGCGGCGGCCAACCTGGCGTCGCCGTGGCCGCTGACCAGCCGGTAATCCACAGCGGCATCGTCCAGCGCCTGCCGGTACAGGCCCAGCAGCCAGTCGCGCGCCTCGGGGTGGCTGCGCAACGGGTCTGGTTGCCACGGCAGGTCGGCAGCAGCCAAGAGCGTCAGCGTGTAATCCTGCGGCCGGTTCAGCGCCAGCAACGCCGGCTCGGCCTGCCCGAAGGCCACCTCGGCCCAGATGCGGCAGGTCAGCACCGTGGTATCGCACAGCAGGATGTCGGCACCGGCGGCGAGGGCGGCCTGCTCGGCGGCCAGTTGGCCGCGGGCAATCGCCAGGATGTGTTGCGGCGTCGGCTGGTAGGGCCGGTGGGCGTAGTAGTCGCGGGCGTACTCGGCCACCACGGCAACGCGCTGGCCCTGCTGCTGCCAACGCTGCGCCAAGGCAGCGGCCAACGTGCTTTTGCCGCAGGATTCCGGCCCCACGATGGCGATGCGCCAAGGCATGCGTTTATCGATCATGGGCTTTGCATTATACGCGCCAAGCGCGCTGCCCTGTTACCTGCCTGCCCTGCGGCGCAGGTCGCGGCGTGTAGTTGCAGAAAAAATGCCCACACGCGACGGTAACAAGCATGTGAACCGGCTGTGGATAAAGTACGCAAGACACTGAATTGGCAGAAACTTATCGATGCCGATTAAATTTTAAGCAATACACAGCAGCAGCCAGCACAGCCTGCGGCCAACCCTACGCACTAACGTGCCAAGCCACACCCGACAGCAAAACGCCCACACCCTGTGGGAGCAAGGGTGTGGGCGGGCTGTGGAAAATCAAGGCAAGTGCCTGATCCTACAGGGGCATTTTACCGCTGATTATTTTTTAATCAGCCGCTACCATTTATGCACGCCCCGGCTGGAAAGCATTGTGGGCGGGCTGTGGACAACATGGCTAAGCCCCTGTTTTGGCGATGCTTTGCACCGACTGATTATTTTTTAATCAATGCGCACTCAGTTCACCGCGCAGGTCGCGTGCGACCGCAGCACGCACGGTGGCCGCATCCAGCCCCTGTGCCAGCAGGTACAACAGCTTGGCGTTGGCCGCTTCCGGCGTCATGTCGGCACCCGCCACGGCGCCGGCCTGCGCCAGCGGCTGGCTGGCGGCGTAGGCACCCACTTCCACCGCGCCGTGCACGCACTGGGTGAGGTTGACCACCACGCAACCGCGCGCACTGGCCTGGCGCACGCCGTCCAGCAAGGCGGCGTCTGCAGGCGCATTGCCGTTACCGTAACTCAGCAGAATGGCTGCCTGCGGGGTATCTGCGGCCAACCATTGGCCAAACTCGGCCGCCATGCTGCCCGGCAGCAGCAAGCCGCTGCGGATGCGCGCCGGCTGCGGCGCGACCGCGCGGAACGCACCACTGCCACGACGCCATTGCGTCTTGTCCCACGCGGCCTGAATGCCGAAGCGTGCCAGCGGCGCGGCGTTGGGGCTGTCAAAGCCGGCAAAGCTGGCCGCGTCCACCTTGCGCGCACGGCAGCCGCGCAGCAGCAGGCGGTTGAAGGCAATGGCCACTTCGTGCAGGTCCGGCTGGCAGGCCGCTTCGATGGCGTCGGCTAGGTTGCCCCAGCCGTCGCTGCGCGGGTGGCCCAGCGGCAGCTGCGAGCCGGTCACGATCACCGGCTTGGCCAGGTTTTCCAGCGCAAACGCCAGCACGCTGGCGGTATAGGCCATGGTGTCGGTGCCATGGATCACCACAAAGCCGTCGTAACGGTCGTACGCTGCCGCCAGGTCGGCGACCAGCTTTTGCCAGTCGGCCAGCGTGATGGCGGAAGAGTCGATCAGCTGCGGGTATTCAACCACGTCCCAGCTGACGCCATCGCGCGCCAGCCGCTGCAGCTGGGCCGGCAAATAACCGGGCAACGGGGCCAGGCCGGCCGGCGTCGGCGCCATGCCGATAGTGCCGCCGGTATACAGAATTAACAGTTTGCTCATGTGCACAGGCTTTCTCATTGATCTGCGGCGAGGCTGACGGCGCCCGCTGCCGCCTCGCTGGATACGAAATACAGTGCGCAAAAATAGCATGCCGCGGCGCGGCAGGCAGCTTTGCCGAGCACCCGCCAGCCCAGCAAGGCATCTCATGCCAGCCACCCGCCAAAGCCGGCCGTAAACCACTACGTGTGCGCACTAGCCGGCCACAGCCTGCCCCTACCGCGCAGACGGCTGCCACACGGGGGCCGCCCCCCGCTGACGGCAACACGCAGTCGTGGTATGGTGTGCACTGTATTTCGTATACAAACCGCCAGCAGGCTACGCCGCTGGCGGTTCTGGCTTTATAGAGCCAGTGCGTTCTGCCATACGCCCGCCGTACGCTGCGGCCAACCTCTGTTGCGCACGATGCAGGCCGATGGCCAGCCTTACCAGGCTGCTGCAGGAACTTGCCGCGCGCTACCCGCCGTGGCAGGCCCGGCAACGAACGCGATGATCGTGCTGCCTGCTTACCGGCATGCAGTGCGCCAGCGCGGGGTGGCTACCGCCAGCCCGGTTCGTTTCCGTTTTCAAAGTGAAGTCTGTATGTCTAGATCGCAATGGGGCTCGCGCCTCGGTTTCATTCTTGCAGCGGCTGGTTCCGCTATCGGCCTTGGGGCCATCTGGAAATTTCCTTACGTCGCCGCCACCAACGGTGGCGGTGCCTTCCTGTTGATTTACCTGCTGATCTGCATGAGCGTCGGCCTGGCGCTGATGCTGGCAGAGATGGCCATGGGCCGCGCTGCCAACAGCAATGCTGTAGGCAGCTTTCGTCAGCTGGGTGGCAAACCGTGGCCCATCGTCGGCATGGTGGGCGTGCTGGTCTGCTTCCTGATCTACTCGTTCTATAGCGTGGTCGGCGGCTGGACCATCGCCTACATCGGCAAATCGCTCAGTGGTAGCATTCTGACCAGCGACGCCAAAGTATTGAGCGATACCTTTACCGGCTTCATCACCGACCCGCTACAGCCGCTGATCTTTCACGGCCTGTTTGCCGGCCTCACACTGGCCGTGGTACTGGGCGGCGTGCAGAAGGGTATCGAAAACCTGTCCAAATTCCTGATGCCGGCGCTGTTCGTGCTCATGCTGGTACTGATCGTGCGCGGTCTGACGCTGCCGGGTGCGGTGGATGGTTTGCTGTACTTCATCACTCCTGACCTGTCCAAGATCACCGGCGACATGCTTGTCGACGCCATGGGCCTGGCCTTTTTCTCGCTGTCGCTGGGTATGGGCATCATGATTACCTACGGCTCCTACGTTGGCCGCGACACCCAGCTTTTGGGCTCGTCGCTATGGGTCATCGCGCTGACGGTACTCACCTGCTTCCTGGCCGGCCTGATGGTGTTGCCGGCAGTCTTTGCCTTCGGTTTCGACCCGTCCGCCGGCCCCGGCCTCACCTTCATCACCATGCCAGCGGTGTTTGCCCAGATGGCTGGTGGCCAGCTGTTTGCCGTACTGTTCTTCTGCCTGCTGCTGGTGGCGGCACTGACCTCGTCGGTTTCGTTGCTGGAAGTGGTGGTCAGTGCCGTCATGGACGAGCTGAAAATGCCGCGCCGCAAGGCAGCGCTGCTGGTGACGCTGGCGGTGTTCCTGCTGGGCATTCCGGCGTCGCTGTCGCTGGGCGTCTGGAGCGAATACACCCTGTTCGGCAAAAATTTCTTTGACCTGCTGGACTACCTCACGTCCAACCTGCTGATGCCGCTGGGCGAGGTACTGCTGGCGTTGTTTGTCGGCTGGAAGGTGTGGCCCAAGGTCGAGGCTGAACTGGCGCCGCACGGCCAGAAACCGGCATGGCTAGGTGCCATGCGCGCTTTCTGCCGCTACGTGGCGCCCGTACTGATTCTGGGCATTCTGGTACATAACCTGTAAACACGCCTTAAACCGGCGGCCCGTCTGACACGGCTGCCAACAAACGATCAGGCCCGCTTGCACCCCAAGCGGGCCTGATCGTTGGTACGCCGGCACCCTCACCGGCGCAGGCTTGCCTGCAAGAGCCGCAGTGCGTATACTCGCGCTTCGCTTTTGCGCGGGTGTAGCTCAATGGTAGAGCAGAAGCTTCCCAAGCTTACGACGAGGGTTCGATTCCCTTCACCCGCTCCATCCCGCCTCCAGACAATCACGCCGCAGAACCAATGCCTATGAAATGGAACTCTGGCCGGCTATGGCTCAAAATCGCAGTGTACGGTTTGCTGACCCTGCTCAGCCTGCTGGCGATCGGCCTCATCCTGTTTTTCTTGCGCTTTGACAGCCAGAGCGTACGCCATAACCTGCAAAAATCGCTGGACGATACCCAACGCACCGTCACCATCAATGGCAGCATTTCACCCATGCTATTCCCCTCGCCGGGGCTATCGCTGGGCAAACTGCAAATCAGCGAGCCGGGCCAGCCGGCCACTTTTGCCAGCATTGGTGAAGTGGAAGCGCGCCTGGCCTGGTTGCCGCTGCTGTTCGGTGAACTGGAAATCACCCACCTGGCCTTGCATGACACTCAGCTCAACGTCGTCCGCGCTACCGATGGCAGCCTGAACTTTGCCGATTTGCTGCAACGGCGCAAGACCAGCCGCTTCAAGCTCGATCTCGATACCCTCACCCTGCGCGGCACGACCATCACGCTAGCCGACCGTGTCAACGGCCGTATCAGCCGCCTGGAAGAAGGCAGCATGGATGTCGAAGGTCTGAAAGCAGACGCCAGACTATCGTTTGGCGGCCGGCTGGTCAGCGGCAACCGCATGCTGAGCCTGGCAGTAAAAGCACCGTTCACCCGTCAGGACGACTTGGTCAGCATCGACCAGCTGGACGCACTGGCCATCGGCAGCAGCGATCGCCTGGGTGAAGTACGCCTGCGCGCCGAAGGCCGACTCAAGCTCAACTTCGCCACGCTGCTGGCCAGCGGCGACGATATCAAACTGACACTGGACACCTCGCTGCCCAAAGGCCATGCCGAAGCGCGGCTGCCGCAGATCAGCGCCAGCCTCACCGAGCTGACCACCCCAGCCGCCACGCTCACCGGCACCGTGGACTACGCGCGCACCCAGTACCGTTTTTCCAGCCAGCTGGCCGAAATCCGCCTTAACCGCGATGGTGCCTTTGCCGACCAGATGCTGGGCAATTTTGCCTGGAGCGTCGGCGGCCACTCGCTGAACATGAACCTGCGTGCACCGCTGAGCCTTGCCGGCTATAACCTGCTGCGCATGGAACCACTGACGCTAACTACCCACTTGAAAACGCCAGTACTGCCACGCGGCCAACTACAGGCCTCGCTGCAAGGGGCGCTGGATGGCGACCTGAATGACAGCCGCCTCAACTTGCGCGTGGCCGGCCAGCTGGATGGTGCCTCGCTGGCTGCCACCGCCACCCAGTACGGCTTCCTGCAGCCACGCCACGAGGCCACGCTGACAGTAGGCAAGCTCGACCTCAACCGCTATCTGCCGGAAAACCAGGCTGCAAAAGCTGTAGCGCTGTTCCAGAACAACACGCCGTTCCGTCTGGACTGGATGGACTTCCTCAACCTGGATGGCAAGCTATCGGTAGGCGAACTGGCTGTGGGCCGCTTCCGGGTCAAAGGGGTGACCGCCGACATCAAGGCCAGGCCGGAGAGCATCCAGCTGGACCAGTTGGGCGCCGAAATCTACGACGGCAAACTGCAGGGCAATATCAAGCTGCTGCGCGAGAAAACACCGCGTATCGAAATGTCGCAACAACTGACCGGCATGCAGATTCACCCGCTGCTGATCGACCTGTTCGACTTCAATCGGGTAGAAGGCGCGGGTAACGGCTGGGTACAGCTAACCGCCAATGGCAACTCGCCTGCGGCACTGCGTGACACGCTAAGCGGTAAAGTGGCAGTACGGCTGGAAAAAGGGGCACTGACCGGTATTGATCTGGTTTCGGCCCTGCGTGATCTGCCGGGCGAGCTGAAAGACTGGAATAACAGCACCGTGGTGGCCAAAGCCGATCAAAAAACCACCTTCTCGGCACTGTCCGCCGGTTTTGAACTGGAAAACGGCGTGGCCCGCAGCCAGGACCTGAAACTGGCCTCGTCGCTGGTCAACGTCAACGGTGGCGGCAAGTTCGATCTGACGCAGAGCATTGTCGACTTCAACCTCAACGTCCGCGCCAACCAGCAGGCCTTCAAGCAACTGGGCGGCATTAATGTCCCGCTGAAGATTACCGGTCAGATCAACAAGCCCACTTACTCGCTGGACTTTAACGCCATAGTGAAAGGCAAGAAAACCGAAGGCGAGAAGCAACAAGCGCTGAAGAAAGAGCTGACCAAACAAATCACCACCATCCTGCCTGGCAACAAGTAAACGCCACCGCAAGCAAAGCCCGACCCGCGAGATGCCGGTCGGGCTTTTTCATGGCCGCAGGCTACGCTGCGGCCAACCTTGGTCGCTAACCTTGCAGCAATAATGTCTCGGCGTTCAGCAATTGCTCTGGCTTGGCCAACAGCACCAGCACGTCGCCTTCTTGCAGCTCGAAATCGGGCGTCAGCTCGGTGTAACGGGTATGACCACGGCGCACCGCCTTGACTTCTACCCCACCGTCAGCCAATCGCATCTCGCCCAGCGGCGAACCAATGGCATGCGCTCCCCTAACCAGCTGCACGCTGTGCAGGCGCGACATCTGGCTGTCGTCGATACCGTCCACTTCGTCGCTGGCGCCACGGAAGAAGCCCTTGAACAGGTTGTAGCGTTCTTCGCGCACGCTGCGGATACGGCGCAGCACGCGGCCCAGCGGCACGCCCAGCACCACCAGCGCGTGCGAGGCCAGCATCAGGCTGCCTTCCATCACCTCGGACACCACTTCGTCGGCACCGGCCTGACGCAGCTGTTCGATATCGCTGTCGTCGATGGTACGCACGATGACCGGCAGGTCGCTGCGCAGCTGGCGCACCACGTCGATGATGCGCTCGGAAGCGTGGGTATCGGCAAAGGTGATGACCACCGCCTTGGCACGCATGGCGCCGGCAGCCATCAACACCTCGCGCTTGGCTGCGTCGCCGAACACTACCGGATCGCCGGCCTCGCCCGCTTCGCGCACACGCTCCGGGTCCAGGTCGAGGGCGAAGAAGGCGATGTCCTCGCTATCCAGCAAACGCGCCAGATACTGGCCGCTACGGCCGTAACCGCAAATGATGACGTGCTCGCTCTTGCTCATGGTCTGCACCAGGATCTGGTGCAGATCCACCGCCTGCAGCGCCCAGTCCTGCTTGATCAGGCGCTTGGCAATACGGTCGGCGTACTGGATGAGGAACGGCGCCACCAGCATCGACAGCAGGATGCCGGCGATGGCCGCCTGCTCCAGCGCCGGCGGCAGCAGCTGCAAACTGCCGGATAGCGACAGCAGCACAAAGCCGAACTCGCCCCCCTGCGCCAGCGCCAGTGCGGCCTTCAGGCTGTCGTTGGCACGGTGCCCCAGCGCGCGCGCCAATGCAAACACCACCAGCAGCTTAACCGGCAACAGCAGCACCAGCATCAACAATACCGTGGCGGATTGCTCGAACAGCACACCAACGTCCAGCCGCATACCGACGGTTATGAAGAAGAAGCCTAACAAGATATCGCGGAACGGCTTGATGTCCTCTTCCACCTGAAAGCGGTATTCGGTTTCCGAGATCAGCATGCCCGCCACAAAGGCCCCCAGCGCCAACGACAGCCCGGCCTGCTGCGTAATGAACGCCACGCCCAGCGTAATCAGCAGCACGTTGATCATGAACAGCTCGCTGGAGCGCTGCCGCGCCACCAAGTGGAACCACGGCCGCACCAAGCGCTGGCCGAATACCAGTAGCAGGCTGAGCACCAGCACCACCTTCACCGCTGCCAGCCCCAGGTCTACCGCCAAGTGGCTGGAGTTGGCCGCAAACGCCGGCAGCAAGATCAGCAGCGGCACCACGGCGATATCCTGAAACAAGAGCGTACCCATGGCGATCTGACCATGCGGCTGCGCCAGCTCCAGACGTTCGGCTAGTAGCTTGCTGACAATGGCCGTGGACGACATGGTCAGCGCTGCGCCAATGGCGAAGCCGGCCAGCAGGTTGCCAGTCAGCCAGCCTACCGCCAGCATGATCAGCAGCAGCGTGATTACCACTTGGGCGAGGCCGACACCAAACACCAGATGTTTCATGGCTTTAAGCTTGGCCAGCGAGAACTCCAGCCCAATGGAAAACATCATGAATACGATGCCGATCTCGCCCATGAATTCGGTCTCAGGCCCTTCCGGAATCAGGTGCATGACACCTGGACCGGCCAGGAAACCGACAACCAGATAGCCCAGCATGGGCGGCACACGCAAACTGCGGCAGGCAGTGACTGACAACACAGCAACCAGCAAAACGACAACAATGGGAAACAGGGAATGCATCGTGGGGGGCGTCTCCTCGCGACAAGTGGTCCGACCAAGCAAAACTTGCACCCGGCGGATAAGGACGAAGGATTATAAGCTGATATACTGCAAGTCTATGGATATTGAGCACAAACAACAGCGACTGGCGCTGGCGCGTGAAGTCCTGCACATCGAAGCTGACGCCCTGCGCAGCATGGCAGCCCGGCTGGAATACAGCTTCTTGGCGGCGGTCGATCTGATTCTCGCCTGCCACGGCCGCGTGGTAGTTACCGGCATCGGCAAGTCTGGCCATATCGGTAACAAGATTGCCGCCACGCTAGCCAGTACCGGCACGCCTTCGTTTTTCATGCACCCTGCCGAGGCCGCACACGGCGACTTGGGCATGGTGACTACTCACGACCTGATCCTGGCGCTATCCAACTCTGGCGAAAGCGACGAAATCATTGCCCTGCTGCCGGCGTTGAAACGCAAAGGCATTCCGATCATCGCCATGACCGGTCGTCCGCAGTCCACACTGGCACGGCAGGCAGATGTGCACCTGGACGCAGCGGTGGAAAAAGAAGCCTGCATCCTGGGCCTGGCCCCCACAACCAGCACCACGGCGGCACTGGCCTTGGGCGACGCACTGGCGGTCACCCTGCTGGAAGCCCGTCAGTTCAAACCAGAAGACTTTGCGCTATCGCACCCCGGCGGCAGCCTGGGCCGACGTCTGCTGGTACACATCAGCGACCTGATGCACAGCGGTGATGCCCTGCCGGTAGTAACACTGGGTACCTCGCTGAAAGACGCCCTGCTGGAAATGACGCGCAAAGGCCTGGGCATGACCGCCGTTCTGGCGGCAGACGGCAACCTGGCCGGCATCTTTACCGATGGCGACCTGCGCCGTACGCTAGACCGTACGCTGGACTTGGCCGGCCTGACCATCGATGACGTCATGCACCCGCAGCCGCGCACCATTGCGGCCAACCTGCTGGCCACTGAAGCTGCCAAGGAAATGGAACTACGCAAGATCAACGGCTTGCTGGTGGTGGATGAACACGGCCGCCTGATCGGGGCCCTCAATATGCACGACCTGCTGAAGGCAGGCGTGGTGTAAGGATAGTCATGCAGAAAATCAGCGAACTGGCCAAGCGTACCCGCCTGTTGATCCTGGACGTGGACGGTGTACTGACAGATGGCCGCATTTACATCACAGCCAGTGGTGAGGAATTCAAAGCCTTCAATACGCTGGATGGTCATGGCCTGAAGATGCTGCAATCCACGGGCGTTCAGCTGGCCATCATCACCGGCCGCGCCGCCCCCAGCGTGGCGCACCGCGCCCGCGGCCTGGGCATCGACCACTACTACGAAGGTGTGCACGACAAGCGCACGGCGTTTGCCGAGCTGCTGGCCAAAACCGGCATTGCCGCCGAAGACTGCGCCTACATCGGTGACGACGTCATCGACCTGCCGGTAATGAGCCGCGTTGGTCTGGCGGTAGCCGTGCCGGACGCCCCAAGCTTCGTACGCCAGCATGCCCATTTCGTCACCGGCAACCGCGGCGGTCGCGGTGCAGTGCGCGAGCTGTGCGAACTGATCATGCAGGCACAAGATAATTATGATCGCGTGATGGCGAGCTATCTGGCATGAACCGTGTTGCCCGACTCTTTCCCATCGGCCTGATGCTGGGCATGGGGCTGCTGGCGTTCTGGCTAAACGTACTGACCGAGTGGCGTGCACCGGCACAACGACAGCTGAACCCTAACGAACCCGAATACACCATCGAACGGCTGACCGCCACCCGCTTTGATGAACAAGGCCGCCTGCAACAACAACTGGCTACCGGCAAGATGTGGAAGCTGCCGGAGCAAGAACAGGTATACCTGCAACAGATGGACGTGAAGCAGTTTCGTGATGGCCAGCTGGACTACCAGCTGCGCGCCGAGCGTGGCGTGTACAACCGCCGTAATGGCGAAGGCCAGTTCGACGGCAACGTCAATCTGGTACGCCAGGCGCGGGCCGACCAGCGCGCCGTCTACCTGCAAACCGCCACCCTGCAGCTGAACACTCAGACCGGCATTATGCGCAACCAGGCGCCGGTCGCTATAGACGATGGCCTGTCACGCATCCGCTCCAACGGTTTTTACTACAATCACCCGGCTGGACAACTCAAACTGCTGTCCAGCGTAAGGATTACCTATGCACCATAGATTGCTGCTCGCGCTGCTGCTGAGTGCAACCGCCCCCGCTGCGCTAGCCGAAAAGGCAGACAGCAGCAAGCCGATCGAAGTCAATGCCGACAGTGCTGCGCTGGACCAGAAACAGGGCGTCAATGTCTTTGAAGGCAATGTGGTGATTACCCAGGGTACGCTGAGCTTGCGTGCCGACAAAACTGTCACCACCCGTGATGCCAGTGGCCGCCAGAAACTGGTTGCCACCGGCAACCCGGTGCACTTCCGCCAGAAGCTGGACGGCCAGACCGAGTACGTTGATGGCCGTGCCGCACGTGTCGATTACGACTCTGCCAGCAACACTGTCATCCTCACCGGGAAAGCGGTAGTCACCCGCGGCAAAGACATGGTGGCTGGCGAGCTGATCAGCTACAACACCGTGACCGAGGTGTACCAGGTCAAAGGCCAGGGCGCGACCAGCACGGCGCCCAAGGGCAGGGTCACCATTATTCTGCAGCCGCAGGAGAAGCCATGACTCATAGCCGGCTAAGCATCCAGCACCTGAAGAAGACGTTCAAGAAACGTACCGTGGTGCGTGACGTATCGATGGACATCGCCAGCGGCGAGGTTATTGGCCTGCTGGGCCCCAACGGCGCCGGCAAAACCACCAGTTTTTACATGGTGGTTGGCCTCATCGCTGCCGAAGCCGGCGAGATCCTGCTGGATGGCAACACCATTACCCATTTGCCCATCCACAAACGCGCCCGCTTGGGCCTGGGCTACCTGCCGCAGGAAGCGTCGATCTTTCGCAAGATGACGGTAGAAGAAAACATCCAGGCGGTACTGGAAGTCGCCGGCCTGTCCGGCGAAGCACTGGACAAAGAACTGCAGCTGCTGCTGGACGACCTCAATATCGGCCACTTGCGCGAAACTAACGCCATGGCGCTGTCCGGTGGCGAACGTCGCCGCGTGGAAATCGCCCGCGTATTGGCCACCAAGCCGCGCTTCATCCTGCTGGACGAACCATTTGCCGGCGTGGACCCGATAGCCGTAATCGACATCCAGAAAATCATTTCCTTCCTGAAAGAGCGCGGCATCGGCGTGCTGATTACCGACCACAACGTGCGCGAAACACTGCGCATCTGCGACCGTGCCTACATCATCTCCGAAGGCCGCGTACTGGCCTCCGGCTTGCCGGACGAACTGGTCAACAACGAACAGGTTCGCCAGGTTTACCTGGGCGAGCATTTCCACCTGTAAGCGAAATGAAGCAAACCCTCCAGCTCAAAGTCAGCCAGCAACTCACGCTCACCCCGCAACTGCAGCAATCGATCAAGCTGCTGCAGATGTCCACGCTGGAGCTAGCCAGCGAACTGGAACGCTATCTGCTGGACAACCCGCTACTGGAACGCAGCGACGGCAGCGACAGCCCCAATGGCGACGCAGAAGCACCGGTAGCGGAAAGCAGCAATGACACTGCAGAAGACCGTAGCCAGGACAGCATGGAGCTGTCCGACTGGGGCAGCGGCAGTGGCGGTGGCAGCCATGACGGTGACGACGAGTTCGACCCGATACTGAACGCGCCGTGCCGCCCCACCCTGCGCGAACACCTCACCGCGCAAATGGGCGAAACCCAGCTGGGCCGGCGCGACAGCGCGCTGATGGCGCTGCTGATCGACGAGCTGGATGAAGACGGCTACCTGGTTACAACGCTGGAAGACATCGCTGCGGAACTGCCGTTGGAGCTGGATGTCGAGGTAGAAGAGCTGGAAACGCTGCGCAAGCTGATGATGCAGTTCGAGCCCGCCGGCATCGGCAGCCGCCATCTGGGCGAGTTCCTGTTGTTGCAGCTGACAGCACTGCCCGCCAGCACGCCGTCGCTGCCGCTGGCGCGTACGCTGGTGGCCGAACATCTGACGCTGCTGGGCAACCGAGATTATGCCCGCCTGAAAAAACTGCTGGGCCTGGGCGAAGCTGAACTGCGTGCTGCCCACGCCCTGATTGCCACTTTGCGCCCGCGGCCAACCAGCGGTTTTGACCAGGGCGAGACACATTATGTGGCGCCAGACATCCATGTGGTACGGCGCGGCGGACGCTGGGTTGCCCAGCTAAACCGGGCATCGGTGCCAAAACTTCAGGTAAATCAGCTGTATGCAAACATGCTGCAGCAAAAGGATAGCAGTCACAACCTTTCAGGGCAGTTGCAGGAGGCCAGATGGCTGGTAAAAAACATCCAGCAACGGTTTGACACTATCCTGAAAGTGTCGGAATCTATAGTCGAAAGGCAGCAAGCGTTCTTTGAACACGGTGAAGTGGCCATGCGCCCGCTGATCCTGCGCGATATCGCAGACGAGCTGGGATTGCATGAATCCACCATTTCCAGGGTGACGACGCAGAAGTACCTGCTGTGCAGCCGCGGGCTGTTCGAGCTGAAATACTTCTTCGGCAACGCACTGGAAACGGACAGTGGCGGAGAGTGCTCTGCCACCGCCATCAAGGCGCTGATCCGCCAGATCATCGATGCCGAAGACAGCAAGAAGCCGCTGTCGGACAGCGCCATCGCCGACAAGCTCACGGCACAGGGCATACAGGTTGCCAGACGCACTGTCGCCAAGTATCGTGAAGCTATGCAGATTCCGCCAGTTAGCCTTCGCAAGGCCCTATAGCAGTGCCAAAAACACCGGTGCGGCCAGCCCGACCGCACCGCTAACAGAAGGAGTCAGGGTATGAACCTCAAAATTACCGGTCTGCACCTCGAAGTTACCCCATCCATCCGTGAATACATCGAGAGCAAACTCGAACGCATCACCCGCCACGTCGACAATGTGATTGGCATTACGGTGACGCTATCGGTAGATAAACTGGTACAAAAAGCGGAGGTCAATGTGCATCTGGCAGGTAAAGACATCCATGTCGAATCGGAAGAAGCTGACATGTATGCCGCCATCGATACACTGATGGACAAACTGGACCGCCAGGTTCTGAAGTTCAAGGAGAAACAAACCGAGCATCGCGTCAGTGCACAGCAGATCAGTGCCGAACTGTAAGGTGATGCAGTAACTTTAACGGGAGCCAGTGGCTCCCGTTTTGCATTGGTGCACGCGGGCAGGAATTCTATTGCCGGCGATGGGTCTGAAGCCATAACACGTGACATCCCCCACAACGACTGTACCGCACACCCTGCTGCCCTATTGCAAACAGCAGACTCGGCGTAGAATGGCGGACGGTTTTTTCTGGCAAATGCAAATCATGAGCTTGATCGGCAAGATTCTTCCCCAGCAGAACGTGCTGGCCGATGTGGATGTATCCAGCAAGAAGCGCCTGTTCGAACAGGTAGGTTTGTTGGTGGAAAACAGTCACGGTATCGCGCGCAGCGAGATCTTTGACAGCCTGTTTGCCCGCGAGAAGCTGGGCTCCACCGGCCTGGGGCAAGGCGTGGCCATCCCGCACGGGCGGGTCAAGGGTCTGAAAGAAGCCACCGGCGTGTTCATCCGCCTGGCCAGCCCTATCCCGTTCGACGCACCGGACGGCAAACCGGTAAACCTGCTGTTCGTGCTGCTGGTACCGGAACAAGCGACCGACTTGCACTTGCAGGTGCTGTCCGAGCTGGCCCAGCTGTTTTCCAGCCGCAGCCTGCGCGACAAGATGGCAGTATGCGATACCGACACCTTGTACGCCCTGCTGACCGGAAACCCCGCCCATGCCTAATATCAGCGTGCGCCGGCTGTACCAGGACAACAAACACAAGCTCAGCCTGAGCTGGGTTGCCAGCCGTGCCGGGTCGGACAACCTCATTTCCAACGAGGAACAGCGCCCGACACAGGCACTGGTCGGCCACCTGAACTTCATCCACCCCAACCGGGTGCAGGTACTGGGCCTGGCCGAATCCGAATACCTGAACAAACTGGAACAAGCTGCCGCCCGCACCGCACTGGACCAGCTGTTCCACAAAAACATGGCTGTGGTCATCGTGGCCAACGGCCAACCGGTGCCGCGCCTGCTGCAAGATTACTGCCAGACCCACAATGTGCCGCTGATGAGCACGCCACTGGAAAGCCCGTACCTGATGGACGTGCTGCGCATCTATCTGGCGCGCGCGCTGGCGGTGTCCACGGTGATGCACGGTGTGTTCCTCGACGTGCTGGAAATCGGCGTGCTGATCATGGGCGATTCGGCGATGGGTAAAAGCGAGCTGGCGCTGGAGCTGATCTCGCGTGGCCACGGTCTGGTCGCCGATGACGCGGTGGAGCTGTACCGCATCGGCCCGGAAACGCTGGAGGGCCGCTGCCCGCCACTGCTGCGCGACTTCCTGGAAGTACGTGGCCTGGGCATCCTGAACATCCGCACCATCTTTGGCGAAACCGCCGTACGGCCGAAAAAGGTACTGAAGCTGATCATTCACCTGATCAAAGCGAACGACCAAGCCATGCAGGCGCTAGACCGACTGAACATCCAGTCCGAGACACAAGACATCTTGGGTGTCACCGTGCGCAAGGTTATCCTGCCGGTAGCCGCTGGCCGCAACCTGGCCGTGCTGGTGGAAGCAGCAGTACGCAACTACATCTTGCAACTACGCGGCATCGACAGCACGCGCGAGTTCATTGATCGTCACACCAACCTGTTACGGGACCAGGAACATGCAGCTGATTCTGATTAGTGGCTTGTCCGGCTCCGGCAAATCCGTCGCGCTACGGGTGCTGGAAGACAGCGGCTACTACTGTGTCGACAACCTGCCGCCCACCATGCTGGCCGACGCCATCGCGCTGTACCACGAGCACGGCCATAGCCAGATTGCCATCAGCGTCGACACCCGTTCCGCCTCCACGTTGGCCGCACTGCCCGACGCCATCAAGGCGCTGCGCGCACTGGACGTTGACGTGCGCCTGCTCTACCTGGAAGCCAGCAGCGAAGTGCTGGTCAAGCGCTTCTCCGAGACCCGTCGCCGTCACCCGCTATCCAACGGCAGCCTGACGGTAGAAGAATGCATCCGGCTGGAGCGCGAGATGCTGGAGCACGTCGGCGAGCTGGGCCACCGCATCGACACCAGCCATCTGTCGGCCAATGCGCTGCGCGGTTACGTCAAGCTGCTGGCCGGTGCCGACGGTAGCCGCATGACCGTGGTGTTCGAGTCGTTCGGCTTCAAGCACGGCATTCCGCTGGACGCGGACTTCGTATTCGACGTGCGTTGCCTGCCCAACCCGTACTACGAAGAAGCGCTGCGCCCGCTCACCGGGCGCGATCAGGCCATTTGCGATTTCTTTGCCGGCGAACCGGAAGTACAGCAAATGGAAGACGATATCCGGACCTTTCTGGCCACCTGGCTGCCGCGCTTCAAGCAGGACAACCGCAGCTACGTCACCATCGCCATCGGCTGCACCGGTGGCCAGCACCGCTCGGTCTACCTGACCGAACGCCTGGCGGCCAGCTTCCCCGACGAACAGGTGCTGATCCGTCACCGCCAACTGGGCGGTCGCCAGGGCGACCATTGATGCGCCTGGCGAGCATACGGATCGGCGACCTGTTGCTACTCGGCGCGTTGGCCGCAAGCTGCTTCGGCAGCTTTTACTTTTTATGGCTACGCCCCGGCATCGCCAGCCACGTGCTGCTGTTCCAGAACGGCCAGCAGGTGCTGCGCTGGCCGTTGCGGCTGGAACGTACTGTCACGCTGCAAGGCCCGCTGGGGCAAACCATTGTCGAGATCCGCGCGGGCCGCGCCCGTATTGCGGCCGACCCCAGCCCACGCCAGTACTGCGTACAGCAAGGCTGGCTGCAGCGCCCCGGCAGCACCGCGCTGTGCCTGCCCAACCGTACCGCCATCACGCTGGAAGGAGACAGCGGCCATGACTCGCTGGCCTTCTAGCCTCCGTGTCAGTGCACAAGACCATACGCTGGCCAGGTTGGCCGCGCTGGGCATCGTCATTGCCCTGCTGGAAAGCGCCATTCCGTCACCACTACCTGGTGTCAAACCCGGCCTGGCCAATCTGGTCACGCTGATCGCGCTGCAGCAGCTGGGCTGGCGTGCCGCCTGCTGGGTCAGTTTGCTGCGCATTATCGGTAGCGGCCTGCTGCTGGGTAGCCTGTTCAGCCCCGGCTTCTGGCTCAGCCTTAGCGGCGGATTAGCCAGTCTGCTGAGTCTGGCCCTGGCCAGCCGCCTGCCGGTGCGCTTTTTCGGCGTACTCAGCCATAGCCTGCTGGCCGCTATGGGCCATCTTGCGGGACAATTGCTGCTAGCCAGGCTGTGGCTGATGCCGCACGATGGCGTGTGGCTGCTGCTACCGCCACTGATGCTGTCCAGCCTGCTGGGCGGCGTCGCCACCGGTTTGCTTACCCTCAACCTGTTGCAAAGGCTTGCCTCATGCCCACACCCCACACCGTCACCGTTGCCCTGACCGGCGCCTCTGGC
Organism: Vogesella sp.; assembly: GCF_046297735.1. NCBI lineage: Bacteria > Pseudomonadati > Pseudomonadota > Betaproteobacteria > Neisseriales > Chromobacteriaceae > Vogesella > Vogesella sp. The sequence continues at coordinate 256,023 of NZ_JBKBHK010000005.1, forward strand.
CTGCCCTACGGCCTGCGCCTGATCGAATGCCTGCTCGCCGCTGGCGTCCGCGTCTGGGTGCTGTACTCGCAAGCGGCTCAGGTGGTGGCGCAGCAGGAGATGAACCTCACGCTACCGTCCCGCCCTGCGGCCTTCGAGCAATGGTTGAGCGAGCAATATCACCCTGCCGACGGCCTGCTGCGCGTATACGGCCGCGAAGAATGGTTTGCGCCGCCGGCTTCCGGCTCCAACCCGGCCGACGCCATGGTGGTGTGCCCGTGCTCGATGGGCACGTTGGCCGCCATCGCCGCCGGCAGCAGCGACAACCTGATCGAGCGCGCCGCCGACGTCAGCATCAAGGAGCAGCGCAAGCTGGTGCTGGTGCCCCGCGAGGCACCGCTATCGGCCATCCACCTGGAAAACATGCTGAAGCTGGCCCGGTTGGGCGTTTGCATCCTGCCACCCAGCCCCGGCTTCTATACCCACCCGCAAAGCGTGCAGGACATGGTGGACTTTGTCGTGGCACGCATCCTGGACCAAGTCGGCGTGGCGCACAGCCTGCTGCCACGCTGGGGAGAACAACGCGCATGAACCACCCTGCCCTGAGCGACTTGCTCGATCTACGCGGCCTGCGCCAGCTGGAGCTGGCAGCCGAACACGCCGGCCTGGCGCTGATGCCGCGCGCCGCCGCGGCCATTGCCGACTGCTGCCGCCAGCACATCCCGCCCGGCAGCACGCTACTGGTAGCCGCCGGGCCGGGTAACAACGGCGGCGATGCCCTGCTGGCGGCCAGCCTGCTACAGCAAGCCGGCTACGTGGTTGACGTGCTGCTGCCGCAAGCGCCGACCAGCCCGGCAACCCAGGCTGCGCTAGCCGCGTGGCAAGCGCGCGGCAGCAGCGTGCGGCCAACCCTGAGCGATGCCCGGCCCGACTGGCTGCTGGACGGTCTGTTCGGCGTTGGCTTGTCGCGCCCGCTGCAAGGTGCCTGGCTACGGCTGATCCGCCAGCTGGACGACCTGCCGTGCCGTCGGCTGGCCATCGACGTGCCCAGCGGGCTGGATGCCTACACCGGCCAGCCGCAGGGCGCCGCCGTACGTGCCGACCTGACACTGACGCTGCTGGGTGCCAAACCCGGCCTGTTTACCGGCCAGGGCCGCGACTACAGCGGCAAAGTGCTGATCGATAGCCTGGATTGCCCGCCGGGCCTGTATCCGCCACCCGCGGGTCGCCTGACCGTGCCGTCGGTGCGCCCGCTGCTGCGCCGTCACGCCAGCCACAAGGGCAGCTACGGCACCGTCAGCATTGTCGGCAGCGCCAACGGCATGGGCGGTGCCGCCATCCTGGCCGGCCGTGCCGCGCTGGCGCTGGGCGCCGGCAAAGTCTTTGTGCATGCCCAATCCCCGCTGCCACTGGACCCGCAAGCGCCGGAGCTGATGCTGCGCAGCTGGCAAGACAGCCTGCACATCCCGGCCAGCCATGTGTTACTGCTGGGCCCGGGCCTGGGCCTGAGCGACGATGCCCACGCGCTGATGGCCAAACTGATCCTGCACGACAACACGCTGATCCTGGACGCCGACGCGCTCAACCTGCTGGCTGCCGACCAGTTGCTGCAGGAAAAGCTGCGCCAGCGCCGCTACCCTACGCTGCTGACGCCGCACCCCACCGAAGCCGCCCGCTTGCTGGACAGCGATACCGACACCATCCAGCAAGACAGGTTGGCCGCATGGCAGCAGCTGTGCCTGCGCTATGCCGGCAATGTGCTGCTCAAAGGCAGCGGTACGCTGATCGGCAACGCCAGCCAGCCTTACCGCCTGCTGACACGCGGCAGCCCGGCGCTGGCGGTAGCCGGCCAAGGCGACTTGCTGGGCGGCGCCATTGCCGCCTTGCTGGCACAAGGCCTGTCGCTGCTGGACGCCGCCCATCTGGCCGCCGAGCTGCACGCCAGCGCCGGCGAGCACTACGAACAGGCGCAGGGCGGCCCGATCGGCCTGAGCGCCAGCACCACCCTGCAACTGATGACCCAAGAACTGAACCTGCGCCTGAAACAGGCCGGAGCCCCTGCATTTTGACTTCGCAACACAAAGCCTACGCCTGCGGCTTATCCGCCGTGCTGGCCTGGTCCACCGTGGCCAGTGCCTTCAAACTCAGCCTGGCCCATCTGAGCCCGGCGCAGCTGGTACTGTATGCCAGCGCCTTTTCCCTGCTGTCGCTGCTGGCCATCCTGGGCTGGCAGCGCCGCCTGGACGAGCTGTTCCCGGCGCTGCGCCAGCACTGGCGCCGCAGCGCCATCCTGGGCGCGGTCAACCCGTTTGCCTATTACCTGATCCTGTTCCAGGCCTACGCGCTGCTGCCGGCACAAGAAGCGCAGGCCATCAACTACACCTGGGCGCTGACCATGACGCTGCTGGCGGTACCGGTACTGAAACAGAAGCTGAAGCTGCAGGACAGCCTGGCTGCCCTGGTGTGCTACAGCGGCGTGCTGACCATCGCCACCCGCGGCGCGCCGCTGGCGCTGGAGTTCAGTAATCTGGCCGGCGTCGGCTTTGCCTTGCTGTCTACGCTGCTGTGGGCCGGCTACTGGCTGTTCAACGCCAAAGACGAGCGCGAGCCGGTGCTGGGGCTGACGCTGAACTTCCTGCTGTCGCTGCCGATGATCGTGCTGTGGTGCGCGTTAACAGGCGAGTTGCGCCCGGTAGCGTGGCAGGGCATCGCTGGCGCCGCCTACGTCGGTGCGCTGGAAATGGGCTTTACCTTCGTGCTGTGGTTGGCCGCGATGAAGCTCACCAGCAGCACGGCACGCATTGCCAACCTGATCTTCCTGTCGCCGATCCTGTCGCTGATGCTGATCAGCACGCTGCTGGGCGAGCCCATCCTGCCCAGCACCCTCGCCGGCCTGGGCCTGATCCTGGGCGGGCTGGTGCTGCAAAAGCTGCCGCTGCCGTTCCTGCGACCGGCACAAGCGCATTAGCACGCGCCAGCAGCATGAAAAAAAGCCAGGCACTCGGCCTAATGCCAGTCAGTTAGCGCTGACTGGCGTTTTTTTGGTTAGGGATTTGTTGCGTTGAAGTACGCTAGTGTGTCCGCTATGCGGACGACGATTAGATGCCGGTTCCGCCCGGCAGACGGGAAAGGGGGCGGATTGCCGCCCCCTTTTCATTCCCCCGCAACCCGGGGCTGCTCGAAACCCCGGTCAAAACGGCACGCCCCAGGCGCCGCCGAACTCGCTCCTCGCTAACGGCTCGGAGCTCAAACAAATCGGCGTCTTAAAACCTGGGGCGAACCATTTTGACCGGCTCGCGCCAACGGGATGGGGCGCTTCACTTACGTCCTGCTACGTGAAAACCAAGCACATTCGCCTAACTGACAGGCATTAGGCTCCCGGCCTGGCTTTTTTGCGTCGGTCAGCCACGATCACGCCTGCGGCTTGATCTCGCGCAGGCCTGGCGGCAAGGCAAAGATGATGTTTTCTTCCACGCCATCCAGCTCGTTAACGCTCTCCGCACCAAAAGCCTGGATCTGCTCGATCACCGCCTGTACCAGCACTTCCGGCGCACTGGCGCCGGCTGTCACGCCAACACGTTGCTTGCCGTCAAACCAAGCCACTTGCAGCTGGCTGGCGTTGTCTACCATATAGGCGTCCACGCCTTTTAGCGCAGCCACTTCACGCAGGCGGTTGGAGTTGGAGCTGTTCGGCGAGCCCACCACCACCACAATGTCGCACTCGTCGGCCAGCACTTTTACCGCGTCCTGGCGGTTTTGCGTGGCGTAGCAGATATCGTCTTTCTTCGGGCTGTGGATGGCCGGAAAGCGGGCCTTCAGCGCTGCGATGATGTCACGAGTTTCGTCCACCGACAATGTGGTCTGGCTAACGTACGCCAGCATTGCCGGGTTCTGTACTTGCAGCGTGGCTACGTCGGCCACCGACTCTACCAGGTACATGCGGTCGCCGACCTGGCCCATGGTGCCTTCCACTTCGGGATGACCCTTGTGGCCGATCATCAGGATCTCCATGCCGGCCTGGTGCATGCGTTTCACCTCGACATGCACCTTGGTCACCAGCGGACAGGTGGCGTCGTATACGGTCAGACCCAGCGCTTCGGCCTCGCGTCGTACCGACAGCGGCACACCGTGGGCGGAATAGATCAAGGTGCTACCTGCCGGCACGTCTTTCAGCTCTTCAATGAAGATGGCGCCTTTTTCGCGCAGGTTATCCACTACAAAACGGTTATGCACCACCTCGTGACGCACGTAGATCGGCGCGCCGTATTTCTCCAGCGCGCGCTCGACGATGGCGATGGCACGGTCCACCCCGGCGCAGAAACCGCGCGGGTTGGCCAGCATGATGGTCTTCGTCATCGGAAATCCTTTGCATGAATGAGGCCGCACGCTGGCGGCCTGTGTACCTGGGTTGGCCGCGTGCGGCCAACCTGCCTGTTTTAACTGCGTGGCTGGCGGAAGCTGTCCAGCACCATCAGCGCAGCGCCGACGCAAATGAAGCTGTCGGCAATATTGAACGCCGGGTAGTACCAGCTGTTGTACCAATGTACCTGGATGAAATCGATGACATGGCCGTGGATCAGCCGGTCGATCACATTGCCCAGTGCGCCGCCCATGATGAAGGCAGCAGCCCAGTTCATCAGCGTGCTGAACTTGCGCTGCACGATGTGCCAGCCCAGCCAACCCGACACCGCGAAGGCAAGACCGGTAAAGAAGTACTTCTGCCAGCCGCCCGCGTCCGCCAGAAAACTGAACGCTGCCCCAGGGTTGTACAACAAGGTGAAGTTCAATACCGCAGGTATCACCTCGCGCTGCTCGCCGTACTGGTAGCTGCCATTGAAGTACACCTTGGTAAGCTGGTCCAGCACGATGATGGCTACCGCTAGCACGAACCACTTGGCCACGCTGCCTTGCTGTTCAGCGGCCGGGGTAGCCTCCCCGGCCATCTTGCCTTGCTCAAGCATGCAGACGCGCCTCGCCGGCACCGTCGATGTTATCGACGCAGCGGCCGCAGACGTGGCCGTGGCCGGCGTAGCTGCCGACGTCGGCTCGGTAGTGCCAGCAGCGGTCACACTTCTCGTGCGCGGACGGCGTTACGGTGATGGCAGTGGCGTCGCCTTCGCTAACGCCAACACGCGATACCATCAGCACGAACTTCAGGTCGTCGCCCAAGCTGGCCAGATGCTGGAACAGCTCATCGGCGGCGGTCACGTCCAGCTCGGCCTGCAGCGAAGAGCCCAGCTGATCGGCGCTACGCAGCGCTTCGATTTCCTTGTTCACCTGGGCGCGGAACTCGCGGATGGCCTGCCATTTGGCCACCAGCGCGGCTTCGGCAGCGGCAGTGGGGTTCGGGAACTCGTGCCATACATGGAACAGCGGCGTTTCTTCTTCGCTGCCCAGCAGCACTTCCCACGCCTCGTCTGCGGTGAAGCACAGAATCGGCGACAGCAACAGCAGCAGGCTGCGGGTGATGTGGTACAGCGCGGTCTGCGCGCTGCGACGGGCGGCGCTGTCGGCTTTGGTGGTGTACAGGCGATCCTTCAGGATGTCGAGGTAGAACGCCCCCAGGTCTTCCGAGCAGTAGGTGACGATTTCCTGCACCGCGTGATGGAAGGCGTAGCGCGGGTACAGTTCGCCGGTGATTTTCTCCTGCATTTCCTTGGCCATCATCAGCGCGTAGCGATCGATCTCGCTCAGGCGCTCGTACGGCACGGCGTGTTCCATCGGATCGAAATCCGACAGGTTGGCCAGCAGGAAGCGCAGCGTGTTGCGCAGGCGGCGGTAGCTTTCGGTCACGCGCTTGAGGATCTCGTCGGAGATCGCCAGCTCGCCGGAGTAGTCGGTAGACGCCACCCACAGGCGCAGGATGTCAGCGCCCAGGCTGTCGTTCACCTTCTGCGGTGCCACCACGTTGCCCTTGGACTTGGACATCTTCAGGCCCTTGCCGTCTACCACGAAGCCGTGAGTCAGCAGTTGCTGGTACGGCGCACGGCCGATGGTGGCGCAACCAGTAAGCAGCGAGGACTGGAACCAGCCGCGGTGCTGGTCGGAGCCTTCCAGGTACAGGTCGGCCGGCCACGCCAGCTCGGCGCGCTGCTTGAGCACGGCAAAGTGGGTGGAGCCGGAGTCGAACCACACGTCCAGCGTGTCGGTGAGCTTGCGGTAGTTGGCCGCGTCGTCGCCCAGCAGCTCGGCGGCGTCCAGGCTGAACCAGGCTTCGATGCCCTGCTTCTCGATGCGCAGCGCCACTTGTTCCAGCAGCTCGGCCGAACGCGGGTGCAGCTCGCCGCTTTCCTTGTGGATGAAGAAGGTCATCGGCACGCCCCAGTTACGCTGGCGCGACACGCACCAGTCCGGGCGGTTGCCGATCATGGCTTCCAGACGGGCGCGGCCCCAGGCCGGGAAGAACTCGGTGCTGTCTACCGCCTGCTTGGCACGTTGGCGCAGTACCTGGCCGTCGTTGCCGGCTTTATCCATGCCGATGAACCACTGCGGCGTGGCTCGGAAGATGATCGGGGTTTTGTGACGCCAGCAGTGCGGGTAGCTGTGCAGCAGCTTGTCCACGTGCACCAGCGCGCCACGCTCGGTCAGCGTCTCGATGACTTTGGGGTTGGCTTCCCAGATGGTGAGGCCGGCAAACAGCTCGGTGCCGGTCTTGTAGCGGCCGTTATCGGCTACCGGGTTGTCTACCGGAATACCGTAGGCCTGGCCGACCTGGAAGTCTTCCAGACCGTGGGCCGGGGCGGTATGCACCAAGCCGGTACCGGCGTCGGTGGTAACGTGATCGCCGCAGATCACCGGTACTTCGCGGGCGTAGAACGGGTGCGCAAAGCGGATCAGCTCCAGTTGCTGGCCGCTGGTTTCGCCCAGCACGGTCCAGCTGTCCACGCCGTAGCGCTTCATGGTGGCTTCCACCAGGTCTTTGGCCAGAATCAGCTTGCCCTTGGCGCTGTCCACCAGCTGGTAGGCCAGCTTGGCGCTAACCGAAATCGCCTGGTTGGCCGGCAGCGTCCACGGCGTGGTGGTCCAGATCACCGCCATGGCGCCGTCAACGTTGGCCACACCAAAGGCGGCGGCCAACTTGTCGGCATCCACCACGCGGAAGCCCACGTCGATGGCCGGCGAGGTCTTGTCTTCGTATTCCACTTCGGCTTCGGCCAGCGCGGAGCCACACTCGATGCACCAGTGCACCGGCTTTTCGCCCTTGATCAGGTAGCCATTCTCGAAGATTTTGCCCAGGGTGCGCACGATGTCGGCTTCGGTCTTGAAGTCCATCGTCAGGTACGGGTTGTCCCAGTCGCCCAGCACGCCCAGACGGATGAAGTCTTTCTTCTGGCGGGCGATCTGCTCGTGCGCGTACTCGCGGCACAGCTCGCGGAATTTGGCGGCGGGAATGTCCTTGCCATGCAGCTTTTCCACCATCAGTTCGATGGGCAGACCGTGGCAGTCCCAGCCCGGTACGTACGGGGCATCGAAACCGGACAGCGTCTTGGAGCGGACGATGATGTCCTTCAGCACCTTGTTCACCGCGTGACCGATATGGATATCACCGTTGGCGTACGGCGGGCCGTCGTGCAGGATGAATTTGGGGCGGCCGGCGGCCAACTTGCGCAGCTTCTGGTAACGCTGCTGCTCGGCCCAGCGCTTCAGCCAAGCGGGTTCGCGTTTGGCCAGGTCACCGCGCATGGGAAACGGGGTGTCCAGCAGGTTGACGGTTTTACGGTAGTCGATGCTCATGCCTGATCTCGTTGCAAACTGGTCAAATAGGTTCTGGCGCTGGCAGCGTCGCGTTCAATCTGCGCTACCAGCTCGTTCAGATCATCATAGCGCGCTTCATCGCGCAGCTTTTTCAGGAAGTGCACCGAGATCCGCTGGCCGTAAAGGTCGCCATGAAAATCGAACAGGTGCACTTCCAGCTTGTAATTCTGGGTATCGGTCACGGTCGGGTTGCGGCCAAGACTGGCGACGCCACCCAGGCGCCCGTGCGGGGTGTCCACTTCGACCACGAAGATGCCTTCCAGTGCCGGCCGGCGATGCGGTAGATGCACATTAGCGGTGGGAAAGCCGATGGTACGGCCCAGCTTCTGCCCGTGCATCACCTTGCCACTGATCTGGTAGGGCCTGCCCAACAAACGGGCGGCGCTGTCCAGGTCGCCAGCGGCAAGTCGGTCTCGCACCAAGGTGCTGGAGGCACGCTCACCAGCCACCAGCACCGACGGCATAGCCTCGGTGACAAAGCCGGCATGCTGCTGCAGCAAGGCAAAATCGCCTTTGCGGTCTGCGCCGAACTGGAAATCATCGCCAATCAGCAGGTAGCGGGTCTGCAGCTCCTGCAACAGAACCTGATCGATAAACTGGCCGGCTGCCATACGCGAAAACGCGTGATTAAAGCGGTAGATGAACACGTAGTCCACCTGCTCGCGCTCGGCCAGGAACAACAATTTGTCGCGCAGCACAGACAACCGGGCTGGCGGGGTACCGCGGGCAAAGAACTCTCGCGGGTGCGGCTCGAAGGTCAACAGGGCAGTGGGCAGGCCGCGCGCAGCCGCTTCTTCACGCAGGCGGGCCAGCATGCGCTGGTGCCCGAGATGGACTCCGTCAAAATTACCGATGGTTAGCGCACACGGCGGCAAGGCAAAGCGGCGGGGGTTCCCCAAAAACGCACGCATGGGCGGCTCAATGATCGATCAAAACACCAGATTTTAACCACCCTACCCCAACATTGCCAGCCATCAGGAAAAACAAAAAAGCCCCGGCAAAACCGGGGCTTTTGCAGAAGATGCAGCAAATTACTGCTGAACTTCCTTGGCGGTTTCCACGTTCACGTCGAAGCGACGGTCGCCAGCCAGGCAAGCGATCAGGTCAGCACGCTTCTTGAACTTCTTGGCAGTGCATTCTGCGGTCAGTTTGGCTTCGGATTCGCCTTTGCCAACAGCAGTCACTTTGTCGGCCGGGATGCCGGCAGCAACGAAGTAGTCTTTAACGGCATTAGCACGTTTTTCAGACAGGGCCTGGTTGTACTTCTCGGAACCCAGGTAGTCGGTATGACCTTCAACAGCAACCGACTTCAGCATCTTGTCGGATTTCAGGCTGGATACCAGGGCTTCCAGTTGCTGGTTGCCAGCAACGATTTGGGCGCTGTTGAAACCGAACAGGCCTTCAGCGGACAGGCTAACGGTCTTGATAACGGTTTGTACTTTCGGTGCAACCACTACCGGAGCCGGTTGCGGCGCCGGAGCAGCTACTACCGGCTTGGCCGGTTCACGATCACCACACTCGACCAGGCCGTCACGAGCCTTGTCGTAGGTGGTCGGCAAACGCCAGCACTCACCGTAAGCATTCTTTACTACCGGGGAGCCTTGAGCCTGGGCATAACCCTGGTTGGCGGCAAAAGCGGTGCTGGTCAGCATCAGGGTAGCCAGCAGAGCGCTCAGCTTGATCGATTTTTTCATTCTAAACTTCCTCTTTGTTGAAACGCGTTCAGCCATGATTTAAACAGACCGTGACAGCCCGCTTAACGCAGCACTACAGAACGTATGTCGAAAATTAGCAACAACTGGTGAATCATGTTTCGTGACTATAGGTAAGCAGCTTGCCGTATGTCAACGCCAAGCGGTCAAAGTTCACACAAAAACACAACACCTTTGAGCCAAAATTTATCGAAACAAACTAGACTCAGTTGCAATCAAACAACAGGCGCAACCCGCCGTTTCAATAAGGGAACCGGTTGTAGCACCGTACCCTGGTACTGTTCGCTGAAATCATTCAGCCCTTGCAAGGCCTGCGCCGCATCACGATCGGCACGTACGGCAAAGGCGTCAAAACCGACTTGTGCCATGTACGACAGCTGATCGCGCAGCACATCGCCAACGGCCCGCAGCTCGCCCTGAAAGCCCAAGCGCTCGCGCAACAGGCGGGCAATGCTGTAACCGCGGCCATCGGCAAAGCCCGGGAAGTCTATGGCGATCAGCGCCAGCACGGAAAGCTTGTCGCCCAGCACGGCGGGGTCATGATCCGGTGCCAGCCACACCGCAGTGCGGCCGCTGCGCGCCGACGGGTTGCTTTCAAGATAGACAGCCAGCGGCAAAATGACATCTTCCTGAGCAGAAAAAGCTTCCTCTGCATCGCGTACCAAGCGCCAGTTATCGTCGCTGACGACGGCGCGATTTTTAATGAGATTTTGCATACACGCGCTCCTTGAACGGCTCGATGCCGATACGGCGTACGGTTTCGATGAAGCGCTCGCCTTCCTGGCGCTGCTCGACGTACAGGGTCATGATCTTTTCAAACGCAGCGGGTACATCCGCCTGCGCGAACGACGGGCCGATCACCTTGCCGATGGCAGTGTAGTTGCCCTGGCTGCCGCCCAAGGTGATCTGGTACCACTCCTGGCCGTTCTTATCGACGCCCAGAATGCCGATGTTGCCAATGTGATGGTGACCACAGGCATTCATGCAGCCGGAGAAGTTGCAGTCGATGTCGCCCAGATCGAACAGGTAATCAAGGTCGTCAAATTTGCGCTGGATGGCCTCGGCCACCGGGATGGAGCGCGCGTTGGCCAGGTCACAGAAGTCACCGCCGGGACAGCAGATGATGTCGGTCAGCAGGCCGATGTTCGGCGTGGCAAAGCCGTGCTCGCGCGCCAGTTGCCACACGGTGTACAGGTCGCTTTCCTTGACGTCCGGCAGAATCAGGTTCTGCTCGTGCGCAGAACGGATCTCGCCAAAACCGAAGCGGTCGGCCATGTCGGCCACCACGTCCATCTGGTCAGCGGTGATATCGCCCGGCGGCACGCCGGTTTTCTTCAGCGACAGCACCACCGAGCGGTAACCAGCACGTTTGTGGGCGCGGGTATTGCGCTCTACCCAGCGGGCAAAGGCGGGTTCGGCCAGTTTGTCGGTAAACTCGGCAGGGTTGGCCGCCAGTGTTTCATACGCAGGGTCAGTAAAGAAGCTGGCGTAGTAAGCCACATCGGCGTCTGTCAGCGTGGACGGGCCGTCTTTCAGATGCAGCCACTCGTCTTCCACCTTGGCAGCAAAGCCTTCCACGGTCATCGCCTGTACCAGGATCTTGATGCGGGCCTTGTACTTGTTGTCACGACGGCCGTAGCGGTTGTACACGCGCAGCACGGCGTCCAGGTAGGTGAGCAGATGCTGCGGCGGCAGGAACTCGCGCACCACTTTGCCGACAATCGGGGTACGGCCGAGGCCGCCCCCCACCAACACGCGGAAGCCGACTTCACCGGCGTCGTTGCGTACCACGTGCAGGCCGATGTCGTGCACCTGGGTGGCGGCACGGTCGTCGGCACTACCGGACACGGCGATCTTGAACTTGCGCGGCAGGTAGGCGAACTCAGGGTGCAGCGTGCTCCACTGGCGGATGATCTCGCAGTAGGCGCGGCCATCAATCAGCTCGTCGGCAGCGACACCGGCAAAGGCGTCGGTGGTGGTATTGCGCACGCAGTTGCCGGAGGTCTGGATGGCGTGCATTTCCACGTCGGCCAGCTCGGCCAGGATGTCCGGCACGCGGCCCAGTTCCGGCCAGTTGAACTGGATGTTCTGGCGCGTGGTGAAGTGGCCGTAGCCACGGTCGTACGTGCGGGCAATGTGGGCCAGCTTGCGCATCTGGCGGCTGGACAGGTGGCCGTAGGGAATGGCGACGCGCAGCATGGGCGCGTGACGCTGGATATACAGGCCGTTCATCAAGCGTAGCGGGCGGAATTCTTCTTCCGACAACTCGCCGGCCAGATAACGCTGGGTCTGGCTGCGGAACTGCTCTACCCGCTCGCGCACCAGGCGGAAATCGACTTCATCGTACTTGTACATGCAAAGCTCTCTCGGTGGGGGTTGGCCGCATACCGCGGCCAACGTATGCCTGTCAGGCCGGGCGCTTGAGCGGGCTGGCTTTTACGTGCAAACCACACTCTTTGGATTCGGGGTTTTCCCACCACCAGCGGCCGGCGCGAACGTCTTCACCGATGGCGATGGGGCGGGTACAGGGAGCACAGCCGATGGACGGCACGTGCTTGTCGTGCAGGGCGTTGTACGGCACATTGTGCTCGCGAATGAAAGCCCAGATGTCTTTTTCGGTCCACTCGATCAGCGGGTTGTATTTCATCAGGCCGTTGTCTGCGTCGTGCTCGCGGTCGCCCAGGTCTTGCCGTGTCGGCGACTGCTGACGGCGCAAGCCGGTAATCCAGGCATCCAGACCGGACAGTGCACGCTTGAGCGGCTCGATCTTGCGGATGTGACAACAGGACTTGCGCAGCTCGACACTGTTGTAGAAGGCGTTGATACCGTTGGCGTTGACGTAAGCTTCCAGCGCGCTGGCGTCCGGGTAGTAAACGCGGATCGGGTAGGCCGGGTAGGCTTCGCCCACCTTCTGCATCAGCTCGTAGGTTTCCACCGGCAGACGGCCGGTATCGAGGCTGAAGATACGGATGGGCAGGGACAGTTTGGCGATCAGGTGGGTCAGCACCATATCTTCGGCGCCAAAGCTGTTAGCCAGGGCCACGCTGCCGTGCGTGCGGGCAATTTCCTGCAGCAGGGCTTCGGTCTGGGCAAGCTTGTCGGCAAGGCTCATCGGGTGCCTCCTGGGCATACGGACAGAGTGTGCCATGGTAGCCAAAGGCTTTAAATCGGAAAAGAATATTGTGTTAGTATTTAATTACTTTCGGTTTTAAAGGGACGCGCGATGAAATTGCAGCAATTACGCTATCTGGTGGAAGTGGCCAAGCAGGGGCTGAACGTGTCGGAAGCCGCCGAAAAACTGCACACCTCCCAACCCGGCATTTCCAAGCAGATCCGTCTGCTGGAGGACGAGCTGGGCATCCAGGTATTCATCCGCAACGGCAAACGCGTGGTTGCCGTGTCCGAGCCGGGCAAAGAGGTGCTGCGCATCTCGGAACGCATCCTGCGCGAAGCACAAAACCTGAAGCGCGTCGGCGACGAGTTTTCCAAGGAAGCCGAAGGCGCGCTGACCATCGCCACCACGCACACCCAGGCCCGCTACGCGCTGCCATCCGTGATCGCCGAATTCGTGCGCCGCTACCCCAAAGTACGTCTGTCGATCAAACAGGGTAGCCCGACCCAGATCTGCGACATGGTGGTATCGGGCGAAGCCGACCTGGCCATCGCCACCGAAGGCATTGCGCTGTACAAGGAACTGGCCATGCTGCCCTGCTACGAGTGGAACCGCAGCATCGTGGCGCCTGCCGGCCACCCGCTGCTGGCGCTGGGCCGCCCGCTGACACTCGAAGACATCGCCAGCTACCCGATCATTACTTACGACTTTGCCTTTGCCGGGCGCTCGCGCATCAACCAGGCCTTCACCGACGCGGGAAAAGCGCCGAACGTGGTGCTGACCGCCATCGATACCGACGTCATCAAGACCTACGTCAAGCTGGGCCTGGGCGTCGGCATCATCGCCAGCATGGCGTTTGAGCCGGAGCGTGATATCGGCTTGCAAGCGCTGGACGCCAGCCACCTGTTCGAGCCGTCCACCACCAAGATCGGCATCCGCAAGGACGCTTACCTGCGCGGCTACGCTTACACCTTCATCGAACTGTTTGCGCCGCACCTACACCGCAAGGAAGTAGACAGCGCACTGCATCACGGCGACGACGAAGAATAAAGCACGCCGTGTCGGGCGCGCCTTACCAGCAAGCGCCCATGAAAAAAACCCGCCACTAGGCTAATGCCAGTCAGTTAGGCGAATGTACTTGGCCATCAATTGGTAGGGCGTGAGTGAAGCGCCCCATCCCGTTGGCGCGAGCCGGTCAAAATGGTGTGCCCCAGGTTTTAAGACGCCGATTTGTTTGAGCCCCGAGCCGTTAGAGAGGGGCGAGTTCGGCGGCGCCTGGGGCGTGCCATTTTGAACGGAGTTTCGAGCAGCCCCGGGTTGCGGGGGAATGAAAAGGGGGCGGCAATCCGCCCCCTTTCCCGTTTGCCGGGCGGAACCGGCATCTAATCATCGTCCGCATAGCGGACGCAAAAGCACTCCTGAGCGCAGCAAACCTCTAGTCAAAAAATGCCAGTCAGCATTAACTGACTGGCATTACGCCACTAGGCGGGTTTTTTTGCAGCTAGCCTTGCGGCCAACCTTACAGCGTCAGACCACCCGTCACTTCGATGGCAGCGCCGTTGATGTAGCTGGCTTCGTCGGAGGCCAGCCAGGCGTACACGTTGGCGATCTCTTCCGGCTGCGCCATGCGCTTCATCGGCACCTTGTCTTCCATGGCCTGGATCACTTTTTCCGGCATGGATTTCAGGATCGGGGTAGCCACGAAGCCCGGGCAAACCGCGTTGGCACGAATGCCCTTCTTGCCCAGTTCTTTGGCCCAGGTTTTCACGAAGCCGATCACGCCGAACTTGGACGCCGCGTAGTTAGTCTGGCCGAAGTTGCCGTACACGCCCACTACCGACGATGCGTTCAGGATGACGCCGGCGCCTTGCTCGATCATGGTATCCACGACCGCTTTGGTGCAGTTGTAAACGCCCTTCAGATTGATGTCGATCACCTTGTCGAACTGGTCTTCGGTCATCTTGATCAGCTGGGCATCCATCACGATACCGGCGTTGTTGACCAGCACGTCAATGCGACCGAACTGGGTTTTCAGCGCGCCAACCATGTCGGCGATCTGGGCCTTGTCGGTCACGTCAACCTTGTAGCCTACTGCTTCGCCGCCGGCAGCTTTCAGCTCTTCCACCACGGCGTTGACGGCGTCCAGATTAATGTCGCACACGGCAACGATGGCGCCTTCTTTAACAAACTTCTCGGCAGTGGCCTTACCGATGCCGCTGGCACCGCCGGTAATGATGGAGACTTTCCCTTTCAAGCGCATAATTCTTCCTTTGCATTCAGTTGCAGGCGACCCGATTGTCGACCGGACTTCATCTCCACCACCGACCATCGTGGGTCGAGTCCCTGTTTTTATTGTCTGTCTTCTCTTGCTTGTGTGTGGCGCGTCACTACAGGACTTTTGCAGTGCACAACCATCTTGCGCTGCAATATAGCGCATGGCGCCATAGGCGGTAAAGCAAACGCTCTATGCCTTCCACAAACGAGGGGGAGCGCTGTGGCGCCTTTATCGCAGCGCAAAAAAAGGCAGCTGCCGCTGCCTTTTTGCTGCCCCTGCACATGCCGTGCAGATGATGCAATCTGATTACTCCAGACCTTTGCTGGCCAGGTAGTCTTCGTAATTGCCGGTGTAGTAGTCGTAGCCGCCATTGCCATCCAGTTCCAGGATATGGGTGGCCAGCGAGCTCACAAACTGACGGTCGTGCGAAACAAAGATCAAGGTGCCCTTGTACTTTTCCAGCGCCATGTTCAGGGCTTCGATGGATTCCATGTCCATGTGGTTGGTCGGTTCATCCATGATCATCACGTTCGGCTTCTGCAGCAGCAGCTTGCCGTACAGCATGCGGCCCTTCTCGCCACCGGACAGTACGCGCACGGCCTTGTCCACATCATTGCTGCCAAACAGCAGGCGGCCCAGCGTACCGCGAATCACTTGTTCGTCGTCGCCTTCCTGGCCCCACTCGCGCATCCATTCGGTCAGCGTACGGTCGGAATCGAACTCGGCTTCGTGGTCCTGCGCGAAGTAGCCGATCTGGGCTTTTTCTGCCCACTTGATCATGCCGGCATCCGCGGTGATGCCCTCGGCCAGCGACGTTTCGAAAGCACCAGCCAGCAGTTTCACCAGTGTGGATTTACCGGCACCGTTCGGGCCGATGATGGCCAGGCGTGCGCCGGCTTCCAGGATGAAGCTCAGGTCTTTCAGCAGCACTTTCTTGTCGTAAGCCTTGCACAGGCCTTCCACCTCCACCGCCTGACGATGCAGCTTGAACTTGTCGTCCATCTCGAAACGGATGAACGGGCTCTGACGGCTGGACGGCTTCACTTCCACCATGTCGGCCTTCAGCTTGTCCACTTGCTTCAGACGGCTGGTGGCCTGACGTGCCTTGGATTTGTTGGCCGAGAAGCGGGCCACGAACTCCTGCAGTTCCTGGATACGTTCCTTGGCCTTGCTGTTGGACGCCAGCTGGCGCTCGCGGGCCTGGGTGGACGCGATCATGTAATCGTCGTAGTTACCCGGGTAGATGCGGATGGTGTTGTAGTCCAGGTCGGCCATGTGGGTGCACACCGAGTTCAGGAAGTGTCGGTCGTGCGAAATGATGATCATGGTGGAGTTGCGCTCGTTCAGCACGTGCTCCAGCCAACGGATGGTGTTGATGTCCAGGTTGTTGGTCGGTTCGTCCAGCAGCAGAATGTCCGGGTTGGAGAACAGTGCCTGGGCCAACAGCACGCGCAGTTTCCAGCCAGGCGCCACTTCGCTCATCGGGCCGAAATGCTGCTCGACCGGAATGCCGACACCCATCAGCAGCTCGCCAGCGCGGGCTTCGGCGGTGTAGCCGTCGTACTCGGCAAACTTGGCCTCCAGTTCGGCGGCATGCATGTAGTCGTCTTCGGTCGCTTCCGGGTTGGCGTAGATGGCATCACGCTCGCTCATCGCTGCCCACATTTCGATATGACCTTGCAGTACCACGTCGATAACGCGCTGGTCTTCGTAAGCAAACTGGTCCTGGCGCAGTTTACCCAGACGCAGGCCGCTTTCGATGGCGACTTCACCGCTGCTTTGCTCCAGGTCGCCGCCCAGGATCTTCATGAAAGTGGATTTGCCGGAGCCGTTGGCACCGATCAGGCCATAGCGGTTACCTTCGCCGAATTTGACCGAAACTTTCTCGAAAAGCGGCTTGGCGCCGAACTGCATGGTAATGTTGCTTGTCGTAATCACGCGGATAATTCCTCTGCCAGTCTCTGAATGTGAACCGGAAAACCGTGCATTTTAGCACAAAATCCCTTGCAATCAGCGTGTTGCGGCCAACGTGCATTGCTTGCGCCGCAATAGCGGAATTCCGCTACAATCAGTCATCCCATTCAATCCACTTCATATAGGCAGAAGCTATGCTTACCGGCAGCCTTGTTGCTCTGGTCACCCCGATGTTCGAGGACGGCCAGGTCGATTTCGAATCGCTCAAGCGTCTCGTAGATTTCCACATCGATAACGGTACCGACGGCATTGTGGCCGTGGGCACAACCGGCGAATCCGCCACGCTGGGCGTGGAAGAACACATCAAAGTAGTCGAGGCCGTGGCCAAGCATGCCGCCGGCCGCGTGACCGTGGTAGCCGGCACCGGCGCCAACTCCACCGCCGAAGCCATCGAACTGGCACGCTTGGCCAAATCTGCCGGCGCCAGCCAAACCCTGTCCGTGGTGCCGTACTACAACAAGCCCACCCAGGAAGGGATTTACCAGCACTTCCGTACCATCGCCGAAGCGGTGGATATTCCGGTAATCCTGTACAACGTGCCGGGCCGTACCGTCGCCGACATGAGCAACGATACCGCGCTGCGCCTGGCCCAGATCGACAACATCGTTGGCCTGAAAGACGCCACCGGCGATATCGGCCGCGCCTGCGACCTTGTAATGCGCGCACCGGCAGACTTTGCGCTGTACTCCGGCGACGACGCTACCGGCATGGCATTCATGCTGTGCGGTGGCCATGGCGTGATTTCCGTCACCGCCAACGTAGCACCCAAGCTGATGAGCCAGCTGTGCGTAGCAGCGCGCGGTGGTGATACCGCCGCTGCCCGCGCCATCAACGATCAGCTGCAAGGCCTGCACAAGCAGCTGTTCTGCGAGCCAAACCCGATTCCAGCCAAATGGGCGCTGCACCGCCTGGGCCTGATGCCGGCCGGCCTGCGCCTGCCGCTGACCCCGCTAAGCGAGGGTGCCGTCGCCACGGTGGAAGCCGCCATGAAGCAGGCTAACGTCCTGTAAACCATGAAGCCCGCAATGAACAAGACCCTGATTTCCGGCCTGCTGTGTGCAGGCTTGCTGAGCGCGTGCGCCAGCAGCTCTTCCGACCTCAAATACGAGTTCAAGTCGGATACGCCCAAAACCAAGACTTCGCTGGAAGTACCGCCAGACCTGACGGCCCCGACCCAGCGCGACCGCTACCCCATTCCGCAAATCGCCACCCAAACGACTGCAACCTCGGTAGCCAGCCCGGCTACTGGCGCGGTAGTTGCCAAAACCGCCACGGTAGAACGTGCCGGCACACAACGCTGGCTGAGCGTACCGGGCAAAAGCCCGGCCGAGATATGGCCACTGCTGAAAGCGTTCTGGCAAGACAATGGCTTCGTTATCCAGAACGAAAACCCGGATATCGGTTACATGGAAACCGACTGGGCGGAAAACCGCGCCAAACTGGGCAGCACCGTGGTGCGCGGCCTGCTGGAAACCGTGGGCTTGGGTAGCGTGATGTCCACACCGGAACGTGACCGCTTCCGCATCCGTATCGAGAAAACCGAAACCGGTACCGATGTGTTCTTCAGCCATCAGGGTATGTACGAGATCTACATCAACGAAGCCAAAGAAGATACCCGCTGGCAGCCACGCCCGACCGATCCGGAAATGGAGGCTGTCTTCCTCAGCCGCTTCCTGGTCCGCCTCGGTGTAGATGAGGCCGACGCCACGAAAGCCGTAGCCCAAGCACAAATCAGCACCCAGGCCCGTGCCCGACTCGACAATGGTGCCATCGTGCTGGACGACAGCTTTGATCGCGCCTGGCGGCGTGTCGGCCTGGCACTGGAGCACAATGGTCTGGCCATTACCGACCGTGACCGCACTCTGGGTGCCTACTTTGTCAAACCGGCAGACGACGAGATACAGAAAGCCAATGCCAACAAGCCTGGCAGTGGCGTGATCTCCAAACTCGCGTTCTGGAAAGACAATGCCCCGGCTGCAACCCCGGTCAGCACCAACCTGCGCGTGCAACTCACCCGCATTGGCGACAGTCAGGTACGCATCGAGGTGCGCAGTGCTGACAACCAGCCCGCTACCGACAAAGGCCTGCAGACCCTGCTGCAGCAAATGGTCAACGAGCTGAAGTAAGTTTCCGGCCCGCTTGCCGGGCCTGACAAAACAAAGCCCGCTGTCGCAAGACAGCGGGCTTTTCTTATGCGGCCAACCCTGGCTCAGATGGTTTTCGAATACCGCGCCGTGGTAGTACGCTCGCGCAGGTGGCGGTCGAACACCATGGCGATATTGCGGATCAGGAAACGGCCTTTCGGCGCCACCATCAGGAAGTCGCCATCGAAGGTCAGCAGCCCTTCTTGCTGGAAAGCACGAATCTTCGGTAACTCGTCGGCAAAGTAGTCGGCAAAATTGATGGCGAAGGTCTGCTCGATAGCCTCTACCGACAGCGAGAAACGGCACATCAGCGCCTGGATCACGCTGCGGCGCAGAATGTCATCCTGGGTCAGCGTCATGCCACGCAGCACCGGCAGGTGGCCGGCATCCAGCGCTGCATAGTAGGCGTCCAGTTCTTTCTCGTTCTGCGTGTAACAGGGGCCGATCTTGCCGATGGACGACACACCCAGGCCGATCATGTCGCAATCGGCGTGCGTGGAGTAACCCTGGAAGTTACGCTGCAGCCGGCCTTGCTGCAGCGCACGGGTCAGCTCGTCGTCCGGCTTGGCAAAATGGTCCATGCCGATGAACACATAGCCGGCTTCGGCCAGTTGCTGTACCGAGTTCTGCAGGATGTCCAGTTTGGTGGCGGCCGACGGCAGCTCGTCCTCATTGATGCGGCGTTGCGGCATGAACACCGACGGCAGGTGCGCGTAGTTGTATAGCGCAATCCGGTCTGGCGACATCGCAATCACCCGACTGACGGTGTTTTCCAGCGAGTGCGCCGTCTGCTTGGGCAGGCCGTAGATCAGGTCCACGCTGATAGACTTGAAACCCGCTTCGCGCGCCGCGTCCATCACCACCCGGGTTTCTTCTTCGCTCTGGATGCGGTTCACCGCCTGCTGTACAGCCGGGTCGAAGTCCTGGATACCGATGCTCATGCGGTTGAAGCCCAGCTGCGCCAAGTGCAGCACGGTGTCGCGGCCAACCTTGCGCGGGTCGATCTCGATCGAGAACTCGCCCTCCGGCAGCAGTTCGAAATGCTGGCGGATGATGCTCATCACCCGGTCAAGCTGCGCGTCGGACAAGAAAGTAGGCGTACCACCGCCAAAATGCAGCTGGATAACCTTCTCGCGACTACCCAGCTTCTGCGCCACCAGGCGGATTTCCTTTTCCAGATAGTCCAGGTAGGCATCGGCGCGGCTTTTGTCTTTGGTGATGATCTTGTTACAGCCGCAGTAGTAGCAAATGGTGTTGCAAAATGGCACATGCACGTACAAAGAGATCGGCCGGTGGTTAGCGCCAATGGCGCGTTGCTCCAGCCAATGCTCGTAATCGCTGACCCCGAAACCGCCATGAAAACGGTCCGCAGTCGGATAAGACGTATAGCGCGGGCCGGAGCCTTCCAACCTTTCGATGAGTTCTCTATCGAATACGCACTGGGTCGGCGTGAAATTTATGGTGGGTGTCATAGTTAATCTGGTTGGAAAACCGGTGGTGGGCTGGTAAATTTGCGGCATTGACACTTTTTTGGCATTGACGCGCATCAAGCGAGGCCGCTTGCTTGGCGAAATTCACGCTATGACTGACCACACCCACACTCTGCACACCCTGAAGGTGTCATGTTCCAATTGCAGCCTGCGCGAGCTGTGCCTGCCGGTAGGCTTGAACCGCGATGAGATGGCGCAACTGGACGCCGTGATCCGTCAAAGCCGCCGCCTGAAGCGCGGTGAATACCTGTTCCGCTCCGGCGAGGGGTTCCGTTCGCTGTACGCGGTACGCACCGGCTATTTCAAGACCTGTGTTTCCAGCCAGGACGGCCGCGAACAGGTTACCGGCTTCCACATGTCTGGCGAGCTGATGGGCCTGGACGGCATCTCGTCCAACCTGCACGGCTGCGACGCCATCGCGCTGGAAGACAGCGAAGTGTGCGAACTACCGTTCAACCGCATGGAAACCCTGGGCCGCGACATCCCCAGCCTGCAACACCACTTCTTCCGCCTGATGAGCCGCGAGATCGTGCGTGACCAGTCGGTGATGCTGCTGCTGGGCAATATGAAAGCCGAAGAGCGCCTGGCGGCCTTTCTGCTGAACCTGTCACAACGCCTGTCGGCGCGCGGCTTTGCCGCCAACGACTTCATTCTGCGCATGAGCCGCGAAGAAATCGGCAGCTTCCTGGGCCTGAAGCTGGAAACCGTCAGCCGTACGCTGTCCAAGTTCCAGCAGCAAGGCTGGCTGGCCGTGGACCACAAACACATCAAATTGCTACAGCCGGAAGAACTGAAACGGCTGGTAGCAGGCTGCTCGCAAGCCCAGCATTAAGCCCCGTTGCTATCAGCATGACACGCCCCGCCAAACGCGGGGCGTTTTGCTGGGTGTTACAACACACCAATGGCCAACGCTGCGGCCAAGGTAGCGCCCAGTTCGGCGGCAGCGGCCAGATCCTCAGCGCCGGGTTGGCCGCGCACACACAAGGTGGGCAGTGCCTGACGCCAGCCGTAGCCGGTGGCAATACGGCTGATGGCACGCTCGGCGCCGCTGCCATCGTTACCGGCACTGATCAGCAAGGCCCAAGGCAGGCCCTCGGTGCGACCTTGCGCCGGGTAATAGGTGCGGTCGAGGAAATCCTTTAGCGCGCCGGACATATAGCCGAAGTTTTCCGGCGTGGCGAGCAATAGCGCCTGGCAGCCCAGCAAGTCGTCGATGCCGGCCTGCAGCGCCGGCAGCATGCGTACCGTCACGCCGTCTTCGGCACCGGCGGCCTTGGCCGCCGCTTCGGCCAGCGCCAGCGTATTGCCGCTCTGGCTACTCCACACCAGCAGCAAGGTCTTCATGGCCCCAGCCTCGCCAGCAACGGTGTCAGCAGCGCGGGTTGCGGCCAACTATCAGGCACCACGAAGCCGCGCGCCACCTCGTACCAGTCGCCGTCGGCGCCCGCTTGCAGCTCGGCCAGCAGCCACGGCGTGTCACTACCGACCAGGCTGGCACGCATGGCCGTTTCGTCCAGCGTCATGCCGACCTCGCAACGGGCCGGCGCCAGCCATTGCAGCCGCGGCAAGGCCCGCCAGCGGCTACCGGGCTGCGCGGGCCAGGTGTCGCCCTGCCGGCGCCACCAACCACGGCAGGCGGCCTCGGAAAGCGCAGCATCGAGTGGCGCGGGATGATCGGGAAAGAACAGCCAGCCGGTGAGCAGACTATAGGCCGGCGCCTCGTCAAACCCTGGCGGCAGCACGGCGGCAGGGTGACGCGATAGCGCCAGCTGCTGGCCCAGTTTGCGGTATTTCAGCCACCAGGCGTCGCGCAGGCCAGGCCCCACCAGCGCGTGGGGCGGCGCGGCCAACTGCAGGTAGAACTTGCTGGCAGTTTCCAGGTGACAGGGTTGGCCGTTGATGCGCAGCAGGAAGTCGAACTCGCCGACGGTACGGCCATCGACGCGCACCGGCAGGTTGGCCGCCACCAGTTCGATATGCGGCGCCAAGCGGCACCAGAACGCCAGCAACGCCTCGGCGTACAAGCCCAGCCGGCGGGTGGGGTGCGCCTCCAGCCAGGCCAGCAGCGGCGCCGGGTTGGCGTCCAGTGCCCGCAGCTGCGGCCAACCCTCGGGTCCCAGCAGGCTACCAGCCGGCAGCGCCGCCCCGCTATGCCACGGCGGTGGCGCGGTCAGCAAATACGCCAGATCGCGCACCGGCTGCTGGCGCAGGGTAAGACACGCCGCCAGCGCCGGTAACACGGTGTTACTCCTGTTCCGGCCGACGCAGCGGTTTGCCGTCGGCGGCACGTTGCACCTGCTTGAAGAAGCCCCGCAGGATGTCGATTTCCTCGCGCAGCACGCCAGCGCGGTTGAACAGGGCGCGCATGCGGCGCATCAGGCGCTCGCTGTTGCGACGCTCGAAGTAGCCGATCTGCGCCATGGTCTGGTCGAGGTGGCCGCACATGCCTTCCACCTCGGCCATGGTGGCGGCCTCGCCTTCCGGCTTCAGGTAGTTGACGTCGAAGCCGGTGTGGCTGAACAGCTCGTAGGTCATCACCTGCACCGCCATCGCCAGGTTCAGCGAGAAGTAATCGGGGTTGCCCGGCACGGTGATCAGGCGGTTGCACAGTTCCACTTCCTCGATCGACAGGCCGAAGGTCTCGTTGCCGAACACCAGCGCCACCTGCTCGCCGTCGCGTGCCCGCGCGATCAGCTCCGGCGCGGTCTCGCGCGGGGTGGACAGCGGGGTGGTGAGTTCGCGGCGGCGGCTGGTCAGCGCGCAGGCCACGGTAACGTCGGCCAGCGCTTCCACCAGCGTCGGCACCACGGTAGCGTGCTGCAGCACATCTACCGCGCCGGAGGCCAACACGTTGGCCTCTTCGCTGGGAAACACTTTCGGTTCAACCAGATACAGGCGGGTGAGGCCCATGGTTTTCATCGCCCGCGCCGCCGAGCCGATGTTGCCCGGGTGATTGGGCCGCGCCAGCACGACGCGAATGTTCTTTAAAAAATCAGGTACTTGGGGTTTATTCATCGGGTAATTTTGAGTAGAATCGCGGGCTATTCAAAAACACTGCGGCCAACGCGGTGTTTTTCGTTCCTTAACCCAGACAGTTTACGACCAGCGCGCAACCCGCAAGGGCGGCGCTTGTCGTCATGATTTTAGAGGCCGTCAATGCATCCAATGCTCAATGTCGCGGTAAAAGCCGCTCGCCGTGCAGCCAACGTTATCCAGCGTGCATCGCTGAACCTAGATACCGTGCGTGTTGAAAAGAAAAAACACAACGACTTCGTGACCGAGGTCGACAAGGCTGCCGAACAAGCCATCATTGAGGTCATCCTGGATGCTTATCCGAAACACGCTATCTTAGCAGAAGAGACCGGCGGCCGCGGTCTGGGTAGCTCCGAGTACGAGTGGATCATCGACCCGCTGGATGGCACCACCAACTTCATCCACGGCCATCCGCAGTACTGCATTTCCATCGCGCTGGCACACCGCGGCCAGATCCAGCAAGCCGTAGTCTACGACCCGAACCGTAACGACATGTTCACCGCCAGCCGTGGCGTGGGCGCGTTCCTGAACGACCGCCGCATCCGTGCGTCCAAGCGCGTCAACATGAATGAATGCCTGATCGCTACCGGCTTCCCGGTAGTTGACCAGAGCATGCTGGATACCCACCTGGCCATCCTGAAAGACGTGATCGGCAAAACCGCCGGCGCCCGTCGCGAAGGCTCCGCCGCGCTGGACCTGTGCAACGTGGCCTGCGGTCGCGTAGACGGTTTCTTCGAATTCAACCTGAAGCCGTGGGACATCGCCGCCGGCAGCCTGATCGTGCAAGAAGCCGGTGGTATCGTCACCGACATGCACGGCGAGCAAACCTGGTTTGAAAGCGGCGACATCGTGGCCGCGCCGCCGAAAGTCCTGGGCCAGCTGCTGCCGCTGATCGCCCCGCACGTGAAGAGCGCCTAAGTCGCCCTTCCCCGCTAACGCCCCCGCGCTGCTTGCAGCCGGGGGCGTTGTCGTTACGGGAACCGCTGCGCCACTGTTTTATCGAAAGCAGCAAGGAGATGCCCATGCCGGTCAATCACAAAAAACTGCAAGGCAGTAAATGGACTGCCGTGACCCCGCGCGAGCGCGAGAAGCACTTTCTGGTGGTGAAGGTGGAATACGACGCAGACGACGCGCAGAAACCGCTACGTGTCACCTTGGAAGCGGTCTTGTCGCGCCGCCACTTCACGCTGCCCTGGCGCGAGCTCGGCGATACCGACGAATGGCAGCCTGGCTGGCTATAGGCCCGCAGGCACGGTCTTGCTGGTAAGGCCGAGGAACAACACCACCAAAGGCTCGAACAGTTCGGATTCGGTGGCGGCCAACTTCAGCCGCTGCCGGGTCAGGTCGCGCGACAGATGGCGCGACAACCAGTTGGTTTCGTTGATCACCCACGCCAGCTCCTGCCACAGCGGCTCATTGCCCTCGCCTTCCAGCGCGTGCTTGGTCAGCATGTCCAGCCCGACGCTGTTGAAGGCCCGCTGGATAGTGTTGAGCCGCATCGCCAGATGGCCGAATAGCTGCCAGCCAGTCTCCCCCATCGTCTGCGACTCGATGTGCTGCATCACCTCGTGTACCCGCGCAAAACGCAACAACAGCTGGTGCAGCGACGACTGCAGCGCGTCCACCGGCTGCAACAGGCCGCTTTCGCGCGGCAGGCGCGCCGCCCGCAGCTGTGCCGGCACCCGCACCGCCGCCGAAAACTGGCCCGGCAGCAGCTTCAGCGCCACTTGCAGCTGGCCGACCGGCTGGCGGGCGTGCTCGAAAATGCCGGCCGCCATTTCAGCGAACGCCAATACCTCGGCATTATGGCCCACCGCCTCGCCGCGCAACTGACGCGGGTAGCCGCTGCCGTCCACCCGTTCGTGATGCTGCAGGATCAGATTGGCCACCTCCGGCGGCACGGCGCGCAGCTCGCTGGCCCAGACGTAACCGATCAGCGGGTGGGCATCGAACTGGCGCCAGGCATCAGCCGACAACGGCCCGCCCTGCTGCCAGATGGCAGGGTCCAGGTACAGATAGCCCACATCGTGCAGCAGGCCGGCCAGCAATAGCTGCTGGGCATCGCGTGGCGACGGCGCCAGGCTCCACGCCAGCGCCGCCACGCGCAGGCTGTGGCGAAAGACGTCAGGGAAACGGTTGCCGATCAGTTGCAGCGCCTGCGCGGCCAACGGCGGCAGCGACAGCACGGCAAGCTCGCGTTGCAGCGTGCGTTGGCCCTGGTCCAGCCAGGCTGCCAGCAAAGGATCGTCGGCCAGCAATTGCTGCATGCCCTCGCGCAGGCGGGCCAGCAAGCTGGACGTATCAACCTGCAGCTGGGTTTCCAGCGGCTGACGCAGGCGATGGTTGGCCAGCAGCTCGCTGCTGCGGCTATCCAGGCGAGCGCCACGCGCCAACAGTTTGGTGCCGTTGGCCGCCAGAATGTCCTGGCTGGCCTGCACCGCGACCTGGCCTTCTGCCGCTTGCAGGTTGGCCAGAAAATGCTGATTGACGCTTTCCAGCGTCAGCAATGACTCCGACTCGCGATGCATGTCATTCGCTCAGTTCTTCGCAATAATTCAATAAAGCAAACTTTTAAACAGTCGCCCAGCGAAATGTCGATTCCATGACAAAGCCCCGGTGGGCACAGGGCCGACCGGGGCTGGAAAACCGCAAGACTACATACTTACTTGCTGGCGCTGCCCATGTCTTTGGACAGGAAGAAGGCGTCGGAGAAGAACTCGTCTGCCGGCAAGCAGCGCTCGCTGGTAAAGCTGTTATGGGCGGCTTCCACCATCACCGGTGCGCCGCAAGCGTAGACCTGGTAGCCGGCCAGGCTGGCGAAGTCGTCCAGCACCGCCTGGTGCACAAAGCCGGTACGGCCCGGCCAATTGTGTTCCGGCAGCGCGTCGGATACCACCGGGATGAAAGTGATGTTGGCGTGCTGTGCCTGCCACTGGCCGGCCATCTCCGCCATGTACAGGTCGGCCGGAGTGCGGGCGCCCCAGTAGAAGACGATGGGGCGGGTAATACCCTGGTGAATGGCGTGCTCGATGATGCCCTTGATCGGGGCAAAGCCGGTACCACTGGCCACCATGATGATGGGCTTGTCGGAATCTTCGCGCAGGAAGAACGAACCCAGCGGGCCCTTGAAGCGCATGATTTCCTTCTCCTTCATGGTGTTGAACACGTAGTCGGAGAACGAACCGCCCGGCTGATGGCGGATGTGCAGCTCAATGAACGCATCGTCGTGCGGCGCGTTGGCGATGGAGAAGCTGCGCTTCTTGCCGTCCTTCATCAGGATATCGATGTACTGGCCGGCCCTGAACTGCAGGCGTTCCGACACCGGCAGCTTCAGCTTCAGTACCGCCACATCGTGGATTTTCTCGATTTTTTCCACGCGGCACGGCAGCGTCTTGATCTGGATATCGCCCACCCCAGCCACTTCGCGCGCCTCGATGGTGATGTCACCCTTGGGTTTGGCACAGCAGAACAGCGCCATGCCCTGGGCGCGCTCGCTGGCGGACAGCGCCTTGTCCTGCGCACCACCGTGCTCTACCTCCCCCTCGACCACTTTGCCCTTGCAGGCGCCACAGGCACCGTCGCGGCAACCGTAAGGCAGGCCTACAGACTGGCGCAGGGCCGCTTCCAGAATGGTTTCATGGGCTTCCACGGCGAAAGCATGGCCGCTCGGCAGCACCTTTACCTGACACGTCATCTTCTTCCCTTAAACTTCGATAGAATGGCCAGCATGCCTACCTTGCTGATACTGGGCAGCGGCGATATCGCCCGGCGCGCCCTTCCCGAGCTTACCCGCCAGTGGCGGGTGATTACCGTCATCCGCCGGCCGGAACAGGCCGCCGCACTGCGAGCGCTGGGCGCCCTGCCGCTGCTGGCCGATCTGGACGACAAACGCAGCCTGTCGCGTCTGGCCGGCCTGGCCGACGCCGTACTGTATACCGCCCCGCCGCCGGAACGCGGCGTGATCGACCCCAGAATGCGCAAGGTCTTGTCGCAACTGGCAAAAACGGGGAGTCTACCACAGCGTTTCGTCTATATCAGCACCAGCGGCGTGTACGGCAATGCCGATGGCAAGTGGCTGCACGAGACCGCGCCGCTGCGGCCAACGTCAGACCGCGCCCGCCGCCGCGTAGATGCCGAACGCTGCCTGCGCGCCTTTGCCGTGGCGCATGGCACCACGCTCACCATCCTGCGCGCCCCCGGCATCTACGCCGCCGAACGCCTGCCGCTGACCCGCCTGCAGCAAGGGCTGCCGCTGATCGACGCACACGAGGACAGCTACAGCAACCACATCCACGCCGACGACCTGGCGCGCCTGTGCGTAGCCGCCCTGCGCCGCCGCCACGGCGTGCGCGTCTACAACGCCTGCGACAGCCAGCCGCAACCGGTGGGCGAGTGGTACGACCAGCTGGCCGACACGCTGGGCTACCCGCGGGCACCCCGCCTGCCACGGGCCCAGGTGCAGCAGCAGGTGTCGCCGGGGCTGTGGTCGTTCCTGGCCGACTCGCGCCGCCTCAGCAATGCCCGCCTGTTGCGCGAGCTGCCGGGCTGCCTGCACTACCCGACCACCGCCCACTTGTTGCGCGAGCTGAAGCCGGCCTGACGCTGCGGCGCTATGCCGGCGCCGCAAGTTTCGGTAACATCGCGATCTTTTTGCAGTTTTTGAGTTTGCACATGGAAAACCCAGGCTTCAAGCGCGCCATCCGCAGCTTCGTGCTGCGCCAGGGCCACCTTACCGCGTCCCAACAGCGCGCCATCGACGAAGGCATGCCGAAATGGGGCATCGAATACCGCCCCGAACCGCTGGACCTGAACCAGGCTTTTGGCCGTGACGCGCCCAAGATCCTGGAGATCGGCTTCGGCATGGGCGGCGCCACCGCCGAGATTGCGGCCAACCTGCCGCAAAACGACTACCTGGGCGTGGAAGTACACAGCCCGGGCGTGGGCAACCTGTTCAAGCTGATCGAGGAAAAGCAGCTGACCAACCTGCGCCTGCTGCGCCACGACGCGGTGGAAGTCATCGACAACATGCTGGCCGACGGCAGCCTGGACGGCGTGCACATCTTCTTCCCCGACCCGTGGCACAAAAAACGCCACAACAAGCGCCGCCTGATCCAGGCGCCGCTGATCGAAAAACTGGTGAAGAAACTGAAGCCGGGCGGCTACCTGCACGCGGCTACCGACTGGGAAGACTACGCCATCCAGATTCTGGAAGTGTTCAACGGCAACGCCGAGCTGCAGAACACCGCCGCGGACTACGCGCCGCGCCCGGCCTACCGCCCGCTGACCAAGTTCGAAGCCCGCGGCATCCGCCTGGGCCACGGCGTGTGGGATATCGTGTTCACTCGCAAGTAAACACCCGTCACTGCCTGCGTGCAGCACCGCCAAACACCCCGCCTGCCCTGCACGCGGGGTGTTTGTTTAGGGTGCCGTGCTACGGTACTGTGCTGTGGTAGCGGGCCACGATGCGGGCGGCGGTACCGTTGCGCTGCAGCCGGTTGATGGCGTCGACCAGCACGCGGGCTTGCGGATCGGCATACCCCGGCGACGCCGCCAGGTAAATGGCCATCGGTTCCCCCACGCCCGGGCCGCTACGCAAGCGGCTGACGTCGCCGCCCGCCTCGCGGTAGATGGCCATGGCGGCAATATCGGCCGCTACCCAAGCGTCCACCCGGCCGGCGGCCAGCATGCGCGCATTGGTATCTTCCGAGGTGTTGGCCTCTAGCCGGGTAAAGCCCTGCTGGCGCAGCAGCGCTTCGGCCGGATTGCTGCGCAGCACGGCAATGCGCAGCTTGCGTGCCTCGCCCAGCGTAGCCGGCGGCGGCTTGCCGGCGCTGAACAGCACAAAGCGGTAATCGCACAGTTTGGCGAGCCAGGTGTACTGCGCCTCGCGTTCCGGGGTTCGGGTCAGCGGAATGATCAGCCGGTCGCGGCCAGTACGGGTTTCGGCTTGTGCGCGCAGCCAGGGCCGAAAGCGGAACTGCAAGCCGACACCGCTAGCGGCAGCGGCCTCACGCAAGATGTCCAGCGCAATGCCGCGATCGCCGGTCATGGTCTGGTAGCTGAACGGTGGTATGTCGGCTGCGTCCACCAGTAAAGGCGTACTTTGTGCGACGGCGGTACTGAGCAGGCCGCTGCCGGCCACCACCAGCCAGCAGCGCAGTTTGACAGACATCCGCATACCACTTTACCCCGTCGGGTCACCGCTGCCTGCGCACTGGCATGGTGCATGTTTCGATAAAGTGAGTATGCCAGAAGAAAATACCTCGCGGAAATAGGTACTTACTTAATGCCTCAGCCACGCGACCCCAGCAAGGCCTGGATATCCGGCAGCAGCTCGTGTGGCTCGGCCGCCGGCTCGTAGCGCTTCACCAGCCGGCCCTTGCGATCGATCAGGAATTTGGTGAAGTTCCACTTCACCGGGTGCGGGTGGCCGCTTTCCACCCCGGTCAACCACTGCCACAGCAGGCTGGCACCGGGGCCGTTGACGTCGCCCTTGGCAAATAGCGGAAAGTCCACGCCAAAGCGTGTCTGGCAAAAGGTCATGATGTCGTCCGCGCTACCCGGCTCCTGGCCGCCAAACTGGTTGCAGGGGAAGGCCAATACGGTGAAGCCCTGCCCGGCCAGCTCGGCCTGTAGCTGCTGCAGACCGGCGTACTGGCGGGTATAGCCGCATTCGCTGGCGGTATTGACGATCAGTACCACCTGGCCCAGATACTGGTCCAGAGGCTGCAGGCGGCCGTCTGCCAGGTTGGCCGCAAAGCTGGCGAGCGTGGTCATGGTGGCAGTGTCTCCGTATAATGCTGATTTCCCGAACAAATCAGTCAACAATCATGTTTGCACCCAGCCGGCAGGACGCCCGCCGCTTCTTCTTCGATACCTGGAAAAAACAGCAGGCCGGCGTTGCGCTGAGCGACCTAGAAAAACTGCTGGCCAGCGTGATCGCGGCCCATCCCGAATACCATGCCATCCTCGACCGCCCCGAGCAGTACGGCGAGCGCGAGTGGCTGCCGGAGCAAGGCGAAACCAACCCCTTCATGCACATGAGCATGCACCTGGCGGTAGAAGAACAACTGTCCATCGACCAGCCGTTCGGCATTCGTGCGCTGTACCAGCAGCTGCTGGCCAAAACCGGCAACGAGCACGACGCCCAGCACGAGGTGATCGACTGCCTGGGCGAAATGATCTGGCAAGCCCAGCGCTACGGCGACGGGCCGGACGTCAACGTGTACTTGTCCTGTCTCCGCGGCAAGCTGGGGCTGGACCCGGAGCACGAGCGCCGCCTGAACCTGAAAGACATGGACGACTGAGCAACGTTCAATCGATAAAAAAAGGGCCGCTACACCGGTCCTTTTTTATGGTCGAGTCATCCCGCTTTTGCAAACCTCATTCAGCCACACGGCGCTGACGCCACTGCAGCACCATGTCTTCCAGCTGCGTCAGTTGCTGCAGGTGCTGTACCCTGGGCGGCATCTGGCGCAAGTTGCGGCAGCCACCACCGCCTACCCACAGCGCTACCGCCGGTGATAGCTGGCCGGACAATACTTCGATCACGGCAGCAGGGTTGCCCTCATAGGCAGCAGAAAACGACAGTACCACCACGTCCACCTGGTGCTTGTCGGCAGCAAAGGCAATATCCATCAGCGGCATCTGCGCGCCAAAAGCAATGGTTTCGCAACCCTCCAGCCGCAGCAGGGCCTCTACCATCAGCAGCCCCAACAGGTGCAACTCGCCCGGAGGCGTGGTCAGCATGACCCGCGGTGTCATCACGCCGGATGGGATACCGGCCAAGGTCTCGCGCATCACTCGGCTCACCGCCTCGGAATACAAATGCTCTTCGGCCACCTGAAGCAAGCCGCGCATCCAGGATTCACCTACCAGCTGGTTGGCCTCGGGCAGAAAGTCACAAGTAAAACGACGCAGCCCCAGCTCTAGCATGCGATGACGCAGGTACTCGCGTGTGGCCTGCGCGTCATGGCTTTTCAAAGCGGCAACCAGACCTTGGCAAACATCGGACTCTTGCCGTTGCGGCGTATGCTCGCTAGCCAGCTGCTGCAACTGCTCGTCGCTGAACTTCATCAGCTTGCCCGGGCGAAAACCCAGGTCCAGCAGACGACGGATCAGTCGCAAGCGGGACAGGTCATGTTGGCTATACAGGCGGTCGCCAGCACTATCGCGCAGCGGTTGCGGGAAACCATAGCGGCGCTCCCACATGCGCAGCAGGTCTTTGGGGATGCCGGTTTCACGCTCCACAGCGGCAATCGGCAGGCCATTGGCGGCGGTATCGGGCAGTTCGTTCATGATTTGTACAGGGCCGCAGGCAACAACACATTAACAGGGGCGGCTATTATGCCATGCGCCGTTTCAAACAGCGCAGTACGCCACCCAGCAGCGGCAGCTTCTCGTACAGGCCTTCGGCGGCGTCCCAATAATCGCGGTGGTCGATAATACGGCCATCACTGCCCAGCACGAACAGGGTGCCGCCGTGTATGCACTGCGGCTTGCCCATCATGGCAAAAGTGAAATCCCAGGTGACAAACGCCTTGTCGCCGTCGCTGATCACCTCACCGATCACGAAGCGTGGCTCGGCCAGGCTACGGAACATGCGGGCGTACAAGGCCTTGATCTGGCTACGGCCCTTGATGGCGTTGAACGGGTCGCGAAAACTGGCGCCGTCGGCGTAAACGCCGTCGATGTCGTCCAGCGTGGCCGGCGACAGCGTGGTAAACCAATCGAGATGGCGGGCAAGTGCAGGGTTCATAGTCCGGTTACCTTGTGTGCAAGCCAGAAATACAGCCGGTAAGGCAGATGTGCGGCCAACTTCAGCGCCAGCGTGAAGCGCCGCGGAAAGTGAATGTCGAAACGGCCACGCGCCAAGCCGTGCAGGATGGCGTCGGCCGCCTGCTCTGGCCTCAGTAGCGCAGGCATGGCAAAACCGTTCTGCGCGGTGAGGCGGGTGGCCACGAAGCCGGGGTTCACCAGATAGACGCCAATGCCGTGACGGTGCAAGTCCAGGTACAGCGTCTGGGCAAAGTGGTTAACCGCCGCTTTGGTAGCGCCATAAACCAGCCCGTTACTCATGCCGGACCAACCCGCCACGCTGGCCACCAGCACCAGGCCACCACCCTGCTGCGCCATCAGTTGCGGCACACAGGCAGCAGCGGCGTACATCGGCGCCAACAGGTTGATGTCCACCATGCGGCGGGCCGTCTCAGGCGTCAGCTCCCAGGCACGCAGCGGGGTGTAGTCGCCGGCCATCACGATCACCAGGTCGATACCACCCCACTCGGCCAGCAGCGCGTCGCGCACGCGCGCCCAGTCGTCGGGCTGCGTGGCGTCCATCACGTGTACCGGCATGTCAGGCCGCTGCTGAGCCACCGCCTGCAACGCGGCCTCGGTACGGCCGGACAGCGCCACACGGGCGCCCTGCTGCTGCAGCGTCTCGGCCAGCGCCGCACCGATGCCGTGACCGGCGCCCACCAGCCATACACGCTGACCGGGCCAGTGCTGCAGACGCGGGTTCAGGCTCACGGTGCATCCCCCTTGCGGAAGAACAGCGTCACTTCGCCCAACTTCACGCCCCACTTGCTCATCACCGAGCGGTTGAGCAAGGTGCGCTCGTCCAGCTGGTACATCCAGTCATCAAAGCGCACTTCGTAGACTTCACCATCCACTGGCAGACGCAAGGTGTAATCCCAGAACAGCGCAAAGCCTTCGGTGCGGCCGCTGGCTTCGCCCACCACATCATCGGCGGTACCGGTGTAACGGCCGTCCGGCTGCTTCTTCAGCGTCCACACCCGGCGCTGTTTCTCGCCGTCGTCGTAGGTGAAATGCTCGTCCAGCACGCCGGTATCGCCCTGCCAGCTAGCCGTCATCTGCACGGTAAAGCGGCGCACCACCTTGCCGCTACGGTCCTGAAACACGCCTTGCGCCGTTATCGGCCCGTTGAAGTAGGTTTGCAGATCCAGCGCCGGCTTGGTACCACGGTAATCTTCCAGCGACGCCGTACTGCACCCTGCCAGCGCCACGCTGGCGCACAGCAGCAGCGCCTTTAGCCAATGCCTTGCCATCATTCGGTTCCTTCTATGGCGGGCTGACGGTGGCCTAGCCACCACCCAGCCCAAAGCTTGAACAATGCCGGCAAGCCGGCGTACAGCCACAACAGTGCCGGGCTGGCTTGCCCGGGGGTATAGCCGGCCCACTGCGCCAGCGGCAGCGTGATGCCGGCGGCCAAGGCCAGCGCCAGTTTGTTCAGCATCGACACGGTGCCGAACACCGCACCGCCGTCGCGGCCAACCCTGTCACCCAGCGCGTCGGCCACCAGGGCGCTGGCAAAGGCCAGGTCGGCACCCAGGGCGGCGCCAGTCAGCACGCACACCAACACAAAGCCGGCGCTATCCCCCGCCCCCAGCCACGCCACTGGCGCAAACCCCGCCAATGCCAGTGCCATGCCGGCCTGCCAGGCCCGCACCTTGCCGATGCGATCGGCCAGTGCCACCCAGCCCGGCAGCGACACGCCGGCCGCGACGAAGTAGGCCAGCAAGAACACGCCGGTCTGCGCGGGTGCCTGCAGCACGTCGGCTACGTAAAAATTGAGCAGCGTGGCGGGAATCGCCATCGCTACCGCGTTCAGCAGCAACACCACGCCGGCACGGCGCAGTGCCGGCTGCTGCCACCAGCGCGGCCCGTCCGTTCCGGCCAGCGCAACGGGGTTGGCCGCAACCGGCAGCGCAGGGGGTGGCGCCAAGGCGGCGGCCAACAAGCCCAGCCCTGCCAGCGGCAGTAACACCCAGACAAAGCGTTGTAGCGCCGCGGCTTCGCCGTCGCTGGCCGCCCACCACGCCGGCAAGGCGGCGGCCAACATCACACCGGCCAGCCCCCAGCCTTCGCGCCAGGCCGCCACCCTTGCCCGCCCGGGCGGCGTCGGCCATAGCGCGGCGCCATAGCGCAGCAAGGCGATGGTGAGCCAGCCATGCGCCACGTACACCAGCAGCAAGGCCACCGCCATCTGCACCGCCAGCGGCCACTGCGGCAGCGGCGCCACCAGCCAGGCAAAGCCGACGACACCGCACACTGCGGCCAACAGATGCAAGCGCCGCTGTAGCGAGGCTGGCAGTTGGTCTTGCCAGCGGCCCAACAGCGGGTCAAGCACCGTATCCAGCAGCCGCGTCACAAACAGCAGCGCCCCCAGCAGCCCCAGCGCCATGCCGTAGTCACGCGCGTACAGCGCAGGCGTATGCAAGTAGACCGGCAATGCCACCATGGCTAAGGGCATGCCGGCAAAACCGGCCAGCGCCAGTTGCTGCGGGTTCATGGCGCGCTTTTCAGCAGCTGCTCGCGCAAGGCCGGCGCCCGTGACGCCGGGTCCAGCCAGATGCGGAAGAAAGTACGGCCAAATAGCGGGTCGTCCAGCGTGCGGGTGGGTTTGCCGTTGTGCCAGAAACGCACCCGGTTACCGTCAAACGCCCCCACGATCTCATCTCCCTGCTTCACATCGGGAAACGCCGCTTGCATGGTGCTGCGCCAGGCCTCGCGCCGGTTATCCGGCATGCCGTAGCGCTGCATTTCCTCCAGGCTGATGTCTACGATCTTGGCCGAGGGAATGTCGCGCGCATAACGCAGTGACAGCGCAAACGGCCGGTTCCAGTCAAATACCTGGCCCTGCTGGGTGTAGAGCGTGGCGTCATACAGCCGGAAACCGAACCAGCGCAGACTCCCCTCCCCCAGCGGGCGCAGGCCGCCAAGTTCGGCAGGCAGGGCCATGGTTACCTCCGCAATCATCAGGCCGGCAATGACGGCGCCGGTGGCCAACCATCTAGACACGGCGTTCGATCTCCAGCTGGCAGACATCGGTACGCCCGGCGTCGAAACCGGCAATGCAGTAGTAGAAGTAAAACTGCCACAGCCGGACGAAAGCTTCGTCAAAGCCTTGGGCGCGCACGCGCAGCAGCACGGCGTCAAAGTCGGCCAGCCAGCGGCGCAGGGTTTCGGCGTAGTCGGCACCGAAGGTGTAGCGGTCGTTCAGCGTCAGGCCGGCGGCGGCGATCTGGCGGTCCAGTTCGCCTGGCGACGGCAGCATGCCGCCGGGGAAGATGAACTGCTGGATGAAGTCGGTGCTGCTGCGATAGCGCTCGAACCAGGCGTCGCCGATGGTGATCACCTGCACCATGGCCTTGCCACCGGGCTTCAGCCGTTGTTTGAGGGTGGCGAAATAGCTGGGCCACCAGCGCTCGCCCACCGCCTCCAGCATCTCGATGGAAACGATGTGGTCGTACTGGCCGTCCACGTCGCGGTAGTCCTGCAGCCGCAGGTCGGCCTGCGCCGCCAGCCCGGCGGCGGCCAACCTTTGCTGCGCCCAGGCCAGCTGCTCGGTAGACAGCGTCAGGCCGGTAACGTGTACGCCGCGGGTGCGGATGGCGTACTCGGCAAAGCCGCCCCAGCCACAGCCGATTTCCAGGATGCGCTGCCCCGGTTGCGGGTTCAGCCGCTGCAGGATGCGCTCGTACTTGGCCCACTGCGCGGCCTCCAGGCTTTGCTGGCGGTTGCCGTCAAACACGGCAGCCGAGTAACTCATGCTCGGGTCCAGCCACAGTTTGTAGAAGTCGTTGCCCAGATCGTAATGGGCGTGGATATTGCGGCGGCTGCCCTTGCGGGTATTGGCGCGGCCCAGGTGGCGCAACAGGTAGCCGATCTTGCCCAGCCAGCTGCCGTGAATGGCCTGCTCGACCGCGGGCTCGTTCTGCAGCGCCAGCAGCATCAGCGCTACCCAGTCGGGCGAACTGGCCTGGCCATCGCGCCAAGCCTCCGCCAGGCCGATATCGCCAGCCAGCGCAATACGGCGCAGTGCCCGCCAGTCGTGGATGTGCAGCGCAGCGTCGGGGCCAGCATGACGGCCGCTGAACAGACGCTGGCTACCGTCCGGCGCCACCAGCAGCAGCTGGCCGTACAGCAGGCGTTCCAGGCCTGCCAGCAGCGGACGGGCGTACCACGGTGCGCGCAGCGGCTGCTTGTTGAGAGAAGGGTTCAAGGTGGTCATCACACACTCCGACTATCGGGTTGCGGCGCGACGGGCACGCCTTGTTTGCCATAAAACGGAACAC
Source organism: Vogesella sp. (assembly GCF_046297735.1). Lineage (NCBI taxonomy): Bacteria > Pseudomonadati > Pseudomonadota > Betaproteobacteria > Neisseriales > Chromobacteriaceae > Vogesella > Vogesella sp. Next base: position 292,594 of record NZ_JBKBHK010000005.1, read on the forward strand.
CCTTGCGCCACAAACGCAGGGCTTGCCAATGGATACGCGCCCACACCGCAAAGGTGAGCGAGGCGCAGGCCAGCACCAGGCGCCAGGTGGCGCCGGCGCTGGCCGGCTGCGGCCAACCTTGCTGGGTGGCCACGAAATCGGTGGCACCGGCCTGGCGGCCGTAGGCAATGCGCACGGCAAAGCGGCCATCAGCGCCACGCTGGAAGCGGAAGCGGTACTCGCCTTCCACCTGGAAAAACGGCGACACGTGCAGCGCCTTAGGTGCGGTAAAACTGTCGCGGGCGGCAATCGGCGCCCAGTCCGGGTGGTGCACGCAATAATCGAGGTGGTCGCCAAAGGTGTTACTCACTTCCACCCACACTGCGCGCAGACGCTCGGCGGCATCCAGCACCAGGTAAAAACTGACCGGATTAAAGGCATAGCCCAACACACCGGGCAGCGTATGCAGCTCAATGCGCTGCGCCGCGTCAAAGCCGGCTGCGGCCAACCTTTGCGTCAACCAGGGCCACAGCGGGCTGCCGTCACGCGGGCCATGCCGGCGACGCAGCCAGCGCACACCGGGCGCCAGACGCAGGGACGCCACGTCGTGCTGCGGCAGACTTAAGGCCACCCACGCATGGCGATAAGCAAACTGGTGGCGCGCCGGGCTACGGCGCCCGTGCCAAACCTGTCCGGCGTACAGCTGCGGGTTCACACGCCAGCTCCGGCCAGTTGCGACAGCGGACGATGTTCGGCAAGCGGCACGCTGACATCCCAAGGCAGGCTGGCACCCAGCTGCTGCGCCACAGCCATGCCTGCCTTAAGGCCATCTTCATGAAAGCCGTAACCGGCCCAGGCGCCGGCAAACCAGGTACGTTGCCGCCCCTGTATGCTAGCCAAGACCTGCTGTGCGGCAACGGCATCGCGGTCGAATACCGGATGGGCGTAGTCAAACTCGGCCAGCACCCCTTTTGGCTCGCGGTAGGGGTTGAGAGTCACAATCACCGGCTGGCGGAACGGCAGCTGTTGCAGCGTATTGAGCAGGTAACTCACCATCACTGGCGTATCGCTGACACCAGCGCGGCCCACCCGGTAGTTCCACGCAGCCCAAGCGCTCTCGCGTTGCGGCAGGAAGCTGGCGTCGGTGTGCAGTACGGCACGGTTGGGCTGGTAGCGCAGACGCGACAGCACGTCTACCTCGGCCGGGCTGGCATCGGCCAACAGCGCCAGCGCCTGATCGCTGTGGCAACCCAGTACCAGCTGGTCGAAGCGTTCTACGCCATGGCGGCTGTAGACCGTCACCCCCGCCGCATCGCGCTCCACACGCTGCACCGGTGACGCTAGCCGCACCTCGTGCAGTGCCTGCAGTAAACGTTGCACGTACACACGCGATCCGCCCTGGATGGTCTTCCACTGCGGCCGGTCCAGTACCTGCATCAGGCCGTGGTTGAGGCAGAAATCAAAGAAGGTGGCTGCCGGGAATGCTGCCATGTCGCGGGTGGAACTGGACCAGATGGCGGCCCCCATCGGCAGCAAGTACCAGTCGCGCAGCGGCTGGCCGTAACCGTGGCGGTCTAGCAGTGCACCGAGCGTGTCGCCACTGGCGTGGGCCTCGTCGCGCAAGCGCGGCGCCTCGCGGTGCAGGCGCAGGATGTCGCGCAGCATGTGCCAGAATGCCGGACGCAGCAGGTTGCGCTTTTGCGCGAACAGCGTGGCAAGGTTACTGCCGGCCCATTCCAGTTTTTCCTGCTCCAGCATCACCGAAAAAGTCATTTCGGTGTGGTACACCGGCACGTCCAGCAAGGCCAGCAGGCGAGTAAGGTTGGGGTAGGTGCGATCGTTATGCACCAGAAAACCGGTATCGACCGGCGCAGTGACGCCATCCAGCGTGACGTCTACAGTATTACTGTGGCCACCGGCGTAATCGGCGGCTTCAAACAGCGTGATGCGGTGACCGCTGCGCGCCAGCAGCCATGCCGCCGACAAACCGGCAATGCCGGCTCCTGCTACTGCTATGTGCATGTGATGTGTCCTCGTATTGACCATGTGCTGGTCGGACAAAAGCAATCTTGTTTATGCTTTGTACTGTACAAAACAGATTAGTTCAACAAAAAACCCGCCTAAGCGGGTTTTTTGACGACATCACAGCCTTAACAGTCCAAGCGGTGCTGCACGCTACCCTGCTGCCATGCAGTGATATTCGCCACTAGCTGCGCGGCCAACCTGTCCATCGCCTCGCGGCTGGCCCAGCCGACGTGGGGGGTGACGATCAGGTGCGGCAGCCGCGCTTTCAGCAGCGGGTTGCCATCGCGTGGCGGCTCCGTCGACAGCACGTCGAAACCGGCGCCGCCGATCTGGCCGTATTTCAGCGCTGCGACCAGCGCCTCCTCATCCACCAGGCCGCCACGGGCGGTGTTGATCAGGATGGCGCCGGGCTTCATTGCCATCAGCTCGGGCTGAGCGATCAGGTTGCGCGTGCTGTCGTTGAGCGGGCAATGCAGCGAGATGACGTCGGAAGTCGCCAGCAGCGTATCGAACGACACATACCCGTCGCGGACGTCACTGGCACCTTTGCGCTCGCCAAACTGCACCCGCATGCCGAAGGCGCGGGCACGGGCGGCCATGGCCTGACCGATGCCGCCGCTGCCGAAAATACCCAAGCTGGCACCTTGCAGATCGCGGATAGGCGCACCGAAGTGGCAAAACTGCGGCGCGTTCTGCCACACGCCAGCCGCCACGTCGCGCTGATAAGCCGGCAGGTTGCGCATCAGCGCCATCATCAGCATGAAGGCGTGCTCGGCTACGGTATCGTCACCGTAATGGCGGATGTTGGCGACTGCCACGCCCTGACGGCGACAGGCTTCGATATCGATATGGTTGTAGCCGGTGGCGGCAATAGCCAGCATCTTCAGCTGCGGCAGTGCCGCCAGCGTAGCCGCGTCGAACGGTACCTTATTGGTGATGATGACGTCGGCGTTGCTACACCGCGCCACGATATCGTCACGAGCACTGGCAGGATAGGCGGTAAAACGGTGGGCAAACTCAAACGCAGGCAAAACAGCAGGCAGGCTGTCTCGATCCAGAAAAACGATATGCAGTGGGTTCATGCAGGCAGGTTCAACATTGGTAAGAAATAAGGGCGCGATAGGCATGCCAGCTGGACAAGCCCAGCCAGGGCGCCACCAGTAACAGGCCGACAAATTGACTGGCAACGCAAATGGCCACCAGCGTCATGATCATAGCGGCCCACAGCAGCATCGTCACTCGGTTGCGGCCAACCACCGCCAGGCTGGCCTGCATCGCGGTGATGGCATCGACATCCTTATCCAGCAGCATGGCAGCGGTACACACGCTCAGCGCCAGTATGAACAGCACAAACAGCAGCGACAAAAGCGACCACGCAGCAAGAAAGGGCAGCTCGACCAGCCAAGCACCTGGCTGCGACCATATCACCGCAGACTGCCACGGCCCCTGATAGAACAGGGCCAGCAATAGCAGAGACAATGCCACCCAGGCACATAACAACAAGGCCAATACCATGCCGAACAGCGCCAAGCTGCCACTATTGGCGCGCCAGGCTTTGGCACTGTACAACAGCATGACCCGCCCACCACCAAACGCATGCTGCTGACGGGCAATGTCATATAAACCCGTAGCCAAAAACGGGCCCAATAACAGGCTGACGAATGCAAGCAGCAGCCCAAGCTCAGGCACAACCTGAAGGCTATAAGCCAGACCGTAGGCCAGCAGCACAAAAGCGGCACCGTACAGTAGTGCATCGTTGACCGTACGCTGCAGGTCTCGCCAACCCAGCCTGAGCCACTGCAACGGCGCACGCCATGACAATTTATGCACCACGATTTGCTGCCGACTAGCCAGACACATCAAGGCCATGCTAAAGCCCCCTGTCAGAGACACCCAATGACTACCCGTTTTTTTATAAAACATGCAGCGTCATAAAAAAACGTAGCCATCCACAGCATAGGACTTGGCTGCTAGAATGGCCCCCCTGATCAATGCGGTTAAGAAGGACACAACAATGGCAGAACTGATCATCGAAGATCTGGTGGCGGGTGAAGGCAAAGAAGCGGTAGCCGGCGAAGAAGTCACCGTGCATTACACCGGCTGGTTGACCGACGGCACCAAATTCGACTCCAGCAAAGACCGTTTCCAGCCGTTCAGCTTCCCGCTGGGTGCAGGCTACGTAATCAAAGGCTGGGATCAGGGCGTACAGGGCATGAAAGTCGGCGGCAAACGCAAACTGACCATCCCGTCTGAACTGGGTTACGGCGCACGCGGCGCCGGTGGCGTCATTCCGCCTAACGCCACCCTGGTATTCGAAGTGGAATTACTGCAAGTAGGCTAAGCCAGCCAAGCAAAAAAACGCCCCGAGGCCGCAGCCCGGGGCGTTTCTTCGTCGAAACCATGCACTATCAGGCGTTAGCGCGGGCAGCGCGCTTGCGACGCCAGTACAGCACACCAATTACAATACCCGCCAACGCCAGCGCAATCAGGATGCCTGCTTGGCCACGGTGTACCATGTGCATCAACCACTCACGGTTGCGGGCACCAAAGTAGCCCAGATACACCCACACCGGCACCGAGATCAGCGCAGCAAAACCGTCCATCATCAGGAAACGCCAGTACGGAATGCGCCGGGTCATGCCGGCGGTCAGGAAGATGGGCGAGCGCAAACCGGGCAGAAAACGCGCCACGAACAGCACCCAATTACCGTAGCGGGCAAATTTCTCTTGCGTGGCAGCAAAACGCTCCGGCGTCATCACCCGCGCCACCAAGCGGAAGCGCAGCACACGCTCACCATACAAACGGCCGGCCGTGAACATGATGCCATCGCCCACCAGCACACCCGCCATCCCGACAACAAACATCCAGTGCACATTGGTATACCCAAGGCCTGAAATAATGCCACCAGCCACCAACGTGATATCTTCCGGAATAGGCACCCCGAAACCACAGATCAACAGCACGATGAACACGGCAAAGTAGCCGTAGCCAGTAAAGAAATCGAGTAGAAGTTGCAGGATATCCATGAGTGCCTGACATGCAAGGAAGGTTTAGCAAGACGCTTCGACCTGCCGGTGGGTGGACGGTTCAAATCGGCAAGCATCATAGCACAGGCATGCGTCGCGCCTACCAGCGCCAGCTGCGACGGATCAAACAGCAGGCAATCTGCCTGCTAGCGCATCAGGCTCGCCCTTCGGGGCACTCGCCATGCGGAGCACTGCGTTGTCACACCACGCAGGCAGAGATCGCGCCGCTGCCTACGGTTTCGTACATGGCCGCCTGCCAAGCGCCGCCACATCAAAATGGCGTTAACCGATCCTGGCTTTCGGCAGCATGGCAGACAATAAAAAAACCGGCCAGAGGCCGGTTTTTTAGGTAAGCACGTAGAACGTGATTACTGAGCAGCAGAAGCAGCCGGAGCGGAAGCGTCAGCAGCCGGAGCGGAAGCGTCAGCAGCCGGAGCGGAGGCTTCAACGGCCGGAGCGGAAGCTTCTACTGCCGGAGCGGAAGCTTCTACCGGAGCTTCTTCTTTTTTGCCGCAAGCGGACAGAGCAACGGCCAGCAGGGCAGCAACGAGGAGCGACTGTTTCATTTGTTTATTACCTTTGAAAGTAAGTGTTGAACAAGACGTCTGGTTCACTACTCTCTCTCAAAAAAAGTTGGACAGAGAAAGCAGTGTAGATACTGTCAGTGCGCAAATTCTAGCACGAATAAAAATGTTGGGAAGGGGGTAAACGTTAATTTATTGCGGATATCTGCATCGGCAGTGCTGCAGCGCAACATTGCTATAACGACACCCACAGTCATTTCGATAAAAAATCTTCGTTTACGATCATCTCCACTGCCACTTACACGCCACAGTGCCGTGCTTTCAGTCTGCGATGTACCACCAACCGGCTTGGTAACCCTCGAATAGCAAAGGCACCATACTGTCTGACAATCGATCGGCAGACAATTGACGACCATTCGCCAGCTGCTGCCAAGCCACCTGGTCTTGCGGTTCGCTTTCCAACACCTGTCCGTTGCAGTACAGCATTCCATTTGCATAAAGAATCTGACTCTTCAAGTCCAGCACTATGCCCTTTTGCTGTACTGCATCGGCAAAATCTGCCTCGTCCAGCTCGTCTTCAGGCCCTTCGTAAAATACATGCGGTTTGGGTTCGGTCAGGTAATGTCCCAGGAAATCGGCGACCACCGATTTATCCCAGCGGATCTGCTGCAGCATGGCTCTCACCTGCTCGACCATGTCGTCGCTGATACGTGCCGGCTCGGGCTGCTGTTTGAGGTCGGGGTCGGCGTAACGGCCTTCCACGCACACCCGGTCTTGCAGGTACACCAGAAACTCGGTGGCCAGCTCCTGCGCCGACGGGGCGCGGAAGCCGATGGAGTAGGTCATGCCCGGCTCCAGCGCCACGCCGTAGTGCGCACACTTGGGCGGCAGGTACAGCATGTCACCGTGTTCCAGGATGAATTCCTCTTCTACCTGGAAATCTTTCAGCACCTTGATCGGCGCATCTTCGATAAAGGCCTCGTCTTTCTGCGACGAAATCTGCCAGCGCTTGCGCCCGCCCACCTGCAGCAGGAACACATCATAAGAATCGAAATGCGGGCCAACGGTACCGCCAGGTGGCGCATAGCTGATCATCAGGTCGTCCAGACGGGCATACGGCATGAAGTCGAAGCGCCACAGGATATCGGCAATATGCGGCAGGTGATGGTTGACGTTCTGCACCAGGATGGTCCAGTCGGTTTCCGGCAGGCGGCGCAGGCGGCCAGCGCGGAACGGGCCGCGCTCCAGGTGCCACTTGCCCTGCTTGTACTCGATCAAACGCGACTCTACGTCCTCATCGGCGGCCAACTTGGCCAACCAGGCGTAATCGACGTGCTCGCCCACGTCCTTCAGCGCGCCACGGATCAGCAGCGGCTTCTTGTGCCAGTATTCTTTCAGGAAGGTGTCGGCAGTCATGCCACCCAGTAGATCAATCGGTTTCATGGCAGATTCTCGTGACGCACTCGGTCAATGGTTTACAATAGGGGGATATCTGTTTGCGCCGGATTGTGCTGCATCCGAGTACCGGCCGGCCTGCGATGTATCAAGATTCCCTTTCATTCTCTCTACGACGGTACCGCCTCATGCAAATCGTTAAAAACTCGGTCGTAACCATTCACTACGAAATGTACGACGCCGACAACACCCTGCTCGACAAGACTGAAGAGCCCATCGCTTACCTGCATGGCGGTTACGACGGCATTTTCCCGCTGGTGGAAGAAGCCCTGCACGGCAAAGCCGTGGGCGAGTCCATCAACGTGACCCTGACCCCGGACGACGCTTTCGGCGAGCCGGAAGAAGAGCTGGTGCGCGTAGAGCCGCTGGACGTGCTGCCGGAAGAAGTCGAAGTCGGCATGATGTTCGAAGCTGACGATCCGGAAACCGGCGACGTGATCCTGTTCCGCGTCACCGACGTTGCCGATGGCAAAGCCGTGCTGGACGGCAACCACCCGCTGGCTGGCCTGACCATCCGCTTCCAGGCTACCGTGGCTGAAATCCGCCCGGCTACCGAAGACGAAATCGCCCACGGTCACGCCCACGGCGAACACGGTCACCACCACTAAGCCCTACCCTTCGGGTAATGGCAACACAAAACGGGGCTTCGCCCCGTTTTTTCATGCCTGCCGCTTACAAGGCCGCACGGCGCAGCACGGCAGCACACAGCCCCAGCGTGATCAGGTTGTACAACACATAGGCTTCATTAGGCCGGGCATGCCACAGCTTCACCAGCGTCACGGCCAGCAATACCAGCGCCAGCGCCTTGCATGCCTGCAAAAGCAAGGCTGGCGGAAAGCTGCTTTTGCCCACCCGCTCGGCCAGCGACACCAGCACAAAACCGGCAGCCGCCCCCGCCAGCACGTCCAGCGGCCAGTGCACACCGATGGCGATGCGCGACAGGCACACCATCACCGCCAGCAAAGCCAGGCCAAGTTGGCCGCGCAACGACCGTTTCCACATCAACACCCCGGCCAGCACCGCCACCGCAATGGCATGGCCGGACGGGAAAGACTGGTTGGTCGGCAACACATCCAGCAAAGTAACGGTGCCTACCGGCAGCAACAGTGGCGGCCGCAGCACATCAAAACCAGCTTTCAGCCAGATGCTGGCCAGTACGCCCCCCAGCCCCAGCATCACCATGCGCGGCAACAGTAGCGGCTGGCGCGCCGCCAGCCACAGCAGCACGCCGATCACCAGCGTCCACTCGCCGGCCATACTCAGCAGACGCCACACCAGCCCCGGCACCACGGCCAAGGCGTGATGCAGGCTGACAAACAGGCTCTGGTTCAGCTCCAGCTGCCACACCAGCAGCGCCAGCGCCCCCAACACCACGGCCATCACCTTGCTCATGGCTTGCACCCCAGCGTCACGCGATCGAGGCCAGCCAGATCAGGCAACGTCGCCACCTGCTGCAGCCCGGCCTGCTCGAACAGCTGACGACAAGCCGGCCCCTGGTCGTAACCGTGCTCCACCATCAGCCAGCCACCGGCGGCCAACCTGGCCGGCGCTCCAGCGGCGATGGCACGCAGGCAATCCAGCCCGTCGTTGCCATCAGTCAGCGCCATGCGCGGCTCGAAGCGCACGTCGCCCTCGCCCAGATGGTGATCGGCGGCATCGATATACGGCGGGTTGCTGACAATCAGCTCGAACACGGCATCGCCCGGCAAAGGCGCAAACCAGCTGCCATGGTGGAACGCCACCGCGGCCCCCAGCGACGCGGCGTTGGCCGCAGCCATCGCCAATGCATCCGGCGACAGGTCTACCGCCGTCACTTGCCAGGCCGGCGCTTCCAGCGCCAGCGTTACCGCAATGGCACCGCTGCCGGTGCCCAGATCCACAACGCGGGCAGGCTGCATGCGGCCAACCTTGTCCAGCGCCGCGTCTACCAAGTGCTCCGTTTCCGGGCGCGGTATCAGCACCGCCGGCGATACCGCAAAGCGGCGGCCATAAAACTCGCGCTCGCCCAGCAAATAGGCCACCGGCTCGCCAGCCAGGCGACGCTCGGCCAGTTGGCAAAATGCTTGCCACTGTGCATCGGGCAATGGCGCCGGGCCAGCCGATACCATGGCGCTATGGCTCAGGCCGCTGACGTGGGCCAGCAGCAGCCGCGACTCCAGCCGCGGCAGCGTAAAGTGGCGTAGGGCTTCGTTGATGCTAGGCATGATCTACAACAGGAACAGGCTGGCGAGGCCCAGGAAAATAAAGAAACCACCCGAGTCGGTACACGCCGTGATCAGCACGCTGCTGCCCACCGCCGGGTCTTTGCCGAAACGCTCCATCATGGTGGGAATCAGCACCCCCATGGTGGCGGCCAACATCAGGTTCAGCGTGGTGGCCGCCAGCATCACCAGGCCCAGCGAGAAGCTGCCGTACAGCATCCAGGCCAGCACGCCCAGCGCGCCACCCCATACCACGCCATTGATCACCGACACGCCCAGCTCTTTGCGCCATAAACGATTGGCCTGCCCCGGCTGCAACTGGCCCATGGCCAGCGCGCGCACGATCATGGTGATGGTCTGGTTGCCGGAGTTGCCGCCAATACCTGCCACGATGGGCATCAGCGCCGCCAGCGCCACCAGCTTTTCGATGCTGCCCTCAAAAGCGCCAATCACCCGGCTGGCCACAAACGCGGTGCACAGGTTGATGGCCAGCCAAGCCCAGCGGTTTTTCACCGAATCGATCACCGGAGCAAACAGGTCTTCCTCTTCCTTCAGGCCCGCCAGGTTCAGCGCTTCGGTTTCCGATTCTTCGCGGATCACGTCCACCATCTCGTCCACCGTCAGGCGGCCGATCAGCACGCCGTGCTCGTCCAGCACCGGCGCGGTCACCAGATCGTAACGCTCGAACGCCAGCGCCGCGTCGGCGGCGTCTTCTTCCGGGCGAAAGCTCACCACTTCGGTGGCCATCACCTCTTCCACCAGCGCGTCGGGGTCGGACACCAGCAGCTTGCGCACCGGCAGCACGCCCTTAAGCACGCCGGCCTCGTCGGTCACGAAAATCTTGTCGGTCTGGCTGGGCAGTTCATCGAAGCGGCGCAGGTAGCGCAGCACCACTTCACAGCTGACATCGGCGCGGATCTTCACCAGGTCGAAGTCCATCAGCGCACCGACCTGGTCTTCTTCGTACGACAACACCGACTGCAGCTGCTGGCGCTCTTCTTCGTCCAGGCCGCCCATCACCTCGTACACCACCTGGCGCGGCAGGTCCGGCGCCAGGTCGGCCAGCTCGTCGGCGTCCAGCTGCTCGGCCGCCGCCACCAGCTCGTGCTGCTCCATCGCCTCGATCAGCGATTCGCGCACCGCGTCGGACACTTCCAGCAGGATGTCGCCTTCGTCGTCGCTGTCGACCAGGTCCCACACCAGCAGGCGGTCTTCCAGCGGCAACGCTTCCAGGATGTAGGCGATATCGGCCGGGTGCAGCGCCTCCAGCTTGTGTTCCAGCTCGGCCAGGTTCTGCTTGTGGACGAGCGACTCCACCAGGTCATGCCGCGGCATGTCCTGACGATGCACCAAGTCCTCGACCAGCCGGTGGCGCTCGATAAGGCGCTGAACCTGGACGAGGTTGTCCTGCAGACGATCGGTAGGTTGTTTCTTGTCGACAACCGTCATGCACGTCTCCTTCCGCCCGTGGCGGAAATGACCATGCATCCGGCAAAGGGCGGGGTTTAGTTTTGAGCCGTAAGGGCTAGATCAGAAAGGAAATAACTGGGTAAGTCCATGAGTTACACCGCGCTCCTGCGCAGCTATCACGAAAGAGGCCGGATTGTAACATGCAGCCAGTACGACAGCCAGACGCGGCCGGGCGCCAAGGCGCATAAATGCACAATGCCGGCGCATGGCGGGCCTGGCCACATCACCGGGCCGCCGCAGCATGAAAAAGCCCCGGCCGGGCTTAGCAGCACAGGCCGGGGTTTTTGCGATGATCCTGTGTTATGGCGTATCGGCCAGCGGCATGCGCCGCAGGATGATGCGCGTCTTGCGCGCCAGCCCCGGCGCGTTGCGGTGCTCATCATAAAAACGCGGGTTGGGCACCATCGCGGCCAACTTGGCCGCCTGCCCGGCCGACAGCCGCGCCGCCGACGTACGGTAGTAGTGCCGAGCTGCCGCCTCGGCACCAAATACGCCGTTACCCCACTCGATCACGTTCAGGTAAATCTCGAAGATGCGGCGCTTGTCCATTACTGCTTCAAGCATCACCGTAATCATGGCCTCTTCCAGCTTGCGCCACGGTGTTCTCTTACTGGAGAGGAACAGGTTTTTGGCTAGCTGCTGGCTGATGGTGGAGCCACCGGCCACGATGCGGCCCTGCTTCAGGTTCTTTTCGAACGCGGCCTCGATACCGTCCCAGTCAAAGCCCTCGTGATCGACGAACTTGGCGTCTTCGGACGCGATCAGCGCACGCTTGAGATTGGGCGAGATGCGCTCGTAGGGCACCCATTTGTGGCGCAGCTCGGCCTCGGGGTCTTCTTCCTGCAGGCGGGCCAGTTGCTCAGTCATGAACGCGCTGGCCGACGGGTTGAAACTGCGCCAGTACACGATGTGGCCGAAGATCCACAGGTTGTACAGAAAAAGGGCGGCCAACAAGGCCGCCCCGATGCGTAAGGACCAGCGCAACACTTAGGCCAGTACCTCGCGCAGCATATTGGTGACTTTACGCGTTTCCGGCTGTACGCCACGCCAGATGCGGAACGACTCCGCCGCCTGCTCTACCAGCATGCCCAGACCATCGGCCAGCATGCCGGCCTGCTCGCTTTGGGCGCGGCGCAGGAATGGGGTCAGGCCACGGCTGTACACCATGTCATAAGCCAGCGCACCCGGGGCAAACACACCGGCCGGCAGCGGCGGCAGTTCGCCCTGCAGGCTGGTGGAGGTGCCGTTGATGATGATGTCGAACTGGCGACCGGCCAGCGCGTCGTAGCCGGCGGCTTCGATCTGGCCCAGGCTGGCAAACTGGGCAGCCAGCGCCTCGGCCTTGGCCACGGTACGGTTGGCAATGGTCAGGCTGGACGGCTGCTCTGCCAGCAAGCTGGGCAGGACACCGCGCACGGCGCCACCAGCACCCAGCAGCAGCACGCGCTTGCCGGCCATCGGCACGTCCATGTTTTCCACGATATCGCGCACCAGGCCAACGCCGTCGGTGTTGTCGCCGTAAACCTTGCCGTCACGGAAGGTCAGCGTGTTCACCGCTTCGGACAGGCGGGCACATTCGGTCACTTCATCGGCAAAGCGGAAAGCATCGCCCTTGAACGGCAGGGTCACGTTCAGGCCGCGGCCACCCGCCGCAACAAAGGCGGAGACCACCTCGTCAAACTTGCCGATGTCGGCAAACAGCTTCTCGTACTGCAAGTGCTGGCCGGTAGCGGTGGCAAACTCGGTATGGATGAACGGCGACTGGCTATGGGAAATCGGGTTGCCAATAACAGCGTAACGATCAGTCATGATTCACTATCTCTGATAAGGGTAAGTCAGCAAGTCGGTGGCAGCCGCTTGGCCGACGAAAGCACACTTTGCCTTGTCGGACACGAAACTGCAACCGCCTGCGCCTTAGCCCTGCATCCACGGCAGCCCGGCGGCTTTCCAGCCATTGACGCTGCCACGGTGCTGAGCCGCGTCACGGTCGCCTTCAAAGCCTTCCAGCACGTTGTAAACCTGGCTGTAGCCGGCCTCGGCGGCCAACCTGGCGGCCTCGTCGGAACGGGCACCACTACGGCAGATGAACAGCACGGTCGCCGACTTGTCCACCTGCTGTTGCAGCTGGGTCACAAAGCCGGGGTTGGGCACCATACCCGGATAGCTACGCAATTCGATACGGACGGCATCGGGCACCACACCAACAAACTGCCATTCGGCCGCGCTGCGCACATCCACAATCACGCTACCGGGCAGCTGCTGGCGCAAGGCCCAGGCCTCGGCCGGGCTAACGGCACCGCTGTAGGCCAGCCCCAGTTGTGCGCCACGGGCCGCCGCAGCAGCCAGAATGTTCTCCACGTTCATGCTGAACTCCTGAAAGACAGAAAAAAGAAGGCAGGGCAACTTGTGCGTGGGGTTGATTGTCATCACGACATCACGTCACAGTTTGCATAATAATGGCTGCCATCATGCAGCCTAGCGCACAGGCAAGCAAGCGCACCATCGCACCAAAATTGAGCACCAAATTGGCGCATGCACCAAAGATGGGCTTTTATATTGATATTTCATCGCCGTGCACGCACCAAGCAGTACCCAAACCGCACCAAATCGCTGGCACGGTTCATGCTTTAAGCCCGACACACCTGTTTTGTGTCATCCCGTTTGATGCACTTAGCTTTCTCTAGGAGATATCCATGGCGGTTGCAGACGTAGTCAAGCTCATCACCGAAAACGACGTTAAATTTGTCGATTTGCGCTTTACCGACACGATGGGTAAAGAACAACACGTGACCATCCCGGCTCACGTCCTGCTGGAAGATGCCGACGAGTGGTTCGAACGCGGCCACGCCTTCGACGGCTCCTCCATCGCCGGCTGGAAAGGCATTCAAGCCTCCGACATGCTGCTGATGGCCGACCCGGCCACCGCCAAGATCGACCCGTTCTTCGACGAGCCGACCGTATTCATGAGCTGCGACGTGATCGACCCGGCCGATGGCAAGGGTTACGACCGCTGCCCGCGCTCGGTAGCCAAACGTGCCGAAGCCTACCTGAAGGCCTCCGGTATTGGTGACACCGCCTTCTTCGGCCCGGAACCGGAATTCTTCATTTTCGACAGCATCACCTGGGGCACCGACATGTCCGGCTGCTTCGTGAAGATCAAGGCAGAAGAAGCTGCCTGGGCTTCCGCTGAAGAATTCGAAGGCGGCAACACCGGCCACCGTCCGGGCGTCAAAGGCGGCTACTTCCCGGTACCCCCGGTTGACTCCTCGCAAGACATCCGCTCGGCCATGGTGCTGCTGCTGGAAGAACTGGGCGTACCGGTAGAAGTACACCACCACGAAGTGGCGACTGCCGGCCAGAACGAAATCGGCACCAAGTTCAGCACCCTGACCCAGCGTGCCGACTGGACCCAGATCCTGAAGTACGTGGTGCACAACGTTGCCCACAGCTACGGCAAAACCGCTACTTTCATGCCGAAACCGATCGTTGGCGACAACGGTTCGGGCATGCACGTGCACCAGTCCATCTGGAAAGACGGCAAGAACCTGTTTGCCGGTGACGGCTACGCCGGCCTGTCCGACACCGCCCTGTACTACATCGGCGGTATCATCAAGCACGCCAAGGCACTGAACGCCATTACCAACCCGGGTACCAACTCCTACAAGCGTCTGGTTCCGCACTACGAAGCACCGGTAAAACTGGCCTACTCCGCCAAAAACCGTTCCGCTTCCATCCGTATCCCGCATGTGGCCAACCCGAAAGGCCGTCGTATCGAGGCGCGCTTCCCGGACCCGCTGGCTAACCCGTACCTGTGCTTCTCCGCACTGCTGATGGCCGGTCTGGATGGTATCCAGAACAAGATCCACCCGGGCGACGCTGCAGACAAGAACCTGTACGACCTGCCGCCGGAAGAAGACAAACTGATTCCGACCGTGTGCGCCTCGCTGGACGAAGCCCTGGCAGCCCTGGACGCAGACCGCGAGTTCCTGACCCGTGGCGGCGTGTTCTCCAATGAATGGATCGACGCCTACATCGAACTGAAGATGAAGGAAGTGAACCTGACCCGCATGACTACCCACCCGGTAGAATTTGCGATGTACTACAGCCTGTAAGCGATTCGACCCGCGTTACGCTGCAAACCCGCACCCACCATGGTGCGGGTTTTTTCATGCCATCCGGCTTGCATGCATGACGGCAGTCACTGACGTTTACCCGGCTTTGCTCTATCATGCGTCTGCGATGATTCACAGCTTACCCAACATGCGCCGTCTACTGCTTCCCCTGTTTCTGGCCAGCAGCCTGCTGCCGGCTACCGCCAGCACCATCTACCGCTACGTAGACAAGGACGGTCACGTCACCTTCACCAATATGCCGCAACCGGGCGCCCAGGCCATCATCGTTACGCCGGCCAACCCCGATACCGTCAGCCGGGGTAGCGTCACGCCCCGCCCAGGCAGCACCCGGGCACGCGCACCGGCGGCCAACGTCAGCGTTCCGTCGGTCGATGCCGGCACCCAACGCAACCGCGACGAAGGTCGCCGCCGCATCCTGCAGACCGAACTGGACAACGAACAGAAAGCCCTGGCAGAGGCACGTGCCGCACTGGCAGACGCCAAACGCAAGCCGGGCAGCGCGCCAGCACTGCTGCAACGCCTGCAAGATGCGGTGACCGACCGCGAGCGCAATATCAGCGCACTGAATCAGGAACTGGGCGGGCAAAGTGCACTAAAATAGTGCAACCACTACCCTTATCCTCACCTGCTGCCCTTTTTCGGGCATGCCGGGTGAATCCAGTCACCGTCTCGGGTCGCTACACCGGGCGCGGCAATTGCTAAGGGCAGTAGCAAGCACCGTTCGATTCCGCACGGTGGCAAGACAGGCACAACGGACGCCCAACCATGCCCCTACACCCGTATTCCGGCCTTGAGCTGCTCGACACACCCGTCATGATCGTAGAACGCAGCGGCCAACTGCACTACGCCAACCCCGCCAGCGAAAACCTGCTGGGCATCAGCCACAAAGGCCTGCGGAAGCTGTCGCTGTACGAGCACTTCCACGACGCCAAAGCGCTGCGCAACGCGGTGCAGATGGCACTGGATCACGCCGGCAGCTTTATCGAACACGATCTGGAGCTCACGCCGGAAGGCGACCAGGCGCTGCATATCGGCCTGACCGTTACCCCCATCGACGGCCCGGTACGCCTGGCGCTGGTGGAAATGCGCCCGATCGAACAGCAACTGCGCATCGTCAATGAAGAACGGCTATTGCTGCAGCAGCAAGCCAATCGCGAGCTGATCCGCAACTTGGCGCATGAAATCAAGAACCCGCTGGGTGGCATCCGTGGCGCGGCACAGTTGCTGGAGCACGAAATTGCCGACCGCCCCGAGCTGCTGGAGTACACCGGCGTCATCCGCGAAGAGGCGCTGCGCTTGCAGTCGCTGGTAGACCGCCTGCTGGCCCCGCACCGGCGCCATATCGCCAGCGACGTCAATATCCACGAAGTGCTGGAGCGGGTACGCAGCATCCTGCTGGCCGAGTACCCACAAGGGCTGCTGGTGAAACGGGATTACGACATCAGCCTGCCGATGTTGGCCGCCGACAAAGAGCAGCTGATCCAGGTGGTGCTGAACATCGGCAAGAACGCGGTACAGGCCATGCAAGGCCACGGCGAGCTGGTTTTCCGTACCCGCGTCGCGCGCCAGGTCACACTGGCACGGAAGCGTCATAACCTGGCACTAAAATTGCAGATCATCGACAACGGCCCCGGCATTCCGGAGGAAATCCGCAACCATGTGTTCTATCCGCTGGTAACCGGACGCGCCGAGGGGACCGGCCTGGGGCTGACCCTGGCGCAAACTTTCGTGCATCAGCACGGTGGCACCATCGAATTCGAATCGCGGCCCGGCCATACCTGCTTCACGGTACTGATGCCGTTCGGCCCCGATCAATAACCACAAGGCGAGCCAATATGACGCAAACGGTCTGGATCATCGACGACGACAAGGCAATCCGCTGGGTGCTGGAAAAGTCGCTGTCGCGCAGCAACATCGCCTACCAGAGTTTTGCCAGCGCCGACGACGCGCTCAACGCCCTGTACGACACCATTCCCAGTGTCATCATCAGCGACATCCGCATGCCCGGTACCGACGGGCTGAAGTTTCTGGGCAAGGTCAAAGCCGAACATCCGGCGCTGCCGGTCATCATCATGACCGCCCACTCCGACCTGGACTCCGCCGTATCGGCTTTCCAGGGCGGGGCCTTCGAATACCTGCCCAAGCCGTTCGACGTGGACCAAGCAGTCGCCCTGATCGAGCGCGCGCTGGCCGAAAGCCGCAGCAGCAGCGGCGGCGCCGACAGCCCGGAGGCCATGCCGGCACTGCTGGGCCAGGCCCCGGCCATGCAGGACGTGTTCCGTGCCATCGGCCGTCTGTCGCAATCCAGCGTTACCGTGCTGATTACCGGTGAATCCGGTACCGGCAAGGAGCGGGTGGCCGAAGCACTGCACCGTCATTCGGTGCGCGCCAGCAAACCGTTCATCGCGCTGAACACCGCCGCCATTCCGAAAGACCTGCTGGAGTCCGAGCTATTCGGCCACGAAAAAGGTGCCTTCACCGGTGCCGTCGGCAGTCGTCGCGGCCGCTTTGAAGAAGCCGAAGGCGGCACGCTGTTCCTGGACGAAATCGGCGACATGCCCACCGAGCTGCAGACCCGCCTGCTGCGCGTGCTGTCTGACGGCCACTTCTACCGCGTCGGCGGCCATACCCCGATCAAGGCCAATGTGCGCGTGATTGCCGCGACGCACCAGCATCTGGAAGAGCGCGTCAAACAGGGCCAGTTCCGCGAAGACCTGTTCCACCGCCTCAACGTCATCCGGCTGCGGCTGCCGCCGCTGCGCGAGCGCAGCGAGGACATCCCGCTGCTGGTACGTCACTTCCTGGCGCGCAGTGCGGCCAACCTGAGCGTCGAACCCAAGCGCTTGTCCGAGCCTGCCATGCTGCTGGTGCGGCATTACGCCTTCCCCGGCAACGTGCGGCAGCTGGAAAACCTGTGCCAGTGGATTACGGTGATGGCGCCGGGGCAAACGGTGGAAAGCGCTGACCTGCCGCCGGAATTCCGCCAGGCAGCCGAAGCGGCGCCACACGACGCGGCCTACGTCACCAGCGAAGCAAACACGGCGGCGCCCAGCCTCGGCGCCGTGGCGGCCCACCCCACCCTGGTGGAAGGCGACTGGTTGCAACTGCTGGCGCGCGAAGTCAGCCAACGGCTGGCTGCTGGTGAAACCGGCATTATCGACGACCTCACCGCCCGCTTTGAAAGCACCTGCATCAAGAGCGGTCTGGCTCATACCGGTGGTCGCAAGGTAGAAGCGGCGCAGCTGCTGGGCTGGGGCCGCAACACCCTTACCCGCAAGATCCAGGAACTGGGACTGGAACACGATTGATCACCCTGACACATTGCGCCCGACTCGATAACGGCCAACTGGACGCGCTGTCGCTACTGCTGCAAGACGTAGTGCACGGCGGCGCGTCGGTGGGCTTTCTGGCGCCACTATCGCGCCAGGACGCCATGGCCTACTGGCAAGGCGTGGCTGGGGAACTAGGCCCGCTATTGCATTGCTGGCTGGCCGAACACGACGGCCAGTTGCTTGGCACCGTGCAGCTATCGCGCTGCGGCAAGGCCAACGGCCGGCACCGCGGCGAAATCCAGAAGCTGATGGTACACAGCCGCGCACGGGGCCAGGGCATCGCCCGCCTGCTGATGCAGGAAGCCGAAACGGCGGCGTGGGCAGCCGGCTGCAGCACGCTGGTGCTGGATACCGATAGCGAATCGGTGGCGGCCAAGCTGTACCCGAAGCTGGGCTGGGTACACGCCGGCGACATTCCCGACTTTGCCGCCAGCCCGGATGGCCGGCTGCACACCACCCGCTATTTCTACAAGCTGCTGGCGCCGCGGTAAGCACATCCTCGCGCACCGCCAACGGCACGCGGCACCTTGCAGGCGTGCCGTTTTCATTTTCCAGCCAAGACATCAAACCAAGACATCAGGCCAAACCATCAAGCCAGCACGCTCAAACCCGGCAAGGTGGCAAAGCTCTGCTCACGCACGGTGTGCAGAAAATCGGTCATATACGCCAGCCTTGCATCGTCCTGGCGTAGCGCCGCGTACAGCTCGCTTTGCAAGCCAGCATCGCCGATGCGGGCACTGGCAATATAGCCACGGTCCAGATACGGCTTCACCGCCCAGAACGGCATCGCCGCCACGCCGCGACGGCTGGCCACCAGCTGGATGATGGCCACCGTCAGCTCCGATGTGCGCCGCGCCGGCTGCACGCCTGCCGGGCGCAACACCTTGCGCACCAGGTCCAGCATGCTGTCCGGCACCGGGTAATGGATCAACGTTTCGTCGGCAAAATCCTCGGCCTGCCACACCGCCTTGCCGGCAGCAGCATGGTCGCGCGCCATGATCACCACCATCTCGTAGGCAAACAGCGGCTGGTATACCACGCCCTCCTGCGGCTCCGCTTCGGAGGTAATGGCCAGATCAGCACGCCGCGTCAGCAACAAGCCCACCGGGTCGGCATGGAAGCCGGACACGATATCCAGCTCCACCGCCGGCCAGTGCTGGCGAAAGGCGTCCATCGCCGGCATCAGCCAGTCAAAGCAGGTATGGCACTCCACCGCGATGCGCAGCTCTCCCGCCTCGCCTTCGCGCAGCCTTGCCAGGTCGCGCTCGGCTTGGGCCACGTTGGCCGCCACCTGTCGCGCCAGTGTCAGCAAGCGCTCGCCTGCCGGCGTAAAGCGCAGCGGCTGGGTTTTGCGCTCGAACAAGGGCAAGCCGTAGGCCTCTTCCAGCGACTTCAGCTGGTGCGACAACGCCGACTGGGTAAGGAACACGCGCTTGGCCGCCTGCGACACGCTGCCGCACTCTGCCAGCGCCAGCAGGGTTCGCAGATGGCGGAGTTCGAGCTGGCTTTGCATCATGAATTACCTTAATGATCAACGTTAAAATAATGAAATTGCCTCATGATTGTAGATGCCGCATGCTGAATGCACAACATTCATCAGCAAAGGCATTCCACATGAGCCAAGTTCATCTTCTGGGTTTCCCCCGCATCGGCGCCAAGCGGGAACTCAAATTCCTTCTGGAGCAATACTGGCGCGGCGACATCGCCGAGCAGGCCTTGCAGCAAGGTGCCCGGGATCTACGCCAGCGCCACTGGCTGCTGCAAAAAGGCGCCGGCGTCGACCTGAGCCCGGTTGGCGATTTCTCGCTGTACGACCACGTACTGGATGCGCAAATTCTGGTTGGCGCCATCCCGCCGCGCTTCGGCTTCGATGCGGCCAACCTCAGCCAGGCACAGTACTTTGAGCTGGCACGCGGTAACGCCAGCCAGCATGCGCTGGAAATGACCAAGTGGTTCGATACCAACTACCACTACCTGGTACCGGAGTGGCACGCCAATACCGCCTTTGCGGCCAACCCCGCCCCGTTGCTGGCACAAGTAGCCGAGGCGCAGGCGCTGGGGCTGAAAGCCAAACCGGTACTGGTCGGCCCGCTTACCCTGCTGTGGCTGGGCAAGTGCAAAGGCGCCGACTTCGATCGCCTCAGCCTGCTGCCGGCCCTGCTACGCAGCTACCAAGCGCTGCTGACCGCGCTGAATGACGCCAAAGTGGATTGGGTACAGCTGGACGAACCTATCCTGGCGCTGGACCTGCCAGCCGAATGGCTCGCAGCCTTCCGCATCACCTATCAAACGCTGGCGGCTACGCCGCTCAAGCTGCTGCTGGCCACCTACTTCGGCAGCGTGGCCGAGCATGCCGACCTGCTGCACAGCCTGCCACTAGCCGGCGTGCATCTGGACCTGGTGCGCGCGCCGGAACAGCTGGCCACCTTACTGCAAGGTTGGCCGCAAGGCCGTGTGCTGTCCGCCGGCCTGATCGACGGTCGCAATATCTGGCGCAATGACCTGTCCGCCACGCTGGCCCGCGCCGACCAGCTACGGCAGCTACTGGGCGAGCAGCTGTGGCTGGCACCCAGCTGCAACCTGCTGCACACCCCGGTCGATCTGGCGCAGGAAGTGCAACTGGATGTCGATCTGAAGAGCTGGCTGGCCTTCTCGGTGCAGAAGCTGAACGAGCTCAAACTGCTCAAGCGCGGCCTGGTACAAGGCCGTGACAGCATCAGCAACGAACTGGCTGCCAGCGATTTTGCCAACCAGCAACGGCGCCAGCATCCGCGCATCCATCGTACCGATGTCAGCGCGCGCCTGGCCACGCTGCCGCCAGACAGCGACCGTCGCCACAGCCCCTATCCGGTACGGGCTGCCGCCCAAGCCGCGTGGCTGAAACTGCCGCTGCTGCCCACCACGACGATCGGCTCGTTCCCGCAAACCGCCGAGATCCGCAGCGCCCGTGCCGCGTTCAAACGCGGCGAACTGGACGCTGCCGGCTACGAGCAAGCGATGAAAGCCGAAATCGAACTGGTAATCCGCAAGCAGGAAGCACTGGGGCTCGATGTACTGGTGCACGGTGAAGCAGAACGCAACGACATGGTGGAATACTTTGGCGAACAGCTGGCAGGTTTTGCCTTTACCGAATACGGCTGGGTACAAAGCTACGGCAGCCGCTGCGTGAAACCGCCGCTGATTTTCGGTGACGTCGCCCGCCCGCAAGCCATGACCGTCGCCTGGTCGGTATACGCCCAAAGCCTGACCCCGCGCCCGGTAAAAGGCATGCTTACCGGCCCGGTCACCATTCTGCAGTGGAGCTTCGTACGTGACGACCTGCCACGCAGCGAGGTCTGCCGCCAGATTGCGCTCGCCATCAACGACGAAGTACTGGACCTGGAAAACGCCGGCATCAAGGTGATCCAGATCGACGAGCCAGCCGTGCGCGAAGGGCTGCCTCTGAAACGGGCAGACTGGGACGCCTATCTGGCCTGGGCTGGCGAAGCGTTCCGCCTGTCCTGCGCCCGCGTCGATGACAGCACTCAGATCCACACCCATATGTGCTACTCGGAGTTCGGCGACATTCTGCCGGCCATCGCGGCGCTGGACGCCGACGTGATTACCATCGAAACCTCGCGCTCGGACATGGCACTGCTGCGTGACTTTGCCAGCTTTGCCTACCCCAACGAAATCGGCCCCGGCGTATACGACATCCACAGCCCGCGCATTCCGGCGGAGCACGAGCTGGAAAAACTGCTGCACAAGGCACTGGAGGTGATTCCGGCGCAACGACTGTGGGTGAACCCGGACTGCGGCCTGAAAACCCGTGGCTGGCCAGAGGTCGAAGCCGCCTTGCAAGGCATGGTGAACGTTACCCAGCGCCTGCGGAGCAAGCTGGCCGCAAGAGTCTAAAACACCGCAGACATCACTGGATCCAGCCCCCGCTTGCCTCGCAAACGGGGGCTTCTGCCATCACCGCTCTTCGGGCACAGCCAAAGCACCTGCCCCAGCGCCCTCTCATCACCAGAGATGCCTTCCATGAGCTAATCGGCACCTAGCCTGGACACAGGGCAACCACAGGGCAACCACCTGGCAGTAGCGACTAGTGCCGGGTACTGCCAATAGCAAAGCGGTATGCTGAAATAACCGTATCGCACCCAGCAGGCATCAGCACTAACCAACACCTCATATGCAAGCTCGCGGCCAAAACCTGGCAGTGTTCACTATAATCAGCCGACACAGGAGAGATTGACCCGGCTTGCAACGCGTAGCGGCCCTGACGTGGTCACCGTTCATAAGGAGAGGCAGAGGAGGCTTGATGGGGATATCCTTCGGTCGTGCCACCACATTTTTTGCCCTGATCTGTGCCGCCTGCTGGACTGGCGCGGCGGCTGCCCTGACATTGCGCTACTCGGGCAACCCTGACTACCCGCCCTACCATTGGTGCCGTAATAACCACGCCCTAACCGGTGCCAGCGTCGAACAGTTACAACTCATCCTGCCCGCCAGCGTGAAACTGCAACCTCAGCTGTATCCCTGGAAGCGCGTGCTGCAAAATGCCGAAAATGGCCAACTTGATATCATTCTGCCACTGCGCATTAATGCGGAACGTGCCCGTTACCTGCGCTTCAGTCAGACGCCAGCTTTTGAAAACCCCATTGCCGTCTTTGTCCGCAAAGACCGGCGCATCGACTTTCAAAGCTGGGACAGTCTCAAACCTTATCGTGGAGGCATGAGCCTGGGTGATGTTTTCGGCGATGGTTTCGACGAGTACATGGCGAGCAGCTTAACGATAGAAACCGCGCCTGATATGGCAAGCAATTTCAAAAAACTCGAACTCGGCCGCATTGACTACTTCATTACTGGCCGCTACGTCGGCATGGCCTATCTTAAAAAGCAAAGCATCACCGACCGGATTGTGGATCTCCCCAAACCGGTATCCGTTAGCAAGATCCATATCGGATTTGGGCGAAACGTTCCAGCCAGTGTCATAGATGAAATGGATAAAGCACTGAAAAAAATGGTCGACAGTGGTGCTGCAAGTGCGTTGCTAAAAAAGTGGGTAACCATCTATGGCGATAGTAACGACAGTGGTTGTTTCTAGGCGGTAACATCACTGATGACCGTCGTACCGCATAAACCGCAGGCCGGCGTGGGGTCGGCAGCGACGTGGCCGAGCTTGGGCGGTGAGTAGCCGAGGTCGGCAGGTATCGGTTCCGGCGGATCGGCTGCGTATGGCGGCCAACGTTGGCCGCAGGATCAACGTGGCGAGGGTGCTACTGAGATTGGGGGGGGACGTCGACCGCAGGGGGATATCGTGGAAACAGCGCACGCGGCGGTGGGTACGACATCGCAGTTTCACCGCGTCAATGCACAAAGCCCAGCTCGTTTGAGCTGGGCTTTGTCTTAAGGGAGTCTGGCGGTGTCCTACTTTCACACGGGTATCCGCACTATCATCGGCGCTGAGGCGTTTCACGGTCCTGTTCGG